>CAZBXO010000039.1:0-7186 GCA_964495645.1 uncultured Phenylobacterium sp. | reverse complement strand
GATCAGCGCTTTCGCCATCGCCAGGAACGCCCGCGCGGCCACGCTCTCGGGGTTCGTGGCGACCACCGGCCGGCCTTCGTCGCCGCCCTCGCGAACGGCCACCTCCAACGGGATCTCCGCCAGCAGCGGCACGCCCAGCCGCTCGGCCTCCGCCTTCGCCCCGCCGGAACCGAAAATCGGGACCTTCGCGCCGGTCGCGTCAGCGAACCAGGCCATGTTCTCAACCACACCCAGGATCTTGGCGCCGGTCTTCTCGAACATCTCCGCCGCGCGCCGGGCGTCGATCAGCGCGATCTCCTGCGGCGTCGAGACGATGACCACCCCGTCCAGCTTCAGCCGCTGCACGAGGGTCAGCTGGATGTCCCCCGTGCCCGGCGGCAGGTCGATGACCAGCACATCGGCCGGCTCGTGCGCCGTCCCCCAGTTGGAGTTCATCAGGCTGCGCAGCGCCGATGACGCCATCGGCCCGCGCCAGATGTTGGCCGCGCCCTTCTCGACGATGAAACCGATCGACATCACCTTGATCCCCCAGGCCTCCAGGGGGTTCAGCCGCTTATCGAAGTCGAACGTCGGCTCGCCGTCCACGCCCAGCATGGTCGGCGCCGAAGGCCCGTAGATGTCGGCGTCCAGCAGGCCCGCGCGGTAGCCCAGCTCGGCGAAGGCCACCGCCAGGTTGACAGCCACCGTCGACTTGCCGACCCCGCCCTTGCCGCTGGCGACGGCGATCACCTTCTTCACGTGCCGGGCCTGCTCGGCGTCGGGCATCGGCGCCAGCCTGGCGCCCGGGTCCTCGACCACCTTGGCCTTTCGCGGCGTGACCTTCAGGTCCGGCGGCGGCGGGCTCTGGCCGCCGGTCTCGGCGGTCAGCACGACCTGGGCGGTCTCCACGCCCTCGACGTGCGCCATGGCCTCCTCGGCCGCCTCGCGCACCCGCCGATAGGCATCGATGTCGCCCGCCGGCACCTCGAGCATGAAGGCCGCGCGGCCGCCGCGGATAGACAGGCCGCGAACCAGCCCGGCGCTCGCCAGCCCCTGGTTGGATTTCGGGTCGATGACCTGGTCCAGAGCCGCCAGGATCGCCGCCCGCTCGGGGCCCGCCGCTTCGCTCATCGCCGCTTTGTCTTGCCTTGCACGGGAAGGGGTCTCATATCCGGCTGACGGCCCAGGTTTACAAGCCCGCAGGGGGCTTTGGGCGGACGAGTTCACGAATCCCGGATGCCTTGGAACGACAACGCCAACCCGGGACCCTGGGGTTCCCCACCTTCCGGCGGTGATGGCGGAGGCCGGGAGCCCCCCCGGCGACCGCTCGGTGGCGGCCGCGGGCCCGGCGGCCCCAACTTCGATCCCGGTTTCGACCGTATCAGGCGGCGCCTCCGCGACCTGATGGGCGGCCCCGGCGGTATGCGCCCGGGCTTCATCGCCGCCCTACTCGGCGGCGCGTTCCTTCTCTGGGCGGCGTCCGGCATCTACTTCGTGCAGCCGAACGAGGAAGCGGTCGTCACGACTTTCGGCGCCTATTCCCGCAACGAGGGCCCGGGCGCGCGCTACCACCTCCCTGCCCCCATCGAGCGGGTGCAGAAGGTGACGGTCACCAACCTGCAGCGCATCGACATCGGCGGGTCCGGCGAGAACGACGTGCCGGCGGAGAGCCTGATGCTCACCCGCGACGAGAACATCGTCGACCTGGACTTTTCGGTCGCGTGGCGCGTGTCCGACCCCGACAAGTTCGTGTTCACCGTCCGCGATCCGGAGGCGTCGGTTAAGGCGGTGGCGGAGAGCGCCATGCGCGAGGTGGTCGGCAAGACCGATCTGCAGCCGATCATCTCGACCGGCCGAGGCGCCGTCCAGCAACAGACGGCGGAGCTGATGCAGCGGGTGCTGGACAGTTGGGGCGCCGGAATCAACGTAGTCGAGGTGCAGATCCGTTCGGCGCAGGTGCCGCGCGAGGTCGTGCAGGCCTTCCGTGACGTGCAGAACGCCGAGCAGGATCGGCAGTCCTCCGTCAACGAGGCGATGGCCTACAAGAACCGGGTGGTGGCCGAGGCCCGCGGCGACGCCGCCCGCATCACGCAGTCGGGAGAGGCCTACAAGGAACAAGCGGTGCGCGAGGCGCTCGGGCAGGCCTCGCGTTTCAACGCCATACTCGCCGAGTACCGCCGCGCCCCCGGCGCTACCCGCGACCGCCTCTACATCGAGAGCATGGAGCGCGTGCTCCGGGGCTCCAACAAGGTGATCATCGACGGCAAGGGCGCGAGCGCCCCGATCATCCTGCCGCCCGACGTGTTCCGCCCCAAGAGCCAGACCCAGGCGTCGCAGCGCCCGCCGCCGCAGGCCACCCAGCCGCAGGGGAACGCCCGATGAGCCGCGCTCAAGCCATAGGCTACCTGATCGCGGCCGCCGTGCTCATGATGCTGGCCACGTCCGTGTTCTACATCGTCGACCAGCGCGAAGAGGCTGTGGTCGTCAACCTCGGCGATCCGGTGCGGGTGGTGAACCCACCCAACCGCAACGAGGCCGGCCTGCACATGAAACTGCCGTGGGAAGGGGTCGTGCGGTTCGACCGGCGCAACCTGAGCCTCGAAGCCCAGTCCGAGGAGGTCATCGCCTCGGACCAGCGCCGCCTCGTGGTAGACGCCTTCGTCCGCTATCGGATATCCGACCCGCTGGCCTTCTACCGCACCCTACGCAACGAACAGACCGCCGGCGACCGTATCGAGCGGCTGGTGAACTCATCGCTGCGCCAGGTCCTTGGGACCGCGACCTCTACCGAGATCATCTCCGGCCGCCGCGAGGCTCTGATGGCTCAGACCCGCGCCGACGTGGCCCGCCGTGCGATCGCCTCCCGCCTCGGCATCCAGGTGATCGATGTGCGTATCCGTCGCGCCGACCTGCCCCCGCAGAACCAGGAAGCCGTCTTCCGCAACATGCAGACCAGCCGCCAGCAGGAGGCGGCCCGCATCCGCGCCGAGGGCGAGCAGCGCAAGCGCGAGATTATCGCCGAGGCCGACCGCGAGGTCACCGTGACGCTCGCCACGGCCACTCAGACCGGCGACATCGTTCGCGGCCAGGGCGACGCCCAGCGCACCCGCATCTACGCCCAAAGCTACGGCCGCGACCCGTCCTTCGCCGCCCTCTATCGCTCGCTGCAGGCCTACGAGGAGACGCTCGCCAACGGCGACACGACCATGGTGCTCTCCCCAGACAGCGCCTTCTTCAAATACTTCGAGCGCGGCCCCTCCGGCAGTCGCTGACGGCTTGGCGCGGGCCCCCGGATGGGCCTAGCGTCACGTCACATTCGACGGGGGCGTGACATGCAGCGGCGCGGGCTTCTGATGACCATGGCGGCGGCCGGTGCGGCGGCGGCCGCGCCGCGCGCCATCGCCCAACCAAGGGCCAAGGCGCAGGACTTCGAGTGGGCGAAGAAGCCGATCGAGCAGGCGCACGACGTCAACGTCAGGCGCATCCAGGAGTGGATCCGCCGCCCGGCCATCGCCGCCGAGAACAAGGGCTTTCCGGCCGGCGCCGACTACGCGGTCGAGCTCTTCCGGGACGCCGGCTTCACCCACGCCGAGCGCGTGGACACCACCGGCAAGCCGGGTGTCTTCGCCACCTACGACGTCGGTGCGCCGCGCACCGTCGGCCTCTACTTCATGTACGACGTGAAGCAGTACGATCCGGCCGAATGGTCCTCGCCGCCCCTGGAAGCCGCACTGGTCGATCGGCCGGGCCTGGGCAAGGCCATCATGGGCCGCGGCGCCGTGAACCAGAAAGGGCCGGAAGCCACCATGCTGGCGGCCCTGCATGCGATCCGCGCGGCGAACCGCAAGCTGCCGGTGAACCTCGTCATGGTCGCCGAGGGCGAGGAGGAGATCGGCTCTCCCAACTTCGCCCAGGTGGTCCAGCGTCCCGACGTGCTCGCGCGGCTGAAGACCTGCACGTCGGTCTACATGCCGGCCGCCGGCCAGGCGCCGAACGGCTCGATCGGCGTGACCCTCGGCGCCAAGGGCATCATCGAACTGGAACTGGTGTCGTCCGGCGCCAAGTGGGGCCGCGGACCGCAGCAGGACATCCACTCCAGCCTGAAGGCGATGGTGGACTCGCCGGCCTGGCATCTGATCGCCGCCCTCTCGACGCTGGTGAAGGACGGCGGCAACACGCCGGCCATCGAGGGCTGGTTCGAGAACGTCCGCCCGTTGACCGCGCGCGAGAAGGAGATCATCGCCAAGACCGCCTCGGTGACCGGCGCGGAGGCCGCACAGAAGCGCGCGCTCGGCGTCAGCCGTTTCATCGACGACCTCGACTACCGCAGCGCCCTCGAGCGCCTTGCGTCCCAACCGACGGTGAATATCGAGGGCCTCGTCTCCGGCTACACTGGCGAGGGCGGCAAGACGATCTTGCCCGGCCGGGCGGTCGCCAAGCTCGACCTGCGCCTGGTGCCCAACATGACCCGCCGCGAAGCCGAGACGAAGCTGAAGGCGCATCTGGCCAGGCAGGGCTTCGGCGACATCGAGGTGAATGTCACCGGCGGCTATGATCCCACCGAGACCGCTGAGACGGCGCCGATCATCCGAGCCGCCCAGAACGTCTACCGCCGACGGGGCGTCGAGCCGAACCTGTCGCCGCGCAACGCCGGCTCATGGCCGGGCTACATCTTCACCGGCGACCCGCTGCGCCTGCCTGCCGGCCACTTCGGCCTTGGCCACGGCTCCGGCGCCCACGCGCCCAACGAGTACTATCTGGTGGAATCCACCAACCCGGCCGTCGCCGGCCTCGACGAGGCCGTCCTCAGCCACGTGCAGTTCCTCCACGAACTGGCGACCATCAAGTAGCCGCCTGCGCCTCGAGCAGTGCGCGGACTTCATGCAGGTCGGCGGCGATGCGAACGCAGAGCGAGTGCATCTCCTCGGTCGGGTCCAGCATGTCGGGCACCATGATGGTCATCATGCCGGCAGCCGCAGCAGCCCGGACGCCGTTGTGGCTGTCCTCCAGCGCCAGGCACTCCGCCGGGTCCATGCCCAGGCGCTCCGCCGCGGTCAGGTAGGGGTCCGGGTGCGGCTTGCCCCGCGCATAGTCGCCGTGCGCGACGATCGCCTGGAACCGCTCCCACAGGCCGTGGCCGTGCAGGTGGTGCTCTACGTCCCGGCGCTGCGAGGAGGTGGCGATGGCCCGCGGGATCGCGGCGGCCTCCAGGTGTTCGAGCAATTCCAGCACGCCACTCTTCAGTGCAATCTTCGCTTTCGCCAACTCGTAGAACCGCTCCACCGACCGGTCGCGCAGCATCACGGTGTCGAACGCCGGCCCGAAGTGCGCCCTCAGGATCTCGGAACTGCCAGCCCAGGTCGTGCCGATCATGGTCTTCAGCACCGGAAGGGTCAGCTCGTAGCCCATCTCCGCCGCCTGCGCGGTCAGCGCTTCGCAGTAGACCACCTCTGAGTCGACCAGCAGGCCATCCATGTCGAACACGACGGCTTTGACGGGTCTCGGGAGGGCCATGGGGCGGGATAGCCGAGTCGGCGACGGCGCCGAAATCAAGCTGGGCTTCAATCCGTAACGAACTGGTCCGCCGAATAGCCCTGGAAGTAGAGCAGAGCAGTGAGGTCGGCGTGGTCGACCTTGCAGTCCGCCTGTGCGGCGACAATCGGCTTGGCGCGATAGGCCACGCCCAGGCCCGCCGCCTCGATCATCGCCAGGTCGTTGGCCCCGTCGCCCACCGCCAGCGTCGCCGACAGCGGAATCCTGAGCAGCGCCGCATCCTCCTTCAGCGCCGCCAGCTTCGCCTCGCGGCCGAGGATCGGCTCCCCCACCTGACCGGAGAGGCAGGTCCCCTCCTCGAGGAGCGTGTTCGCCCGGTGGGAGTGGAACCCCGCCGCCTGCGCTACCCGCTGGGTGAAGAAGGTGAAGCCGCCGGACACCAGCACGCAGCGCGCTCCGTTCGCGGCCATTGTCCGCACCAGCGTCCGGGCTCCGGGGTTCAGCCGAACCCGCTGCTCGTAAGCCGCGGTGAGCGCGGTCAGTGGCAGGCCCTTCAGCTTGCCCACCCGCTCGCGCAGCGCGCCCTCGAACTCCAGCTCCCCGCGCATAGCCCGCTCGGTGATCGCGCTGATCTCCGCCTTCAGCCCCGCGAAGTCGGCCAGCTCGTCCAAGCACTCCACGTTGATGATCGTGGAATCCATGTCGGCGATCAGCAGGCGCTTCCGGCGTCCCTCCAGCGGCTGCAGGCACCAGTCCAGCGCCTGGTCGGCCATCGGCGTCGCCAGGGCCGCCCGCAACGCCGTAAGGTCGTCGGCCTCGACGATCACGTCGGTGACCGCCATCTCGCCGGCCTCGACCTTGCGAGAGTCCTTGCCCCGCGCGCCGACGCTCGCGAAGACATCGCGCAGGTTGATCGCAAAGGCGCCGGCGTCCGGCGGCGCGACGAGGGTGAGCACCAGGTCCATGAACGGCCGCATCTGGCTGATCGCCGGGCCCACGGCAAGCGGCAAGTCGGCGCTGGCGCTCCGGCTCGCCGAGGCGACCGGCGGCGAGCTGGTCAACGCCGATTCCATGCAGCTCTACCGCGACCTGCGCCTGCTGACTGCGCGACCGTCGCGCGAGGAGGAGGCCCGCGCGCCGCACCACCTTTTCGGCACGGTCGACGCAGCCGACGGCTGGTCAGTCGGCCGCTGGCTGCGGGCCGCGACTGACGTGATCGCCGCCGTCCGCGCGCGCGGCGTCCCAGCCATCGTGGTCGGCGGGACCGGCCTCTACTTCAAGGCGTTGACCGAGGGCCTGGCCGAGATCCCGCAAATCTCCGGCACGATCCGCCGCGACGTGGCCCTGGAGTACGAGGCCATGGGCGAGGCCGCCTTCCGCGCCCGCCTGGCCCGCGCCGACCCTGCCGCCGCCGCCCGCATCGCCCCGGGCGACGCCCAGCGCCTGAAGCGCGCCTGGGAAGTGTTCACCACGACCGGCAAGAGCCTGACGGACCACCACGCGTCAGCCGAAGGGGCTCTGCCAGCCGGGTCATGGTCCGCCGTGGCCCTCGACCCGCCGCGCGCCGCCCTCTACGCCCGCTGCGACGCGCGCCTGGAAGCCATGGTGGAACAGGGGGTGGTCAAGGAGGTCCGCGCGCTCCTCGCCCGCAAGCTGGACCCCGACCTGCCGGCGATGAAGGCCGTCGGCGTCCGCGAGTTCGCCGCCCACGTGC
>CAZBXO010000038.1:24305-26123 GCA_964495645.1 uncultured Phenylobacterium sp. | reverse complement strand
CCTTGCGTCGCCGCCCAGGGGCTGATGTGGACCATGTTGATGCAGACGACGGCGTCGTAGGGCCCGGCGGGCCAGTTGGCCGGATCGGCGGCGTCGAGGGTGAGCGGGGGTTCGAGGTTCGGCAGGGCGGCCTGCGCGCGCCAGGCGGCGATGCTGGCGCGAGCTTCGGGGTCGGGGTCGCTGGGCGTCCAGGCGACGTCCGGCCGGGCGGCGGCGAGGAAGACGGCGTGCTCGCCCGCGCCGCTGGCGACCTCCAGGACGCGAGCGCCGGGCGCAAGGCGCGGGCCGACGACGGCCAGGATCGGCTCGCGATTGCGCGCGGTGGCGGGGGAGGTGCGGGCGCCGGCGGGGACGTCCACTAGGAGCGCGTGAAGACCGGGTCGCGGCGTTCGCGGAAGGCGGCGACGGCGGCTTTGTGGTCGTTGGATTTGCGCAACACGCGGACCTCGGCGCCGAGCATCCTGTTGGCGTCCTCGGGGCTGAGGTCGGGGGCGCGGCCGGCGGTGCGCTTGGTGGCCTCGACGGAGAGCGGCGCGCGGGTGGCGATGCGCTCGGCGAGCGCGATGGCGGCCGCGCGCAGGGCGTCGGGTTCGTGCACGGCGGTGACGAAGCCCCAGCGCTCGACGGTGGCGGCGTCGTGCGGCGAGCCGGTGAGCAGCATGGCCTTGGCGGGGCCGACGCCGATCAGCCGCGGCAGGCGGTAGGTGGACGCCATCAGGCCGACGTTGACGCCGGCGCAGACGAACTTCGCCTCGGTGGAGGCGATGCGGATGTCGCAGCAGCAGGCTAGCTCGAAGCCGCCGCCGACGCACCAGCCGTTGATGGCGGCGACGACCGGGACGCGGGTCTGTTCCAGGCGGTCGAGCAGGCGGCCGAAACCGGCCAGGTCCTCGCCGGCGGGACCGACGGTCTTCAGATCGTCGCCGGCGCAGAAGGCCTTGCCGCGGCCGGTGACGATCAGGCAGCGCAGCGCCTCGTTCACCTCCACCTCGTCGAGCTTGGCCATGAAGGCCGCCCGCATCTCGACGCCCAGCGGGTTCATCGGCGGATTGTCGATCTCGAGCAGGGTTACGGCCGGCGAGATCTCCTCGATGTGGACGGTTCCCGTCACGCGGACTCCTTGCGTTCGGTGGCGGCGGCGCCAGAGGCGAGCAGCGCGTCGATCTCCGCATCGGTGAAGCCGGCCTGGCTAAGCACCTCGCGGGTGTGCTGGCCGACGCCGGGCGGGCCGGCGGCGACCTTCGCGGGCGTGGCGTCGAGCTTGATGGGCGTGCGGATGAAGCGGCGGCCGTCGGCCTCGGCGAGCAGGCCGCGCGCCTTGATCTGCGGGTCGTCCCAGGCCTCCGCGATGGTGTTGAGCGGGCCGCAGGGGACGCCCTGGGCGTCCAGCTTCCTCATCCAGTTGGCGGTGGTGTCGGTGGTCAGGATCGCCTCGATGCGGTCCTGCAGGGCGTCGCGGTTCTTCACCCGGCGGTTGGGCTTGTCGAACTGTTCGTCGACGGTGAGGGGCTCGGCGCCGATGGCGGCGCAGAAGCGCAGCCAGAGGCGCTGGTTGTTGACGCCGACCACCATGTGGCCGTCGGCGGTCTTCATGGCCTCGTAGGGGGCGGCCAGCCGGTGGCGCGTGCCCTTGCGCCGGGCGACCTCGCCGGTGGTCAGGTAGAGGCCGGTCTCCCAGACCGTGTAGGCGAGCGCGCTCTCGAGCAGCGAGGTCTCCAGGCGTTGGCCCTCGCCGGTGCGGTGGCGGTGCTGCAGGGCGGCCAGGACGCCGACGGCGGCGAAGACGCCGGCGTTGAGGTCGGAGAGCGGCACGCCGGC
>CAZBXO010000038.1:0-24205 GCA_964495645.1 uncultured Phenylobacterium sp. | reverse complement strand
GGCTCGATCTTGACCACGTCGGCGCCCAGGTCGGCCAGGATCAGCGAACAGTAGGCGCCGGCGATGACGTGGGTGCAGTCGAGGACGCGGAGGCCTTGCAGAGCGCCGGCGGTCATGCGGCCCGTCCCCGCGGGATCAGGACGCAGGCGCGGGCGAGCGAGACGCGGGTGAGCTCGCGGCGGCGCTGGAAGGCGGCGCGGGCGGTGGGCTGCGGGTTGCGGCTCTTCTGCCACTCGGCGAGGTCGCGGTAGCCGGTCATCAGCAGCAGGCGGCGGCCGTTGGCGGCGCGGTCGGCGTCGCTGGCTTCGGCGAGGAAGAGGCCGAAGATGCGGGTCTCGAAGGCGGCTTCGAAGTCGGGCCAGGCTTCGCCGGAAAGGCGGACGAACTCGTCGACCGTGTCGTCGATGGTGAACCAGTTGTGGACGTAGACGCCGAGCGGGGCCGGCGTGGCGCCGTCCTTCGGCCGCAGCGTCGGCGTCAGGCGGTCGCGGGCCGCGGCGCCGGTGACGCCGGGGGCCTGGAGAATGGAGCGCGCCGGGGCGCCGTGGGCGGCGAGCACCAGAAGCCGGTCCGACGGCATGCCCAGCAAGGGCGACCAGATGGCCACCGCCCGGTCGCCGAGCGCGGCGTAGATCGCCGCGGCGGCGGTGCGCTGAGCGTCCGGAGCGCGACTGACGGTGAGCTCGTAGTAGTCGTAATCCAACGACTTGGCCTCAGAAGTTCACGCGGTTGGTGATGGCGCCGTCGACCAGCATGTTGATACCTGTGGTGAAGGCCGAACGGGGGCTGGCGAGGAAGACCGTGGCGGCCGCCACCTCCTCCGGCGTCGCCATCCGACCGGTGGGATTACGCTTGATCATCTGTTCGAAGAAGGCCGGGGCGCCCTGCTTCACGTTCCCCCAGACTCCGCCCTCGAAGAAGACGGTTCCCGGCGAGACGACGTTGACGCGGATCTTCTTCGCGGCGTGCTCGCGCGCCAGGCCGTGGGCGTAGTGGATCAGGGAGGCCTTGATGGCGCCGTAGGAGGAGCCGGCGTCGGCCGTCGCGGCCGAGACCGAGGAGATCATCACGAAGGCCGCGTCGCCTTTCTCGGCGGCGGCCTTCTCGAGCAGCGGCCTGGCGGCGTCGAAGGTGCGGACCGCGCCCAGCATGTCGATCTCGAACATCGCCTGCCAGTCGGCCACGGCGTTGCCCTGGACCAGCGCACTGGCGTTGGAGACCAGGATGTCGAGGCCGCCCAGTTCGGCCGCCGCCTGGCGCACGAAGCCCTGTAGGGCGTCGCCGTCGGCGATGTCCACCGCCTGACCCCAGGCCTTCACGCCGCGGCTCTGCAGCGCCTTCACCTCCTCGGTGACGGCGTCGGCGTTGCGGGCGCAGATGGCGACGTTGGCGCCCTCGTCGGCGAAGCACTCGGCGATCGCCTTGCCGATGCCGCGCGAGGCCCCGGTGACCACCGCCGTCTTGCCCTTGAGCTGCAGGTCCATGCGCCCCTCCGTTGCCTGGTTGCCGACCGTAGCCGCAAGCTCCGAGGTCTAAAAGTCGCACGCGCAGACTCGGCGCGTGTGCTGTACGCCTCGCGGTTGTGACTCTTCCCCGACACTGGGCCGTCCTGGCCGCCCTCGGGCTCGCGCTGGGCGGCTGCGCCGAACCGCCGGCGCCGCACACGCTCTATGTCTCCGACGAGACCGCGGGGGTGATCCACGTGGTCGACGGCGTGCGGTTGGCGGTGGACGCCAGGATCCCCGTTGGCCAGCGTCCGCGAGGCCTCGGCCTCTCACCGGACCGCCGGACGCTCTACGTGGCCGTGAGCAACGACAATCGCCTGGTGGCCGTGGATCTGCGCAGCCGCCGCGTGCGGGTGCTCGCCGCCGCGCCCGACCCGGACCGCTTCGCCGTGAGCCCCGACGGCGCGCGGCTCTATGTGGTCGACGACGACGGGGCGGCGGTCGCGACGGTGGCCGCGGCCGACGGGCGGCCGGGCCGTCGCATGGTCGTGGACGGCGAGCCGGAGGGGATCGCGGTCAGTCCGGACGGCCGCTGGCTGGTGTGCACCTCCGAGGCGACCGGCCAGGCGCTCGTGATCGAAACGGCGACCGGCGCGGTGACAGCCCGGCTGCCGGTGGGCGCGCGGCCGCGCGATGCGGCGTTCAGCACCGACGGCCGGCGGCTGTGGATCAGCGCAGAACAGGACGCGACGGTCAGCGCGTTCGACACCAGAGGCTTCGCACGGCTGGGCGCGGTCGACCTCAGGACCGACGGCGCTCCGCAAGGGACGCAGGCGGTGGGATTGGCGATCAACCGCGCAGGAACCCGCCTCTACGTCGCCACTGGCCGCGGCAACCGGGTGGCCGAGGTGGACGCCGCGGCGCTGAAGGTGCTGCGGACCTTCGACGTGGGCGTGCGCAACTGGAGCGTGGCGCTGTCGCCGGACGAACGGCGGCTCTACGCCGCGAATGGACTCTCCGCCGACCTGACGGTGGTCGACCTGACGTCCGGCCGCACGTTGCAGACCCTGAAGCTGGGCGGGCGTCCCTGGGGGGTCGCGGTCGGCCCCTGACCGGGAACCATCCTAACGGCTGTGCATTTTCGGTTTGTCCAGGAGTGTGTGGCTGGGGGTTCTGGCGCGCACCCAAACCAATTGGAGGGGCGCCGTCGATGTCCGGACGGTTCAAGACGAGATTGGCCGCGTGGCCGATCGATCCCGTACTGCGCAAACTCAGGTCCTATGCACGTCTCAGCGAGGTCGAAGAGGCGCTGATCCGCGTGCTCGGCGAGCGGCGAGAACGCTTCGCGCCGGGCGAGGAGATCCTCGCCGAAGGCCAGGCGCTGCGGCGGCCGAAATTCGTGGTCGCCGGCTGGGCGGCCTGCCAGCGGGTGCTGCCGGATGGGCGGCGGCAGATCTTCCGGTTCATCCTGCCGGGCGACCCGCTGGGCGCAGCCTCGCGGCCGAGCGCGGCGCCCTGGAGCCTGACGGCGCTGACGGCGCTGGAGACCGTCGACGCGGAACCCGCGCTCGACGCTGCCGAATCCGGCCGCGCGCCCGGGCTGGCGCAGGCGCTGGCGGCGATCTGGATGCAGGACGAGCAGCTGTTGCTCGATCACATGGTGCGGCTCGGCCAGCAGACGGCTTACGAGCGCGTCGCCCACTTCCTGCTGGAGTTGCAGCGGCGGCTCCAGATCGTGGGCCTGGGGGATTCGCAGCGCTTCCCGCTGCCGCTGACCCAGGAGATGCTGGCCGACGCGCTGGGACTCTCCATCGTGCACGTGAACCGGACGCTGCAGCAGTTGCGGCGCGAGGGGCTGCTGGAGTTGCGCTCGGGCGTGGCGATTCTGCGCGAGCCGCAGACGCTGACCACCATCGCCGGCTACGAGGCGCTGGGCTCGATGCGCAACACGCCTCAGGCGGTGAAAAGGCCGGCGTAGCGCGCCCGCAGCAGGTTCTTCTGCACCTTGCCCATGGCGTTTCGGGGCAGCTCGTCGACGAAGACGACGCGCTTCGGGGCCTTGTAGGCGGCGAGCTGCGAACGGGCTTGCGCGATCATCGCGGCCTCGTCGCCCTGCCCCATCACCACGGCCACAACCCCCTCGCCGAAGTCCGGGTGCGGCACGCCGATGACGGCGCTCTCGGTGACGCCCGGGAGCTCGTCGAGCACCAGCTCGATCTCCTTCGGATAGACGTTGTAGCCGCCGGAGATGATCAGGTCCTTGGCCCGGCCGGAGATCCAGACGCGGCCGTCCGGGTCGACGCGGCCGACGTCGCCGGTGATGAAGAAGCGGTCGGCGGTAAACTCCTCGGCGGTCTTTTCCGGCATCCGCCAGTATCCGGAGAACACCGAAGGCCCGCGGATCTGGATCACCTCGCCCTCGCCGATGCGCAGCTCGACGCCCGGCAGCGGATAGCCGACCGAGCCGGCGATGCGCTCGCCGTCCAGCGGGTTGGTGGTGATGATCACCGCCTCGCTCATGCCGTAGCGCTCGAGGATGCGCTGGCCCGTCCGCGCCTCGAACTCGGCGAAGGTGGAGGGCAGCAGGGGCGCCGAGCCCGAGATGAAGACCCGGACGCCGTCGGCGATCTCGCGGGTGAAGGCCGGGTTGGCCAGGAGGCGCGTGTAGAAGGTGGGCACGCCCATCAGGACCGTGGATCGCTTCAGGCCCTCGATGACGGCGGCGTCCTCGAACTTCGCCTGCCAGACCATCGGCGCGCCGGAGAGAAGGGCGCAGTGCAGGGCCACGAAGAGACCGTGGACGTGGAAGATCGGCAGGGCGTGGAGGAGCACGTCGTCCGGCGTGAAGCCCCAGGCCTCGTGCAGGGCCAGCGCGTTGGCGGCGAGCGCGCCGTGGGTGAGCATGGCGCCCTTGGATCGGCCGGTGGTGCCGGAGGTGTAGATCAGGGCGGCAAGGTCGGCGGCTTCGCGCGGGACGCTGGCGGCGAGCGGCGGATGAGCCGCGGCGTCGCCGACCCAGGCCGGCGGGTCGACGATGAAGACCGCAGGCTCGGCGTCCTCCAGGAAGTATTGCGTCTCGGCCTCGGTGTAGACGGCGTTCAGGGGGAGATAGACGGCGCCGGCCTTGAGGACGCCGAGGTAGACCATGATCGTCTGTGGGCACTTCGGGGCCTTGAGCGCGACCCGGTCGCCGGGCTTCACCCCCTCGGCGACGAGGCGGCCGGCGACGGCGGCGGCGCCAGCCTCGAGCTCACCGTAGGAGACGGCCTGGTCGCCCAGCAGGAAGCATGGCCTGGCGCGGTCGGCGGGGAAGCGGCTGGCCAGCAGGTCGTAGAGGTTGGCGGACATCCCCCGGTTACTAGCGTGGCCGAAACAGCCGGGCGATAGTCGAGGAATGAGAGGCAGGGACAAGGTCTCCCCTCCCCCTTGCGGGGAGGGGCCGGGGGTGGGGGTGACAACCCATCGGCTCGGCGCTGACACCCCCACCCCAAACCCCTCCCCGCAAGGGGGAGGGGCTTTTGAGGGATCACCCCCTTGAGTCCTTCCGAGGCGTTCGAGCGCATCCGCCGCTACGAGCCGCGGCTGCACGCCTTCGTGCGGGTGTTCGAGACGCCGCTGGCCGAGCCCGGGGCGAGCGGGCCGACGTTCGCGATCAAGGACCTGTTCGACGTCGAGGGCCTGCCGACCGGGGGCGGCGCGGCCGTGCCGCTGGCCGAGCGGCCGCCGCGGCACGCGGAGGTCGTGCGGCGGCTGCTCGCGGCGGGGTGGCAGGCGGTGGGCAAGACTCAGACGGTGGAGCTGGCCTACGGCGGCTGGGGCACCAACCGCGCGGTGGGCGCGCCGTGGAACCCGTGGGACGCGAAGGTGCATCGGGCGCCCGGGGGCTCGTCGTCGGGCTCGGCGGTGGCGGTGGCGGCGGGGCTCTGCGACGCGGCGCTGGGCAGCGACACGGGGGGCTCGGTGCGCATACCGGCAGCGGTCTGCGGCGTGGTGGGGCTGAAGCCGGGGCGCGGCCTCGTGAGCCTGATCGGCGTCCACCCGCTGTCGCCGGCGCTGGACACCGTGGGGACCCTGGCGCGCGACGTGGCGACGGCGGCCCGGGCGCTTTCGATCGTCTCCGGACCCGACGGCGCGGCAGCCAGGCGTGGGCCGTTCGACGCCGAGGCGGCGCTGGCGACCGACGTGCGCGGCAAACGGCTGGCGGCGATCCCGGTGGACGGCCTGGGCGAGGTGGATCCCGACGTGGCCGAGCTCTACCTGGAGGCCGTCGATCGCTTGCGGTTCGCCGGGGTCACGGTGGAGTTCACGCACCCACCTTTGGCGCTGGAGCAGTCGTTCGCGCCCAATGGGATGCTGATGGGCGGCGAGGGCTGGCGCATCTGGGGCAAGCGGATCCAGCGCCATCGCGACGTCATGGACCCGTGGATCGTGCGGCGCTTCGAGGCCGGGCGCGAGGTGAGCGACGAGAAGCTGGAGGCGGCGCACCGGCGGCGGGCGGAGGATCAGGCCGCGTTCCACGCCTGGCTGGCGGACTGGGACGGCCTCCTCTCCCCCACCTGCCCGATCCCCGGGCCGCCCATAGACACCATCGATGAGACCACCTCGCCGCTCAGCCGCCTGACGCGGGCGGCCAACTACCTGGACCTGCCAGGGATCAGCGTGCCGTGCGGGTTGACGGCGGAGGGGATGCCGGCGGGCCTGCAGATTCTCGGCCGACCGCAGGACGAGGCCACCGTGGTGGCGCTCGGCGCCGCCTTCGAGCGCATCTCCGGGTGGAATGGGAAAGCGCCGGACCTGTCGGGGTTCGCGGCTGTCTGACCTCGCCGGCGCCTAGCCGGCGCCCCGCACCTGTCCGCCCAGGCTGCGTAAGGCGATCCAGGCGATCAGGGCCCAGACGGCGCCCAGGCACCAGCCGGCCAGCACGTCGCTGGGCCAGTGGACGCCGAGGTAGATGCGGCTGGCGCCGACGCCGACCAACACGGTCCCGGCGGTGATGAAGGCCAGCGCCTTGGTCCGCCGGCGCGTCTCCAGGCTGGCGATCAGCATGGCCAGGATCAGGTAGCAGGCCGCCGACATCGTGGAATGCCCGCTCGGGAAGCTGCCGGAGTAGACGTAGGCCATGTGCGGGACGAGGTCGGGCCGCGCGCGGCCGTAGAGCGTCTTGGCGATGTCGCTGGAGATCCAGGCGAGCACGACGCCGCCGCCGAGAACCAGGGCGTGGATGCGCCGGCGGTGAAAGGCGAAGGCAAGGATGCCGATGAGGGTCACCACGACGACGAGGGTGGTGCCGCCGAGCGCGGTGATGTCGCGCACCGCCTCCTCGACGGACCGGGAGCCGATCGGGTCGGTGGGGTCGCCGGGGGAGCGCAGGGCCAGGATGATCTGGCGGTCGAAGGCCTCGGTCTCGCCCTCGGCCATCTCGCCGCCGAGCTCGAGGAAGGCGGAGAGCGCCCCGGCCGCCAGTATCACGCCGATGAGGACGCGCGCCTCGAAGCGACGGAGGAACCGCCAGATCGCCAGCAGCGCCCTCAAGGCGTGAAGATCAGTAGGAGCCGCGGGCGATCAGCACGGCAGGGACGGTGGCGACGAGCACCTTGGCGTCCATGAAGGCGTTGCGGCGGCGCGCATAGATGCAGTCCATGGCCACGCGCGTTCGGTAGGTCGTGTCGTTGCGGCCGCTGACCTGCCACAGGCCCGTGATCCCCGGCTTCACCGCGCAGTAGTGGCGGAAGCGGCGACCGTACTTGGCGGCCTCGGCGTCCACAATCGGGCGCGGACCGACCAGGCTCATCTCGCCCTTCAGGACGTTGAAGAGCTGCGGCAGTTCGTCGAGGCTGGACTTGCGCAGGAAGAGGCCAAGCCGGGTGACCCGCGGGTCGTTCCTCAGCTTGTGGTCCTTCTCCCACTCGGCGCGGGCGACGGGGTCACGTTCCAGCAGGTCGGCGAGGCGATCCTCGGCGTCGACCAGCATGGTGCGGAACTTCAGGCACCAGAAGTGTCGGCCGTCCCTGCCGATGCGGCGGTGCGCGAAGATCGGCGAGCCGCCGTCCTGGAGCCAGATCATCACCGCCAGCACGACGAGCAGCGGGGAAAGGAACAGGATGGCCGCCACGGCGATGGCGAAGTTCATCGCCTCGGTGACGAGCTGGTCCCATGAAGGGGCCTTCGCGCGCAGCCGGGGGGCCGCGGCGCGGGAAGCGTACAAAACTTCGGTCATGTCCTACGATCGGAAAGCACACCGGCGAAGCCAACCTCCGCCGGAACCGGCCCCAAAACCCACAGCTAGGGTCTAAGTTCCGAGGCCCGCGGGAGAAGGTCTGGGGTGATCACGGACTGTTGCATTCCCGCGCTCAGGCCGCCGCAGGGCTGGCGGCCGGCGCGCTCATCAGGTGCGCCTGCACCGCGCGCTCGGCTGCGTCGCGGCTCGCGTCGGCCCCGCGCGCGACGGTTTCGCCATTCTCGTCGTAGATGCTCCAACGCCAGCCGTCCTCTTTCTGGCTGAGCGAATAGGCGAACGACCGCGCTTCGTGCATTCCCGTCTCCTCTGGCGCATGCTCAACACGCGGATCGGAAAGAGGTTTCGGAACCTCGTTCGCGGCCGGCCATTTCCCGCCAAGGCAGAGGTTCGGGGCCAGCATGACCGCCGTCGACATCGGGATCTGCACGTTCCGCCGCCCGGCTGTCACCGAGACGTTGGCCTCGCTGGCGCGCCTCGACCTGCCGCCGGAGGTGGCGGTCCGCGTGATCGTCGCCGACAACGACGAAATCGACAGCGCGTGCGAACAGGTCGCGAATGCCGCCGCCCGGCTGGGCCTCGACCTGACCTACGTTCACGCACCGGCCCGCAACATCTCCGTCGCCCGGAACGCCCTGCTGGACGCCGCGCGCGCGCCATGGCTGGCCTTCCTCGACGACGACGAGACCGCCACACCGGGCTGGTTGGCGGCGCTGCTGGCCGAGGCGGGGCGCGGCGGCTGGGATGCGGTGCTGGGGCCGGTGACGGCGGTCTACGGCGCGGACGCGCCGGGCTGGATTGCGGCCGGCGACTTCCATTCCACGCGGCCGGTGCGGCGCGGCGGGCGTATCCTGAAAGGCTATGCGGGCAACGTGCTGCTGCGGCGCGACGCGATCGGCGGCCTGCGGTTCGATCCGGCGCTGGGACGCCTCGGCGGCGAGGACGATGACTTCTTCTACCGGCTGACCGACCAGGGCGGGACGATCGGGTACGCGGAGGCCGCGCTCGCCTACGAGGCCGTCCCGCCAGGCCGCGCGACTCTGAAGTGGCTGCTGAAACGCAGCTTCCGCGCCGGCCAGACCCATGCGACGCGCCTGGCCAGCCGCCATGCGGCGACAGGACGCCTGATCCAGACCGGCCTCGCCGCGGCCAAGGGCGGCGCCTGCGCTCTGGGGGCGATGGCGAGCGCGCTGTCGCCGACCGCGCGCGGACGGTGGCTCGTGCGCGGCGCTTTGCATGCGGGCGTGGCCGCCCGGCTGGCGGGTGTGAAGACGCTGCAGCTGTACTGAGCGCTCAAATGTTCGGCGCACCGCGGGAACGCGACATTGAATCCGGGTGTTCTTGAGCCCGGCGGACGTGCGGCGACGCATGGAAGCCAAATCGTCTGGTCGCGATTTCGGAGCTTCTGATCCCATGCGCAGGCTTACGTCCTCGCTTCTCGCCGCGGCGCTTATCGCGCTGCCGGCGCCGTCCGCCCTGGCCGCGGCCAAGTCCGCCCGGCTGCCGCCCCCCGACTCGACCGCCCTGCTCTCCCCCGCGGCCGCCGACTACCGCATCGGCGCCCAGGACGTGCTGGACGTGAACGTGTTCGGCATCGAGGAGCTGAAGCGCGAGGTGACGGTCGATTCCGGCGGGGCTGTCGTGCTCCCCCTGGTCGGCCAGATGAAGGCCGGCGGCCGCACCCCCGGCGAGTTCTCGAAGGACCTCGAGACCGCGCTGAAGGCCAAGTACATGAAGGACCCGCAGGTGATCGTCACCGTGAAGAACGCGCAGAGCCAGCGCGTGACGATCGACGGGGCGGTGAACTCACCGGGCGTCTACCCGCTGCCCGGGCCGACCACCCTGCTGCAGGCGATCTCGCTGGCCAAGGGGCCGGACCAGAAGCTGGCCAACGTCAAGAAGGTGGCGGTCTTCCGCCAGGTGCAGGGGACGCGCCACGCAGCCTTCTTCGACCTGAACCAGATCCGCAGCGGACGGTCCGAGGACCCGCAGATCTACGGCAACGACATCATCGTCGTGGATACGTCGTCGGGCTCGCGGTTCATCCAGAATTTCCAGGGGATTTTCCCGATCCTGGGCCTCTTCCGCCCGTTCTGACCGCAGCGGTCCGGCGCCCCGGAACCGGGGCAAGCGTCGGGCTTTATCAGCAACGCTAGTTTTCCGAACCCGGGCGGCGGCAAAGGCCGTCCAGCCCCGAGCACAGGTCGCCGATGAGCCATCTCATTCCCGTTTCGCCGCAAGTTCCCGCGTACCAGACGCAGGCGTTCCGGCCGATCGAACCCGAGCGCATGCACCTGCGGCAGCTGTTCGGCATCCTCCTGCAGCGGGCCAAACTGGGCCTGGGCGTGTTCGCCGCGGTGTTCCTCGTGGTGCTCGGCGCGTTCGCGCTGAAGACGCCGAGCTACACCGCAGTGGGTTCGGTGGTCATCGATCCGAAGAACGCCGAGCTGACCTCGACCGAGAAGGACCGGGCCATCGGCCTGCCGCCGGACACCGGCGCGGTCGACACCCAGGTCGAAATCCTGCGCAGCCACGCGCTCTACGAGGACCTGGTTCGGCGCAATCGGCTCTACAACGATCCGGAGTTCAACCCGGCGCAGGGCCGCGGGCTGTTCGGCCTGAAGGCGGCCAAGCCGCCGATCACCGCTCCCTCGCCGCAGCTGGTGTCGAAGGTGGCCAAGACCGTCGAGGACCGCACCTGGGTGCGCCGCGCCGGACTGACCTATGTGGTGCAGGTGGGCTTCTCGTCGACCTCGCCGCAGAAGGCCGCCAACATCTCCAACGCCATCATCGCCACCTACATCGACCGGCAACTGGACGAGAAGGTCGCCGCCGTCACCCGCGCCAACACCGAGCTCGGCCGGAGCCTCGAGAAGATGCGCGCCGACGCCGAGGCCGCAGAGACCCGCGTCCAGCAATACAAGAACGCGCACGGCCTGTTTTCGTCGGAAGGCGTGACGATGGCCGAACAGGAGGTCTCCACGCTCAACCAGCAGGTGGCCATCGCCAAGGCTGAAGCCGCGGAGAAGGCCGGCCGGCTCGCAGCCGCCCAGGCCCAGCTGCGCAACGGCAACATGGGCTCCGACGTGGGGGCGGCGCTGGGCTCCGAGACCATCAAGGAGATGCGCAAGAACGAGGCGGCGCTCAGCGTGAAGCTGGCGCAACTGCGAACCGACTTCACCGACGAGTACCCGGAGGTGAAGCGCACCGAGGCGCAGCTGAAAGACATCCGCGCCCAGATCCAGGCCGAGATCAACCGCATCATGTCGAGCCTGAAGGCGGAGGCCGCCGCGGCGTCGAGCCGCCAGGCCTCGCTGCTCGGCAGCCGGGGCGCGGCGCAGGGGGGCATCGCGCAGAACAACGCCGCCATGGTCGGCCTGCTCGGTCTGCAGCAGCGCGCCGACGCCGCCAAGGCGATCTACGAGGCCTATCTCAACCGCGCCAAGGAGGTGGCCGCGGCCGGAAGCCTGCAGCAGCCCGACGCGCGCATCAATTCGCCGGCGGCGGCGCCGACGCAGCCGTCGTCGCCGAACATGAAGCTGGCCGCGGCCCTGGCGCTGCTCGCGGGCCTCGTCGGCGCCGCGGCGGCGATCCTGATGGCCGAGTTCTGGGACAAGCACCTGCGCAGCCGGATGGACGTGGAGCGCGAGCTGGGCGTGCCGTTCGCGGGCGTGCTGCCCGACTTCAAGTCGGTCAAGCCGAAGGGACTGCGCGGGCAGGCCGCCGAGCCGGCCGAATACCTGGTCAACTACCCGTTCTCGGGCTTCGCCGAGGCGTTCCGCAACCTGCGGGCTTTCCTGATGGTCAGCGCCAAGGATGCGGACGCGAAGACCATCGCCATCACCTCGGCGGTGCCGCGTGAAGGCAAGAGCCTGACGTCCTTCTGCCTGGCCCGCACCCTGGCGCTCTCCGGCCACAATGTGGTGCTGGTGGACTGCGACCTTCGCCAGCGCGGCGCCACCAAGCTGTCGGGCCCGCGTGACGTCGGCCTGGTGGAGGTGGTGCAGGACGACGTGCCGCTGGCGGACGCCCTGGTCCGCGACGAGAAGTCGAACTGCTGGGTGCTGCCGGCCTGCGGCAAGTCGCTGCCCTACGACCTCTTCACCAACCCGAAGACCGACGCGGTCCTGGAGGAGCTCAAGCAGCGGTTCGACTACGTGATCCTCGATGCGCCGCCGATCCTTGGGGTCGCCGACGCGCGCATCCTGGCCGGCAAGGCCGACCGGGTGCTCTACCTGGTGCAATGGAACAAGACCCCGCTGCGGGCGGCCCAATCGGCGGTCGACATCCTGCAGGCGTGCGGAGCCAACGTGGTCGGCGCGCTGCTGACCAAGGTCAACGTGAAGGGCCAGGCCAACTACGGCTACGGCGACTCGAGCGACTACTACGGCTACTTCAAGAACTACTACATCGCCGCGGCGTGAGGCGGACGATGGGGCGCCTCACCACCGGTACGGCCGTCGCCCTGACGCTGGCGCTGGCGGCCTGCTCCAAGGCGACCAGCGCGCCGTCGGGGCCGCTGACGCAGGCGCCGGACGGGCGAACGCTCGAGCTGGCGTTCGCCGACGAGTTCGACGCCTTCCGGCCGTGGAAGGACGGCAAGGGCGTCTGGCGCACCACGTTCCGGGACGGCAAGGGCGCCGACGACTGGGACCTGCGAACGCTGAAGTGGAACAAGGAGGTCCAGGTCTATGTCGACCCCGACTTCGCGCCGGGCGGCGGGCCACCGCTCAGGCTGAACCCGTTCGCCGCCAAGGATGGCCATCTGGCCATCGTCTTCCAGCCGACGCCGCCCGCGCACGCGCCCCGGCTCAAGGACTTCAAGTACGTCTCCGGCCTGATCACCAGCCAGCCGTCGTTCACCCAGACGTACGGATACTTCGAGATGCGGGCCAAGCTGCCGCGGGGAAAGGGCGTGTGGCCGGCCTTCTGGCTGCTGCCGGCGGACCTCTCCTGGCCGCCGGAGATCGACATCATGGAAAGCGTCGGAGACCCCTCGAAGGTCTACGTCACCTTCCACTCCGAGAAGGCGAAGATCGAAGGCAAGGCGATCGACGTCTCGCCTGACGACTTCCACACCTATGGCCTCGCCTGGGACAAGGACACCATCGCCTGGTTCGTCGACGGCCGCGAGGTGCGCCGCGAGCCCACGCCGGCCGACATGCACAAGCCGATGTACATGCTGGCCAACATCGCCTCCGGGGGCGACTGGGCGGGCGCGCCGGACGCCACGACGCCCCTGCCCGCACGGCTGACCATCGACTACATCCGCGCCTACAGGTTCGCGCCATGACCCGCCTTCGCCAAGGCTTCGGAGCGTGCATCCGATCCTTCGCTGCTCCCAACGGGAGCGTCGCAGGATGACCGCCTGGGCCGACACCGGCGGCACGCGCCGCCAGAGAGCCAACGCCCGCACCCTGCGCCTGGTGGACGAGCGTGTCGTCGAGCAGACCTGGCTCGAGGCCGAGCAGCCGGACATGGCGTGGAAGCTGGGCTGGCTGCGGGTCGACGCCGACGGCCTCTTCGCCTTCCTGTCGTTCCTGCCGCTCCTGTTCATGGCCAACCTAGGTCCGGCGGGCGCTGCGATCTTCGCGGCGCTGACGCCCATCTACGTGTGGGTGCGGCGCGAGCGGTTGGGACGGGTGATGGGGCCACGGGCCTTCCTGTTCCTGGTCCCGGCGCTGGCGCTGTTCTCGACGGTCTGGTCGCAGGCGCCGTCGGAGACCTTCAAGGGCGCCGTCGAGTTCGCGCTCACCGTCATGATCGGCCTTCTGATTTCCTCGGCCCGCAATCCCAGCGCGGTGATCAAGGGCCTGGCGGCCGCCTTCTTCCTCTACGTGGCCGCCTCGGTGGCGTTCGGCGACCGGGTGGCGGTCGGCGTGGGCGCCGGCGGCTATGCGTTCGCGGGCCTGTCGGGCTCCAAGAACCTGCTGGGCGACATCGCTTCCACCGGCTTCATCCTCAGCCTCGCGGCCATCCTGCTCGGGTTCCGGCGCAGGCAGCCGCAGTGGGTGCTGCTCGGGCTGGCCGCCGCGGCGCTCGACACCTACGTCGTGGTCGCCACGCGCTCGGCGGGCGCCCTGCTGGGCCTTGGATTGGGCGCGGCGGCGATGGCGTTCCTGGCGCCGCTGCTGCTGGCGGGCCGGGTGGTGCGCGGCTGGATGACCGCTACGGTCGCCCTGTGCCTGATCGCGGCCGGCCTCTCCTATCGCTGGCTGACCCAGGCGCTGATCGATTTCGGCGCGCGCGTATTCGACAAGGACGCGACCCTGACCGGGCGCACCTACCTCTGGTACCGCGCCGAGGACCTGATCCGCGAGAAGCCGGGCCTGGGGCGCGGCTACGAAGCCTTCTGGGTCCGCGGCAACGTCGATGCCGAAGGTCTGTGGCGCTACTTCGGCATCCAGGAGCGCGGCGGCTTCACCTTCCACAACACGGCCGTCGAGCTCTTGGTGGTTCTCGGTTGGGTGGGTCTGGTCGTGGCGGCGGCCGTCGTGCTCGTGGGCGGGGTGTTCCTGGTCCGCAAGTTCGTGATGCGGCCCTCGATCGCCCTGGTGTGCTGGATCTCGATCCTGCTCTACCAGGTGGCCCGGATGCCGATCGAGACCATCGGGCTGGCGCCCTTCTACTTCTCGACGGCCCTGACCTTCGCCTGCCTGGGCGCCGGGTTCGGCCGGGTGCACATGTCCCGACGGCAGCGGATGCAGCATCCGCAGGCGCCGCCCGGCATGGCGCTCAGACTCGTCGACTACGCCGCGCCCGGCTGGACCGACGCCAGGACCGCGGCCGGAGGCCGGCGGGCGCGGCGGTGAGCCTGGCCGACGAGGTCGGACCCGCCGGGGCGCCGGCGCGCCGCCCCTCCCCCACGCTCGGCGCGCTGACGCTGAGCGCCGCCAACGTGCTGCGGCTCGGCGTGCAGCTGGCCATGCTGCCGATCCTCGCGCGGCTGGTGGGGCCGGCCGAATACGGTCTGGTGGCGCTGGCGGTCCCGTTCGTCCTCTTCTGCAACATGCTGGCCGACGCCGGACTCTCCCAGGCGCTGGCCCGGCGGCAGGACGCCTCGCCGCGGCTGGAGTCGACGGTGTTCTGGCTGGCCGGTGGACTGGGGCTGGCGCTGGGGCTCCTGGCCAGCCTGGCTGCCTGGCCGCTGGGCGCGCTGCTGGGCCAGCCGCGGCTGCCGCTGCTGATCGTGGCGCTCAGCCCCATCCTGGCGATGAGCGGGTTCACGGCCGCCGCCAACGGGCGCGTCATCCGCGAAGGGCGCTTCGGGGTGTTCGCCGGCGGCGACGTCCTGTCGACCGCGGCTTCGGCCGGCGTGGCGGTCTGGGCCGCGATGAGCGGCTGGGGCGCCTGGAGCCTGGTCGCCCAGCAGCTGACGCTGTGGAGCGTGAAGTTCCTGTGGGTGAACGGGGCGGCGCGGCCGCACGTCGCCGCCGGGTTCCGACCCTCGGAGGCGCGCGAGCTCGTGAGCTTCGGCCTGCACTCGGTGGGCTCCAACCTGGCCGACTTCACCGCCCGCAACGTCGGCAACCTGATCGTGGGCGGGGTGCTGGGGGCGACGGCGCTGGGCTACTTCGCCATGGCCTACCAGATCGTGCGGATTCCCGACCTGGTGATCTCAGGTCCCCTCTACCTCTACATCTTCACCGCGATGGCCAAGACCGCGCACCGCGGGCAGAGCGCCGGCGAGCTTGCAGTGTCGGCCTTCCGCCTGGCGGCGACGGCGCTGGCGCCGGTGTTCGTGGGCCTAGCGCTGATCGCGGGACCCGCGGTCAGCCTCGTCCTGGGCGACAAGTGGAGGCCGGCCGCGCCGGTGCTGGCGGAACTCTCGGCGGCCGGGTTCGGATTCTCGATCTGCCTGGTGGCCGGGGCGATCCTGATGGCGCTCGGCCGCTCGCACCTGCAGTTCCGGCTGTCGCTGCTGGCGGCGCTGGTGACGATCGGCGCGGCGGGCGTGTTCTCGCAGGTGGGCCTGGAGGCGGCGTCGATGGCGATCGGAGTCGGGATCGTGGGGGTCATGGCCGCCTACTTGATCGTCGTCGGCCGCGACCTGCAGACCGGGACCCGTCGGCTGGCGGCGGCCTTTGTTCCGGCCCTTCTCGGCGCCGTGGCGCTGGCGGGCGCGCTTTTGCTGCTGCGACCTCTGATCGCCCATCAGCACGTGCTGGCGCAGCTGGCGGCGATGATCGCGGTCGGCGGCGCGGCCTATGCCGGGGTGGTGCTGGGGGTCGCGGGACGGACGCTCGTCGCAGACGGCCGGCGGCTCGCGGCCGCGCACGGCTAGACTAGGCGGGGACCAGGCGCTCCGCCAGGCGGCTGAGGCGCGCCTTCACCGGCATGGTGAGCAAGGGCCACACGTCGGGCCTGGCGGCGCAGGTCGACAGGGCGTGGCCGACAGCCTTGCGCTTCAGCGCGGCGATCACCTCGTCGTACGCGAGCGCCGTCTCCAGCGAACGGCGGCGGGCTTCCTGGGCGCGGCGCACGGCTTCGGACTGGACCGGCAGTTCCAGGGCGGCGTCGGCGGCCAGCATGCGCTCAATGTGCTCCCGGCGGAGCACCTGGCTGATCGATTGTGCGTGGCGGCGGTAGCGGTAGAGCGCCTCCGGCAGGAACCGCATGCGCGCGCCACGGGCCAGCAGCCGCAGGACGAGGTCGTAGTCCTCGCCGATGCGCAGATCCTCGCGGTAGCGCTCGGTCGCCAGCAGGTGGGCGCTGAACAGCGGCTTCAGATACCCCAAGCCCGGGCCCTTGGCGTACATGCGACCGGCTTCGATGTAGTCGGCCATGGTGATCCAGCGGGGATGGCCCCAGGCTCGGCCGGCCAGGAACGGCTTCCAGGGCTTGCCCTTGCCCTCTTCGAAGACGAGCAGGTTGTCGACCACGACGTCGGCGCGGTCGCCGCGGGCGCGCGCGACGAGGCGCTCCAGCCGGTCGGGACACATCAGGTCGTCGGAGTCGACGACGGCGATCCAGCGGCCCCGGGCGGCGTCCAGCGCGCGGTTGCGGGCGGCGCCCGGGCCGGCGTTGGCGGCGGCGGGCAGGACGACCACCCGGGGATCGCCGGCGGCCGCCGCGGCGACCACAGCCAGGCTGTCGTCGGTGGAGGCGTCGTCGGCGACCAGCAGCTCGAGGTCGACCAGCGTCTGGTCGAGGACCGAGCGCACGGCTTCGGCCAGGTGGCGCGCGCCGTTGTAGTTGGCCATGACGACCGAGACGGTGGGACTCATGCGGCGGCTCCCCCGCGTCGGACAAGGACCTGCGTCCAGAACCCGGACGACCAGGCCAGGTGCATGACCATGGCCGCGACGCCCGAGAGCAGGGCAGCGGGCTCGCGCCGGCGGGCGCCGAGGACCAGTCCGTAGCCGAGCGACACGGCCGCCCACACCAGCGCCGGGATGGCCAGCGGCCAGAAGAGAGGCGCGAACGTCAGGGCGGCCACCGCAGGGGCGACGCCCAGCGGCAGGGCCTGGCGCAGCTTCAGCGGCTGGGCGTGCTTGAGGACGGTGCGGGCCCTGCCTTTGCCGTAGTTGAAGTACTGCCGCCACAGCGCCTTCGGATTGTCGCGCGGGTGATAGACGATGGTCACCTTGTCGGTCAGCCAGATGCGCCCGCCGGCCTGCGACAGGCGCAGGTCGAGTTCGGCGTCCTCGTTGTGGCTGAAGCTCTCGTCGTAGCCGCCGACCGCCTCGAAGGCGGAGAGCCGGAATATGGCGTGGTGGCCATGGTCGACCCAGCCGGCCGGCGCGCCGTTGCGGTGCGGGGAGCCGCCGGCGCCGAGGACCGAGTTCTGGGCCGCGGCCGCGGCGCTCTGGAAGCCGCCGAAGCCCCTGGTCTCCATGCCGACCACGACGGAGGTGGCGCCGGTCCGCCGCGCTTCGGCGACCAGGGTCGACACATAGTGCTTCGGATACTCGGCGTGGGCGTCGACGCGGACCAGCCAAGGCCGGTCCTCGGTGAGCAGGCGGGTGGCGAGGTTGAGGCCGGCGCTCTGCAGGCGGTCGGGGTTGTCGATCAGGCGCACGCGGGGGTCCCGCGCGGCGATGTCGGCGACGATTTCGCGGCTGCCGTCGGTGGAGCCGCCGTCGGCGACGCAGACGATGGGATCGGAGAGCCCATCGTCCTCGAGAATGCGGGCGACGACGCCCGCGATGACCTTGGCTTCGTTGAGGCAGGGGATGACGATGACCGCCTGGTTCTGGGTGTCCAGCGCCCGGGCGAGCGGGGTGTCGACGGCGAGCAGGCGGGGCGGGGTCAGCGCGTGCCACGCCTCGGGCCAGAACACCGCCGCATCCCCAAGGGCGCCCACCGCCTCGGCCCGGGGGGCGAAGCTGCGGGTCTCGTCAAGGCCGGCGTCCTTATCGTCGTCCAGGACATTGCCGGCCTCGATCGGCCAGATCGCATCGGAGGCGGAACGCAACATCGGAAAGCCTGAACAGTTCGACCAGAGACCGCCGTTCTCCGAAGCCAGCCGGCGGTCGTCGTCAAAACTGTGACCGCGTCGATCCGTTCCAGCGATTCCCACGGTTTTTCAGTGGCTAAGCGGCCAATTCGGCATTGTTGGCGGAGGGAGCTGGGCCGTAGGAACCAACCGTCTGCGAGGGCTTTTTCAACCCTTCGACCAAGCGTCGGCAATCCGACGCATCGGCGGTGAAAGCGTTCAACGGGACCCTGTCGAGCTCGGCGCGGAGCGCGGCGTAGCGGGCCGGCGTGAGGCCCTCCAGGAAGTTCTCGAGCTGGGCCATGTCCTCAAGGCGGACCCCGAAGCCGCGGCGCGCGAGCCAGCGTCCGGTCTCGACGCCTTCCAGCGCAATCGGAACGGCGCCGTAGCGGCCACTCTCGTAGATGCGGTTGGGCAAGAGCCAGTCGGAGTTCTGGCCCGCCTCCATGAAATCGATCGCCCAGCTGAAGTGCACGTCGCCGTAGAGCCTCGAAAGGTCGGCCGGGCCGTAGGCGCCGCCGAAGCGGACGTTTCCCAGACCCGCGATGCGGCTCTCGAGGTCGCCGACCTCGGATCGCGCCGGTCGGCCGTGGATGGCGACCTCGACGAGGTCGGGGCGGCGCTGTGCGAGATCGGCCAGGATCTCCAGGCTCCTTCGGCAGCGGATGGCGCCGAGCCAGCCGATGCGCCAAGGCGGCCCCGGCAACGGCGGCGCCCGGCGCGCCGGCGCGCCCTCCAGTTCCAGGACCTTGTTCTCGAGCAGCATCGCCGGGAGACGCAAGTGCTGGCGGGGCCGGAAGTAGTGCTCGAGGAAGGCCGGCGAGCTGACGACCAGCAGGCTCGCCCGGTCCATCAGGCGGCGCTCGATGGCCCGCAGGGCGCGGCTCTTGATCCCCTCGCCCAACATGACGCGGTGGATGTCGAGGCACTCATAGACCAGCGGCGCGCCCAATCGGCAGGCCGCGGCGACGGCCAGCATTTCGAGTGTGCGCGCCACGATCACCTCGCACCCGGCCAGGCGGGCGCGCAGGCGTGGCGCCGACAGCGCTGCGCGCACCGTCATCCTGGCGCGTTGTCCCAGGCGAGCGTCATAGGTGCGGCCAAGGTCGATGGCAGGGCGGCCTGCGACCGTGGGCGGCGCAACCTCGCTTCGGCGGAATCCCAAGACCACAGGATCGGCCCCGCCGGCGACCAGCATGCGCACGCGCCGGGCCACCGCCGGGTCGGTGAGGTCGTGGACGAAGTAGGCGAGCTTCAAGGAAGGCCCCCAAGCTGAAGCGTGGTCCGCGAACCAAACGCACGACGGACCGTTTGGACCCATGAAGCTTCGGCGTATGGGGCGATGACCGTCACGACACAGCAAGCCCCAGGCGAGGTCCGGTCCATCCAGTACCTACGCGGGCTGGCGGCGTTCGGCGTGCTGGCTTTCCACGCGGCCGAGCGGGCCGGGGGGACGTTCGGCGTCGGCGCGGCCGGGGTCGACGTCTTCTTCGTGATCTCGGGCTTCATCATGTGGGTGGTGACCTGCCGCAAGGCCCCCTCCCCCGGCTGGTTCCTGATCAAGCGCGCACAGCGGATCGTCCCGCTCTACTGGGCGGTGACGCTGGCGACCGCGGCGATCGCTGTCTTCGTGCCGGGCGCCTTCCCGCGAATGGTGGTGACGGCGGAGTCGGTGGTGAAGTCGCTGCTCTTCGTGCCCTACCGCGACCCGCAGGGGCTGATCGCGCCGCTGGTCGTGCCCGGCTGGACGCTGAACTTCGAGATGTTCTTCTATCTGCTGTTCGCCGGCGGCCTGCTGACGCCGGCGAAGCTGAGGCCGTGGCTCGTGGGTGGCGCGCTGGCGGGTCTGGTGGCGTTGCGCCCCTTCGTGGACCTGAGCCATCCGATTGCGGCGACCTACACCGACCCGATCCTCCTGGAGTTCGCCACGGGAATCGGCGTCGGTTGGCTGTGGTCGAACGGGCGACTTCCGGGACGGCGGGCGGGCTGGGCGCTGGTGACCGTGGGCCTCGCGGGCTTCATGGGCGTGGCGCTGGCCGGGATCGATGTCTCGACGGCTCGGCCGGTCTGGTGGGGCATCCCGGCCGTTCTGCTGGTGAGCGGCGCGGTCAGTCTGGAGCGGGCGGGGCCGATTGCCGACCTGGCGCCGCTGCGCTGGCTGGGCGATGCGTCCTACTCCGTCTATCTGATCCACGGGCTGGCGATCTCCGCGGCGGTGCGGGCGATGGCGATGGCCGGGATCGACCATCCAGTGGCCGTCTTCGCGACGGCGATCGTGGTCGGCGTCGGCGCGGGGCTGGCCTGCTACCAGCTGTTCGAAAAGCCGGCGATGGGGCTGTTCCGCACGGGCCTGGCTAAAGGTCCAGCAGTTCCCGGCCTGCGTCCCGCGCCGACACGCACCCGGTGAGGATCATGGCGACCGCAAGCTCGGCGCGGACCAGGTCCAGCATCTGGGCCACGCCCTTCTGACCCCTGGCGCCCAGCGCGAACACCCAGGGGCGGCCGACGAAGCAGGCCTTGGCGCCCAGCGCCAGCGCCTTCAGCACGTCGAGGCCGGAGCGGACCCCGCCGTCCAGGTAGACCTCCAGGTCCGACCCCACCGCGTCGACGATCCGCGGCAGGGCGGAGATGGTGGACTTCACGCCGTCGAGCTGGCGCCCGCCATGGTTGGAGACCACGAGGCCGTCGGCGCCGGCCTTGACGCACGCGCGCGCGTCCTCGGCGTCCAGCACGCCCTTGATCACGATCGGGCCGTCCCAGGCCTCGCGGATCCAGTCGATGTCCTTCCAGGTGACCGACCGGTCGAAGTTCTTGCCGATCCAGCCCAGGTAGTCGTTCACGCGCTTGCCCGGCCCGACCGCGGCGGCGACATTGCCGAGGCTCAGGGGCCGCCCGCGCAGGTAGACGTCCCAGGTCCAGGCCGGGCGCACGATCCCCTGCAGCAGCTGATTGACCGCGGCCTCCGCCGGCGTGAGGCCGGTGAAGCCGGAGCGTCGGTCGCGGTAGCGGCTGCCTGGCAGCGGGAGGTCGACGGTGAACACCAGCACGGGGGAGCCGGCGGCGCGCGCGCGGGACAGCAGCTCCTTCATGTAGCCGCGGTCCTTCAGGAGGTAGAGCTGGAACCACGGCGGCGTGCCCGTCGCGGCCACCTCCTCCACCGAGCAAACCGCCACCGTGGAGAGGCAGAACGGCACGCCGGCGGCGGCCGCCGCGCGCGCCGCCTGGACCTCGCCGCGGCGGGCGTTCATGCCGGCCGAGCCCACGGGCGCCAGGCCGAGCGGCATGCTCATCTGCTGGCCCAGCGTCTCGACGGTCATGTCCAGGTTGCTCATGTCCACGAGCACGCGTTGGCGGAGCGCGATCGCCTCCATGTCGGCCACGTTGCGGGCCAGCGTCACCTCGGCGTAACTGCCGCCGTCGATGTACTCGAAGAACATGTGCGGCAGCCGGCGGCGCGCCAGTTCGCGGAAGTCCGAGATCGAGGCTGCGCGCATGGTCCCTCCGCCGGCCGGGCCGAAGCGTAGGCGGCGTCCCGGCGGCGGCGCAATCCCGTTGGACGCCGCGATTGGCCGCGCTAAAGGGGAGCGGCGACGAGCTACGGAGATATCGGTGAGCGATCGGATCGAACGACCCTGGGCCCTGATGCGTCACCACGCGGGCTGGGCCGATGTGTTCCACGTGGAGAGCGAGACCGCGGACTCCATCACCGGCTTCTATCCCGACCGCGAGACGGTGGGCCCGCCGGTCAACTATTCGACGCGCGCCGTGCTGGCCCGCTACGAGACGTTGGAGAGCGCGCGGGCCGCCCGCGAGGAAGCCGTCGCCGAGTGGCGCAAGCACGACGTCCACGTCCGTGAGGCCGAAGCCGAACTGCGCAAGGCCGAGAAGGACCGCGAGGAAGCCTGGATCGCCTGCCTGCGCGACGCGGCGAACCGGCACTAGCGGCGACATCCTCAATGCGCGCCTGACCCTGCGGCGCCCTTGCGGCGGCGGCGTTTCCCTGTTCGGCTGCTTCGTGGTTCAGCCAGGGGGCGTGTGGCCATGAAGATGCGCGGATGGGTGCTCGGCGGGATCCTGGGGCTGCTGCTGGCCGGCGGCCTCGGCAGCGGCGCGTTCGCGCAGCCGGCCGCGGAGATGGCCGCGGTGTTCGACGCGCAGTGCAAGAGCTGTCACGGTGACATGCCCGTGCCGCTGGCGCCCAGCCGGACGGCCATGCGGGACATGTCCAACCAGCGGATCGTCGAAGCGCTGACGACAGGGGTCATGCGGCCGATGGCCGGCAGCCTCACGCCGGCGCAGATCGTGGCGCTGGCGTCCCATATCACCGGCCGCGCGGCGGCGCCGCCCGGGTCCGAAGGCAGTCCGCTGCGGATCGCCGCACCGCCGCCGGCCGCAGACCAGAAGCCGGACGCGGCGGCGGCCGCGGTGCTGGGCAAGGTGCGGCCGGTGTCGAACGCCATGCTGAAGGCGCCGGCGGCCGGCGACTGGCTGCAGTGGGGCCGCACCTACGACGGACAGAACTTCAGCCCGCTGACCGGCGTGAACCGCGGCAACGTGAAGGGCCTGACGCAGGCCTGGCGGCGGCCGATCCAGGCCGGACCCAGCATGCCCACGCCGGTGGTGCGCGACGGAGTGATGTTCCTGCAGACCAGCCCGGACACGGTGCTGGCGCTGGACGCGCGGACCGGGGCGGTGCTTTGGCGCAAGGCCTACAAGCCGGCGCGCGCGTCGAGCCAGAAAATGGGCCTGTCGATCTCCGGCGGGCGGCTCTTCGTGCCGACGTCGGACCTGCACGTGCTCGCGCTGGATGCGAAGACCGGCGACACGGTCTGGGACGCCGACATCGTCCCGGGACCGCCCGCGCCCGGCAAGGGACCGTTCAACCTGCGCAGCGCGCCCATGATCGTGGGCGACAAGGTGATCCAGGGCGTGACCGCCAGCGGCGCGCCGGGTGGCGGTTTCATCGTCGGGCTGGATATCGACACGGGGCGCGAGCTGTGGCGCTTCCACACCATCGCGCGGCCTGGCGAACCCGGCGGCAACAGCTGGAACGGCCTTCCGCTGAACCGGCGCAGCGGCGGCTCCGTCTGGCAGCAGGGCAGCTACGATCCGGACCTGCACCTGATCTACTTCGGCGTCGGCCAGACCTACGACACCGGGCCGCTGATGAAGCCGTCGGGGGCCGCCGGCGCGACGCTGGACGCGCTCTACACCGACGCCACGATCGCGCTGAACCCGGACACCGGGAAGCTGGTCTGGCACTACCAGCACCTGCGCAACGACCAGTGGGACCTGGACTGGGTGTTCGAGCGGCAGCTGGCGACGCTGCGGATCGACGGCAAGCCGCGCCGGGTGGTCATGAACATCGGCAAGATGGGCATCCTGGAGGCGCTGGACGCCAGGACCGGCGCCTATCTGTTCTCGATCGACCCGGGCGCGCAGAACGTCATCTCGGCCATCGACAGGAAGACCGGCGAGAAGACGATCGATCCGGTCCGCTGGCCCGACAAGACCAAGACGACCTTGATCTGCCCGAACGCGACCGGGGCGCGGAACTGGCCAGCGACCAGCGTCAACGCCGCGAGCGGCCAGCTGTTCACGCCGCTGGTGATGTGGTGCCTCGACTTCGGGCCGCCGGGCGGGGCGGGCTTCCAGCTGCTGAGCTCCGGCGTGGGCCTGACGCCCGCAGACCATCCGGCGGCGGCCAGGAGCGGAAAGATGGGCCGCCTGCAGGCCATGGACCTGAAGGGCCAGAAGCTGGGCTGGATGCGCGAGCTGGACGCGCCGATCTCCACCTCCGTGCTGGCCACGGCCGGCGGGGTGGTGTTCGCGGGCGACCTGGGGCCGGCGCTGGCCGCCTATGACGACCGCGACGGCAAGGTCCTGTGGCGCGGGGCGCTGGACAACTGGCCGAGCTCGACGCTGGTCACCTACAGCGTGGGCGGGACGCAGTACGTGGCCGTGGTGACCGGCATGCGCAACTTCCACATCGGCGACCTGGCGCGGCGCTATCAGATGTTCCGCCAGGCGCGGGGCGTGACGATCCCGACGCCGAAGGGCGAGCCCGCGGTGGTGGTGTTCGCGCTG
>CAZBXO010000037.1:20486-26378 GCA_964495645.1 uncultured Phenylobacterium sp. | reverse complement strand
CGACGGTCACGCTGCCGCCCCTGCCCGCGCCACCCGCGCCACCGCCACCGCCCCCGCCGGCTCCGCCGCCCCCATCGGCCCAGGCGCAGGCGCCCTTGGCCGAACCGCCCGCCGCGGTCCCGGCCGGCGCCGCACGGCTCGCCTCGCGCAAGGCTGCGCCGTCGCCCGCACCGGCCTTCCGGGCGGAGAGGAGGCCTCCCGCATCGTCGAGTGTGGAGGAGATCGTGGTGACCGGGTCTGCGATCCGGCCGACACCGCTCGGCAAGCTGCAGTTCGCCGCCGCCCAGGGCCAGGTCGACGAGGTCAGAGCCTTGCTCGCGCGCGGCCTCCCCGTCGACGGTCTCGACGAGGAGGGCGAGACCGCGCTGATGAAGGCCGTCCGAGCCAATCAGCCAGCCGCCGCCGACCTCCTGCGTCGCCGCGGCGCAAGCCTCGACCTGAAGAACCCGTCCGGCCAGTCCGCGCGCGATATCGCCGCCGAGCTGGACGATCCGCGCCTCTACCGCGCGCTGGGTATCCGCAAGTAGGCGGGGTTCAGCCCCCCGAAACCACCCGCAGGGTCGGGGCCGCTCCGGGCTTTTCGCCACGGACCTGGGCGACCAGGTCGAAGAGGGCGCGGCGCACGTCTTCCACGTCGCCGCCCTCGGCGAGACGGGCGAGCTCGGTCAGGTGGCCGGTGGTGACGCGCAGCGCCGAGTTGGAGACGACCTCCAGCACCTTGGGCGCGGCGGGGAAGGAGCGCTCGGTCTCGTCCAGCAGCGCCTCGGTCAGCTTCTCGCCGGGGCGCAGGCCGGTGATCTCGATCTCCACGTCCTTGCGGCCGGAAAGGGCGATCATCTGGCGGGCCAGGTCCATGATCCGCACCGGCTCGCCCATCTCCAGCAGGAAGAGGCGGGCCTCCTTCTGGTCGTCCTCGTGGCAGGCGGCGGTGGCGTGCAGCACCAGCTGGGCCGCCTCCGGGATGGTCATGAAGAAGCGGGTCATGTCGGCGTGGGTGACCGTCACCGGCCCGCCGCGCTCGATCTGGCTCTTGAAGATCGGCACCACCGAGCCGGACGAGCCCAGCACGTTGCCGAACCGCACGGCCGAGAAGCGCGTGCCGCCGCCGGCGGTGTGCTGCGCCTGGATCACCGCCTCGGCCAGGCGCTTGGTGGCGCCCATGACGTTGGTGGGGTCGACCGCCTTGTCGGTGGAGATCTGCACCATCTGGCCGGCGCCGCAGGCCTTGGAGGCCTCGGCCACATTCCAGGCGCCGATGACGTTGGTCAGCACGCCCTCGGCCGGGTGCTGCTCGACCATGGAGACGTGCTTCAGGGCTGCGGCGTGGAAGACGAGGTCCGGCTTCTCGCGGCGGAACGCGTCCTCGGTGCGCTGGGCGTTGCGCACGTCGGAGAGCACGGCTTTCACGCTCATCCGAGGGTGCGTCTCGCGCATCTCGCGCTCGATCTCGAAAAGGCCGGTCTCGGAGATGTCCAATAGCGTAAGGTGGGCGCAGTTGAACGCCGCGACCTGGCGGCAGAGCTCGGCGCCGATGGACCCGGCGGCGCCGGTGATCAGCACGCGCCGGCCCTGGATCAGGTGGGCGATGGCGCCGCGGTCCAGCTCGATGGGCTCGCGGGCCAGGAGCTCCTCGATGTTGATGTCCCGCATCGGCAGCAAGGTCAGGCCGTCGTGTTGCGAGAGATCGACGATCGAGGGCAGGCGCAACAGGCGGATGCCGTCGGTCTTGAGGCGGCCAAGCTGGTCGGCCGTCAGGCCCTTCAGCTTGCCGGGCTCCTCGAGGAACAGGATGGCGCGCGGGTAGCGGTTCCAGCGGCGCAGGTTGGCCAGGGCCTCGTCCAGCCGGTCCAGCGCCTCGATGATGCACACACCGCGCACCTGCTGGCCGACGTCGCGGCGGTCCGCGCCCACGATGCCCACGGGCGTGTAGCTGCGGTCATGGGTGCGGGCGACGTCGCGCAGGTAGGTGTCGGCGAGCGACGGCGGGCCGATCAGCAGCAGGCTCGGCGGCTGGGCCCGGTCGGACTTCGGCGGCGCGAAGCTCTCCAGCGCCCGTTCGTGCAGGGCGCGGCGCACGACGCGCACGCCCATGGAGGCGATCATCTGGAACAGCGGCGCCATGAAGAGAGTCGAGCGGGGAACGCCCTGACCCCGCTCCAGGACGAAGTCGGCCAGCAGGAAGACGCCGACGGTGAAGAGGGCTGAACGGGCCAGCACCAGGGCGTCGGGAATCGAAACGTAGCGCCACGGCGACAGCTCGCGGCGGAACAACATCGCAAAGACGCCGGCGATGGCCCCGTAGAGCAACACCAGTTGGAAGAACGGCAGCGTCGCCACCCGCGACAGGCCGAAATCCGGCTGGGTGGGGGCGACAACGAAGGCAAGGCAGAAGGCGAGAGCCGCCAGGATCACGTCGATCACGACGGTCTGGGCTCTCTGGGCCATCCGCTCCATGCGCCGCGCTCCGCTCTGTTTCGGCTTCTCGTCCATGGACTACGCGCGGCTGCCCTGGGGAGAGGGCCACGGCGGCGAGGTTTAGAAAGCCCCGCCGCGTGACGCAATGGAAAAGCCGCCGCGGAGGTCCGCGGCGGCTTCCTAACTCGCCAACTGTTGCCAGGGTTCGTCACACCATCAGAAGGTGACCTTGATGCCGGCGACGATGCGGCTGTCGAAGATCTTGCCGAAGCCGTGCTCGTCGGTGTCGAAGTAGCGCACGTCGAGGCCCAAGTTGTCGGTCAGCGCATAGCCGAGGCCGACGTTCCAGGTCGTGTAGTCGAACGGACCCTTGACCTGCTGGTGGCCGAGCGCGCCGGAGACGCTGAACTTGGTTTCCGGGATCGAGACGGCGAAGTTGGCTTCGTAATAGACCGCGTCGCCCGTGCCGCCGAAGAAATCAGGCGAATAGTAGAGCGCCGCGCCGAGGGTCACCGGGCCGGCCGGGAGGGAGGCTGCGAACTTGCCTTCCACGTAGTCCTGGCTGCTGCCGGAGGGGCTGTCCAGGTAGCCGTAGTAGATGACGCCGAGGTCGAGGGTGAGGGCGCCCACCACCGGCTTGATCCCCGCGTAGAGGTCGTACTCGGCGTCTGTGCCGTTGCCGAAGTCGACGTTGGAGACCCACACGCCGGCATAGCCGATGGATCCGAGCGCGGCGTCGACGCCGCCGAACACCGACGGATCCTCGTCGGTCTGGCTCACGCCGCGGAACACGTAGTCGGTGTTCGCGCCGATGTTGAAGCTGAGCTTGACCGGCGGCGTCTCGTCCTGCGCCTGCGCCGCCCCGGCGAACGCAAGAGCGGCCGCGGCGGCCATCAGCGAGAGTTTGAACGCTTTCATTTCGTCTATCCCCTTTGACTCCGCTTCCGGCCGCAGCCTGCGGTTTGCGCGGCCATGGTCGTGGGCTCGGGCTTCAGTTCAACGCGACGACCGCCGGCAAGCTCAGCCATGCGGCGAGTGACGCGGAATCGAGCAGCGTTCGGTGAAGGCGCCCTTAATTCAGGCAACAAAGAGGGGCGGACGGACCTCAGCGCGCTACGAGCGGTGCGAATCCAAGGTGCGAGCCGGCGTCGACGAGCAGCGTCTCGCCGGTCACGTGCCGCGAGTGCGGCGAGGCCAGGAACAGCGCCGCCGCGGCGATGTCGTCGGGGCCGGATGCGGCCTGCAACGGGGTGTTGGCCGCCGCGTTGGCGCGCACGCGCGCCGCGCCGTCCGCGCCCAGTCCGCGTTCGAACCACGGCGTGTCGATGAATCCGGGGCACAGCGCGTTGACCCGCACCTTCGGCGCCAGCGCGCGGGCGAGCGACAGGGTCATGGTGTTGAGCGCCCCCTTCGAAGCCGCGTAGGGCACCGAGGAGCCGATGCCGGTCACGCCGGCGATCGAGGCGGTCATCACGACCGCGCCCGGCTGCGCGCCAGCCTCGAGCAGCGGCCGCGCCGCGCGCACCATCTGGAACGCGCCCACCACGTTGACGGAATAGAGCCGCAGGAAGTCGTCGGCCGAGACCGCGTCCATGTTGCCATGCGCCGCGAACGTGGTGGTTCCGGCGTTGTTGAAGAGCGCGTCGATCCGCCCGAACGGGCGGGCGGCCGCCGCGATATTCTTGCAGTCCTCGTCGGAGGCCACGTCGCCCTGGACCAGCACGGCCTTGGCCCCGGCCGCTTCCACGAGGCGGGCGGTCTCCTGCGCCTCATCGGCGCTCCGCGCGTAGTTGATCACGACCGTCTCGGCGCCGCGCTCGGCGGTCTGCACGGCGATCGAACGCCCCAGGCCGGTCGACGCGCCGGTGACCACCACCACGAAGCCCTTGAAGTCGCCGTCCGCCACGTCCGCCTCCGCTTTGTTGTTGCGTCCCGGTCTAGCCGCTAAACCGCCCGCCATGGAAGAGACGCAGCTGACCCAGCTGGGCCGCGACGTGGCGGCGCCCGCGAGCCCCGAGGCCGCGGTCCTTGAACGCGTTCCCAATCCGCACGGCGACGTCCGCTACCTGGTGCGCTTCACGGCGCCGGAGTTCACCTCGCTCTGCCCGGTGACCGGCCAGCCCGACTTCGCCCATCTGGTGATCGACTACGTGCCCGCCGACTGGCTGGTGGAGTCCAAGTCGCTGAAGCTCTACCTGGGCGCCTTCCGCAACCACGGGGACTTCCACGAAGCCTGCACGGTGGCCATCGGCAAGCGGCTGGTGGCCGAGCTCGAACCCCACTGGCTGCGGATCGGCGGCTACTGGTACCCGCGCGGCGGCATCCCGATCGACGTCTTCTGGCAGAGCGGCCCTGCGCCGGCCGACGTCTGGCTGCCGGACCAGGGCGTCGCGCCCTACCGAGGCCGGGGCTGACGACCCAAAAATGCGGTTGTGGCGGGTCGCCGACGGACGTAAGGCGTTCCCGCCCAAACTCTCCTCGGGCGTGTCACCTCAGGCCGGATGGCGCGGCGCGCTGTCCGGCCGCTGACGTTCAGGGGATCCGGGTCAGCGCCGCGGCGTCCGGACGTTCCCGCTCCAGCGGCGGCTCGGCCGCGGTCCCCATCAGCACGACGCCCGCCACCCGCTCGCCCGCCGCGAGGCCGAGCGCGGCCACCGCCTCGGCGTCGTACGAATACCAGTCGGTGATCCAGTTCGCGCCGTAGCCCATCGCTAGGGTCGCGGTGAGCAGCAAGGTGCAGACCGCACCGGCCGACAACACTTGTTCCCACTCCGGGATCGCGCCCGGCTTGGGCGCCGAGGCCACGATCACCGCCAGTGGCGGAACCTTCAGCTTGCCGAGCTTCGCCGTGAGCGTCGGATCGTCCCGCCCGGCCGCCAGCCCTTCCAGCCGTGTCACCACCGCCGCCTTCGCCGCGCCCCGCAGGACGATGAAACGCCAGGGCGAGAGCTTGCCGTGGTCCGGCGCTCGCGCGGCCAGGCGCAGCAGGTCCGCAAGCTCCGCGTCGGACGGCGCCGGCTCCCGCAAAGTCAGCGCGGACGTCGAGCGTCGGAGCGCCAGGAACGCCAGGACCGCCGGCTCGGGCTTCAGCGGAAGGGCCGCGCCGAACTCGGGCGCTGGGGGCAGGGGAGGGCTCAACGGCGCGGCTCCGGCTAGGAATCCGGGAGGGAGCGCTGTTTAAGGGCCGCTCCACGCGAAGGGCAACCAATGAGCGACACGCCCGCCTGGCTGCGGCCGCACGGCAAGCCCTGGGAGAACCTCTCCGAGCGACTGATCTACGAGACGCCGTGGATCCGCGTCACCGACCACGAGACGCTGGCCCCGACCGGCCGGCCCGCGGCCTACGGCAAGGTCGGCTTCCAGAACCTGGCGATCGCCATCCTGCCGCTGCACGACGACGGGACCACGATCCTCGTCGGCCAGCACCGCTTCCCCTTGGGTGACTACACCTGGGAGATCCCGGAGGGCGGCGGGCCG
>CAZBXO010000037.1:2760-20386 GCA_964495645.1 uncultured Phenylobacterium sp. | reverse complement strand
TTTGCAGGACGTGCTCACGGTGGCGATGCTGCTCAAGGCTTACCATATGGCCAGGGAAGGCGATTTGCCGCCGCCGCTCGCGCGGGCGATGATAGGCGGATGAGGGAGGCCCGATGGGCCGGGAGGATGCGATGAGCCAAAGGCTCGAGGTCGTCGACCCGAAGAGCCCGCCCCCCGTCTGGGCGGCGCTGCGCAACGAGGCCCTGGCCGCCGCCAAGCGGGAGGCGGCGTTGGCCAGCCTGCTGGCCGCCGTCATTCTCAACCACGACAGCCTGGGGGACGCGCTGTCCTACCAGCTGGCCCGCAAGCTCGACGACCAGGAGTTGCGCGCCATGAGCCTGCGCGAGATCTGCGAGGAGGCCTACGAGAGCGACCCGTCCATCGTCGAGGCCGCCGAGTACGACCTCAAAGCGGTCTTCGAGCGCGACCCGGCCTGCAAGGGCTACGTACAGCCGTTCCTCTACTTCAAGGGCTTCCTGGCGCTGCAGACCCACCGTGTCGCCCATTGGCTGTGGAACCAGGGCCGCGAGACGCTCGCCTTCTACCTGCAGAGCCGCTCCTCCGAGCTCTTCCAGCTGGACATCCATCCCGCCTGCCGCATCGGCCGCGGCGTGTTCATCGACCACGGCACCGGCATCGTGCTCGGCGAGACCGCCGTCATCGGCGACGACGTCTCGATGCTCCATGGGGTGACCCTGGGCGGCACCGGCGCGGAGCGCGGTGATCGGCATCCGAAACTCGGCAAGGGCGTGCTGCTGGGCGCGGGCGCCAAGGTGCTGGGCAACATCACCATCGGCGACTACGCCAAGGTCGCCTCCGGATCAGTGGTGCTGAAGGACGTGCCGCCCGGCTGCACGGCCGCCGGCGTGCCGGCCCGCCTGGTCAACTGCCCGACCTGCGAGGAGCCGGAGAAGAGCCCGGCCAAGAGCATGGACCACACGCTGGCCGACACGGTGTACGACTACGTGATCTGAGGTTTCCCGCAGCCGCGCGACGGGCTAGTTATCCGGCCCGAACGCCGAGGAGTACACGCGTGGACGAACGGATGATCCGCAAGGTCGAGGGCCACTTGCGCGGGACCTTCGCGAACGCCCGCATCACGCTGCAGCCGCGCCCCAAGCAGAAGGACTCCGCCGAGGTCTACATCGGCGAGGAATTCATCGGCGTCGTCTTCCAGGACGAGGACGAGGACGGCTCCTTCATGTTCGAGATGGCCATCCTCGCCGAGGACCTTCCGTAGGCCCGGCCATGCGGATGCGTCGCCGCCTGCCGGTCGCGGCCGCGCCGCGCGCCCGCCAGCGCCTGCGCGGACAGGCGATCGGCGCGCGGGCCATCGGCGCCTCGGCCACCGGATCGTCGGCCCTCGGGTTCGCGGCGCTCGGCGCCGCCGCGCTCGGCGGCTTCCTCCTGGGCGGCGTCGCCATCGGCGCGCTGGTGATCGGACGCCTTTCCGTGCGCAGGGCTGCGATCGCCCAGCTGAAGGTCGGCGCGCTGCGCGTCAAGGATCTCAGCGTCGGCCGTCTGCGGGTGGACGACCCACGACCCTGATCCTGCGCGCGCCTATTTCGGCGCGGGCGCGCCGCCGCCGGCGGGCGGCGCGGGCGTCGTCGTCATCGGCCCGGAGCCGTCGACGGGCGTCGAGGCGGCGGTGGCCGCCTGCTGCGCCTGCTGCTGCAGTTGGGAGTCAGGCACCGCGGCCGGCGGGGCTTCGGTCGTGACGGTGGCCTCGGCCGTGCCGGTGTCGGCCGTGGCGGTGCGTTCCTTATCGCCGCAGGCGCCGAGCGCCAGCCCAGCCGTGAGCGCGGTCGCGAGGTAGAGGCTTCTCATGTCGGGGTCTCCCTTCCGTCGTCGAGAGAACCCGAAGCTCTGCCGTTCGGTTCCTACCGCAGTTGGGTCACCTTGAGCCGCCCCGCCGGCAGCGGCCCGAAGGCCGGGGCTTCGCCGGGGCCGAGCCATGCGGCCCAGTCGGCCTTCGGCAGGATCACGACCTGGCGGTCGTGGTAGGGCGCGATGTCCGGCCCCGGGTCGCAGGTCAGCATCGTGAAGCGCTCGTCGCGGCAGAGCCCGGCGATCCCCAGCATCCCGCCCTCCGCGGGCTCGAACAGCCACTTGGATTTCGGCGACTTCGTCCCGGTGAACTCGTAGAAGCCATCCGCCGGGATCAGGCAGCGCCCGGTCGGGAACCGGCGGCCCTCCGATCGGAAGTTGATCACCGGCCCGCCCTTCGGGTTCGAGCTCACGAAGCCCCAGCGCCGTTGCGCCAGCACCGGCCCGGCGGGCCCGCCGAGCGCGATCGCCGCCGGATCTGTCGGCCGGATCGACGCCCGCGGCTCGATGTTCGGCAGCCCGCCCTCGAAACCGAGGGGGATGTCCAGTTGCCTGAACTCTTCGAGTAGCTCGTCCAGGGAGCGCTCGAACCGGAATTCGTTGCACATGGCGCTGAGAAGCCGCGCGCGCGGCGGCTTGGCAAGCCCGCGCGGTCAGGCCGCCTCGTCTTCCAGCAACTCCACCACCTGCGCGGCCAGCTCATCCGGATAGAACGGCTTGGGGAACATGATCGCGTCCGGCACGCCGAACTTGTCCAGGTGGGCCGCGTGGCCGGTGATGTAGACCACCTTCAGGTCGGGATTCAGCTGCCGCGCCCGTCGCGCCACGTCGAAACCGGTGACGCCCACCCCGAGGTTGATGTCGGCGATCAGCATCCCGAAGCTGCGCGCCTCCCCCTCCAGCAGGGAATAGGCGTCGATGTCGTTGAGCGCCGTACGCACCTCCAGGCCGCGCCGCTCGAGCGCGTCCTGCACCACTTCCAGGACGTCGGCTTCGTCTTCGACGACGAGGACTGCGGTCATGCACAAAACTCGGATCACAGGCGACCGCCGCCCGCCCCGGGAGGCCGGGCGGCAAGGCCATTCAACGCATGATGCCCTGTACGGTTCACGCCGGCGCACCGATGCCCGGCGCACGGGATCGTGAAGCTAGATCCGCATCTCGAAGTAGGCGGTCTCGCTGCCGGCGGTGTGGGCGATGACGGCCAGGCGGAACGTCGAGCCGTCCTGTAGCGTGAGGACGCCGTCCCCGGCGTGGAAGGCGCGTTCGGCCAGGTCCGGGGAAGGCAAGGTGACCGCGCCGCGCATGCGGAACAGGCCCGGCCGCAAGGTGGCGGGGTCGCCTTCGATCCGATAGCGGACGGCTTCCGTTTCGCCGGCCACGCGCAGCGCGCCTTCGCCTTCGGTGGATGGCTTCGGTTTACGCTGGGCCATGAACGCTCCGGACAACTGCAGCCGGGGAGAGGCCGCGTGGTGAAGGTAACGGAGGAGCTACGGCGGGGTTCCGCGGCGAGCGCGGGAGAGGGGCGTGCCCCAAGTGTCGTCTATCGGCGGTTGACGAAGGAAGGACGCCGGTTGTCAACCTTCCCAAGCGGCAGCCTCCTGTACGCGAGGCGCGCGGGTTGGGAGGGCGAAGATGAGGGCAATCCTGTTCGCCGCGGCGCTGGCCGCCTCCGCGATTTCGACGAGCGCGGCCGCCGCGACCTTCGTCTTCCAGGCGCTGCTCGACGGGCCGAGCGAGGCGCCGCCCAACGCCTCGCCGGGCACGGGATTCGCTCAGCTGACCTGGGACACGGTGGCGCATTCGGCCAACCTGCAGGTCACGTTCAGCGGCCTGGTCGGAACCACGACGGCGTCGCACATCCACGGCGCGACAGCTGCGGCGAACACCGGAACCGCCGGTGTGGCCACCCAGACACCGACGTTCTCGGGCTTCCCGCTGGGCGTGACCTCAGGGACGTACAACAACACCTTCGATACCGCCGACGCAGCCTTCTACAACCCGTCCTACGTCACGGCGCAGGGTGGCGTCGCGGGAGCCGAGGCCGCGCTGCTGCTCGCACTGCAGCAGGAGCGGGCCTATCTGAACCTTCACACCAACGTGTTTCCGGGGGGCGAGATACGCGGCTTCTTCCCCGCCGTGGTCCCCGAACCTGCGACCTGGGCGATGCTGATCGGCGGCTGTGCGCTCGCCGGCGCGCATCTGCGACGGCGCCAGGCGGCCCTGGCGGGTTAACCACTCGCCTCAAGAGGCGCTTAGTGTGATCCAGCGCACGCTCCACCGCGACAGTGACCCGTGGGTGGAGGCCGCGGATGAGTATCGTAGAAGCAGTGTTGGAGCTGATCGGCGAGCATCCTTTGCCCGCGCTGGGCGTGCTGTTGGCCGCGATCCTCTATGTCCGGATGATGGGCGGCGGGCCGTCCACGCTCTGACCGACGATGAAACCTCGGCGTCCGCTCCGCATTACCGCGCCGGACATAGAGGAGACACGTCTCATGGATGGCGTTGGAATTATTGGCGCGATCATCATCGGCATCGTGGCCGGCTGGATCGCGGAAAAGGTGATGCGGCGCAATCACGGCCTGCTCACCAACCTGATCGTCGGCGTGGTCGGCGCGTTCCTGGGTAGCTTCCTGGCGACGGCGCTGGGCTTCAGTGCTGGCGCGGGCATCATCCCGAGCCTGCTGACGGCCACCGTCGGCGCGATCCTGCTGCTGTTCCTGGTGGGTATGTTCCGCGGCCGCCGGGTGTAGGACTGCTGATGATCGACGTGCGCGGCCGGCGGCCCGACCGCCGGCCGTCCGCATCCCCAGGCCTGTCGTCGCGGAACCGGTCCCGCTTCCGAGGGTTAGCGATCCGTCGCATCACGGAGCCCTGCATGCGAACCCTGACGATTGCGGCCCTCATGCTCGCGGGCCTCACGGCGGCCTGCGCTCACCAGCCGCGGACCGCCTCGACCGACTCGGCGACCCTGCTGGCCCAGACGCCTCCGCCCCCCTACGACCAGAATCCCGCCGCGGTGACCGGAGCGCCTACCGACACGGCCGCCGCCGAGCCGGCAGCCACGCCGTCGGCGCCTGACACCGAAACCCTTCGCGCGGGAGAACGGGGCTGAGCGCGCCGCGTCACCGGGGCTGGCTCGCGACCCTGGCCGGGGCGGTGCTCCTGGCCGGCGCTGCAGCCGGCCGCGCCGAACCCGCGCCCGAGGGTCCGGGCTTCGCCTTCGTCGATCCGGGCCTGTCGGCCAAGCCGTTCAAGCCGGCGAAGAATCCGATCTACCGCCGGCTCAAGGATGCGCTCGAGAACTACCGCCGCGTCTGGGGCGGACTGCCATACGCCTGGGTGCCGCCCGGCCCCGCGCTCGAGATCGGCGCACACGGCCCTCGCGTCGCGGCATTGCGCGCTCGCTTGGCGATGCCGGGTGACGCCGATGACTACGACGAGGCCCTGTCCGACCGCATCGCCCACTTCCAGCGTGACCATGGCCTGAGCGAGACCGGTGTGGCCGACTCCGCCACGATCCAGGCCCTCAACGCCGGCCATGAGCGCTACGAGCAAGCCCTCGAGGCCAGCCTCGAGCGCGCCAGCGCGCTGCCGCCGAAGCTCGGGACCCGCTACATCCTCGTCGACGCCGCAGTCGGGCGAATGACCCTCTACGACCGCGGCGAAGAGGTCCTCACCATGAAGGTGGTGACCGGAAAGCCCGGCATGCCGACGCCGATGATGGCGGGTCTCGCCCGCTACCTGCTGTTCAACCCGTACTGGAACGTGCCCGAGGACCTGGTCCGGACATCGATCGCGCCCAAGGCGCTGGCCGGTGGCATCCGCTACGTGAACGGCGAGCGCCTGGAGGTGCTTTCCGACTACAGCGACGCGGCGGTGGCGCTGGATCCGCGCAAGGTGAACTGGCGGGCCGTCGCGCGGGGCGAGCAGACGGTGCGCGTCCGCCAGCGCCCAGGCCCCAACAACATGATGGGCCGCGTGAAGGTGATGCTGCCCAACCCGCTGGGTGTCTACCTGCACGACACGCCCCTGAGGGCCGACTTCGACAAGGAGCAGCGGCTGGCCAGCTCCGGCTGCATCCGCCTGGAAGACGCAATGGCGCTCGCCCGCGCCCTGGCAGGCGACGAAGCAGTCGACAGGGCTCTAGCGGATCAGGGCGAGGATCTGCGCGTCGACCTGCCAGAGCCGGTGCCGGTCTATGTCACCTACTTCACCGCCTGGCCGACCAAGGGAGGCGTCGAGTTCCGCCCTGACGTCTACGCCCGCGACCGCCGCATGGCCGCGCTGGAGCCTGCGGCGCCTTAGAGCGCGTTCCGCGGAGGGTGGGATTCCGCGGGGGGCGCTCGGGTTCCCTGTCCGGCGCGCTTGCGAAATCCCGGCCCTCTCGCTCAATCCGGGGCGCCATCGGCAAAGCCAAGCCTGTTCAGCCTGCGTACATCGATTGTGCGGATATACGCCGCACTCCGTGCGATTGTGCCGATTCACGTATTCCTTTAAGCAAATTAAGGGGATGGGTGGCTCTAGAGTGGTGAATGCCTGACCTCGACCGTCTCGACGCCGATGCCGCGTTTGATCCGGCCGCATCCAGCGGCGGCGACGACGGCTATCGGCATCGCGCCTTCGCCGCGGCGGATGCGGAGGGCTGCTGCTGCCCGCTGTGTCTGGGCCTGGCGCGCCCCGACGATCCGGTCGCTACCGATCCGGGCCTCTCCTACCTGAACGGCGACGAGCGCGCCGGCGCCTTCGAGAACGGCAAGCCGAGCAAGACGATCGGCGAAGCCGGCGCGCACCTCGCCGGCTTCGGCCCCGGGTGGGGCGGCGTGATCGGCCAGGGCTTCACCGTCACCTACGCCTTCCGCGCGTCTGAGCCGTTCCGGATGCCGTCCGACACGACGGGCTTCCAGCGCTTCAACGCCCAGCAGATCCTGCAGGCCGAGGCGGCGCTGACCGCCTGGGCCGACGTCGCCAACATTCGTTTCGTGCGCGTGGGCTCGGACACGCAGGGCGAGCTCGCCTACTCAAACAACGCGGCGATCCTGTTCGCCAACTACTCGTCGGGGGAAAGCGGTTCGGCCGCCTTCGCCAACTATCCGGGCCAGACGCGGTCGGATTCGGTGGCCGGCGACGTCTGGGTCAACATCAACGCCAGCTCCAATGCCTTCCCGCAGCCGGGCAACTACGGCGGCCAGGTGCTGATCCACGAGATCGGCCACGCCATCGGGCTGACCCATCCCGGCGAGTACAACGCCGGCGACGGGCAGAGCTTCACCTACACAAACGACGCCGAGTATTACGAGGATAGCCGCCAGTACACGGTGATGTCCTACTTCAACGAGACGAACACGGGCGCGAACTTCGCGGGCCGCTACTCAGCCGTGCCGATGCTCGATGACATCGCGGCGGCGCAGTACGAGTACGGCGCCAACATGACGACCCGGACGGGGGACACGACTTACGGCTTCAACTCCAACGCCGGGCGGGACTGGTTCGTCGCGGAATCCTCGTCGACCCGGCTGATCTTCGCGGTGTGGGACGCGGGCGGCGACGACACCTTCGACTTCTCCGGCTATGCCCAGAACCAGCTGATCGATCTGCGGGAGGGGCACTTCTCGAACGTCGGCACGCTGACCGGGAACGTGGCCATCGCCCAGGGGGCGCGGATCGAGAACGCCATCGGCGGCTCGGGCGCCGACCTCATTCACGGCAACGCGCTGGCGAACGTCCTGCGCGGCGGGTCCGGGGCCGATCGGCTGAACGGCTATGATGGCGCGGACACGATCCAGGGCGGCGCGGGGAACGACACCATCGACGGCGGCGCCGGGACGGACGTGATCCTCTACTCCGGCGCCTTCAGCGACTACACAGTGGTGAAGAACGCCGACGGCTCCTGGAGCGTGAACGACCGGCGCGGCGGGGCGCCCGACGGCGCCGACCGGCTCACCAACATCGAGATCCTGCGCTTCACCGACCGCGACAGCCAGGTGGCGGTGTCGCTCTCCACCAACCTCGAGGCGGCGTTCCAGACCCTCCTGCGGGAGGGCTCCAGCGCAGCGACCGCCATCGAGACCGCCTTCCTTGTGGCGGGCAAGATCGCCGCCGGGGCCAGCGAGGCCTCGGTGCTGGCCGACATCATCGACGCCGCCGACGCCACCAGTTCGGTGGCCACGCTGAGCTATCAGTTCTTCACGGGGCGGGCGCCTACGGCGGCCGGCATGGACTTCCTGGTCTCGCCGACGGGGTCCAACGCCAATAACCTCAACTCGGCCTACTACCAGGGCTTCAACCTCGAGAACCGCTACATCAACTTCGCGGTCAACCTGGGCAAGGTGGGCGAGGGCCAGGCCTCGTTCAGCTCCGGCTACGGCGCGCTCGATCTCTTTGCGGCCACCAAGAAGGCCTACGCTTCGATCTTCGGGACCACGCCGACCGACGACAAGGTGCACGCCATCCTGGACCCGATGACGGTGGTGGGCGGGCTCAGCATGAGCCGCGCCGACTATTTCGCCTACTACGGTCAGGACGGCGCTAACGGACTGGGGACGAAGGCGGCCATGGTCGGCTTCCTGCTCGCCGAGGCCGTGAAGTCCGACCTCGGCAGCTACGCCCTCTCCAACGAGGCCTACCTGACGGCGCTCGTGCAGCAGAACGCCAGCTTCGGCGTCGACCTCATCGGGACCTACAACCGCCCCGAATACGCCTACACCGGCGGCTGACCGGCCAGGCGGCGAGTGCTATCGGCGCGGCGACCGGACGTTGGGCCGGTGTGTCGAGGGTGACGCGTGCGATCGAGAGACGAGGTCCTGAAGGACATCAATGCGGAACTGCCGCCCTTCGACTGGCGCGCGGGCGCGCGGCGCTATGTCGACGACTACTTCGCCAGGTTCGGCATCGACCAGGTCGAGGCCTTTGCGTTGACCAAGCCGCTCAGCCCGATCACCGCGGAGGATCCGCAGGGCAGCCTTACCGAGGTCGTCTCCTACCTGCACAACTTCGCCAGCGCGCTGGAGCTGTTGCAGCTGACGCGCGGCGCCCGCGTGCTCGACGTCGCGTGCGGCGCGGGCTGGGTGTCGCACTGGCTGACGAAGCTCGGCTACGACACCTTCGGCATCGACATCTCGGCGGACTTCGTGGCGCTCGCGCGCAAGCGTCTGGCGCAGGACCCGGCGCTGCGGCTGACCGCGGACGCCGCCCGGCCCCGCTTCGCCTGCCACGACATCGAGACGGCGCCGCTCGATCCGGAACGAGGCCGCTTCGACGCGGTGATCCTGGAGTCCTGCCTCCACCACTTCTTCGACCCGATCGCGGCGCTGACTCACATCGCTGCAGCGCTCGCCGACGGCGGCGTAGTGCTGATCATCGAGGGCGAGAACCGGCGGGGCCCAATCCGGCCGGAGTACATGCAGGTGATGGTCGAGACACAGACCCTCGAGCGGCCCTATCCGCGCGAGCTGCTGCTGGAGGTCCTGGACCACGCGGGGCTTGCGCACCGGGAGTTCCTGGCCAGCCTCTCCGGGTACGTCCCGGTGAGCTCAGCCGCCTTCGCCGACGGCGCGGGGCGTCTGCAGGCGGCGGCGGAGGAAGCCAACATCTGCGTCTGCGCGACCCGCCCGGAGGCGCTGCGTCGGGTTGTCCCCAGCTACGTCGAGCCGCCGCGCAAGGGCGGCCGTTTGGCGGCGCTGTTCCGGCCACGGTCCGCGCCGGCCGCCGCTCCGGCGCCGTCCGCCTCGGCTGCGCAGGACGAGCCGCCGCCGGAGCTGCTTTCGCTCGGCTTCGCGGCCGGCGGCGACGGCGCTTCAGTGCTGGCCGGCGGCTGGTGGGCCCCGGAGTCCGAAGGCGTGTGGTCCGATGGGCCCGCCGCCGCCATCCGCCTGCCGGAGCTGCCAGCCGGCGCCCGCGACGTCGAGATCGAGCTGGAGGCGATGGGCTACACGGCGCCCGGCGGCGCCGACCAGCGGGTGGAAGTGTCTCTGGCCGGCCGGTCCGTCGCGACCTGGCAGGCGCGGCCGAACGGATGGCGGCGCTATCGGCTGGATGTCCCGGCCGAGCTGGCCGCGCGCCTCTCCGGCGCGAGCCTCGACTTCGCCTTCCCCGACGCCGTCTCGCCCGCCGTCGCGGAGCCGGGGTCGAGCGACCCGCGCGCGCTCGGCATGGCCGTGCGCCGCCTCACCGTCCGGGCGCGGATTGAAGCGCCGGTCGGGTAGGTATAAGCCTCGCGCCGCCCGCTCTCCCCGCCCGGGCCGCGTCCAGGAGTACTTGATGCCTTCGGCAGCCACCGTGCTGGCCATCGCGGCCATCAGCCTACCCAGTCTCCCCAAGATCGACCTTCCGTTCCTGGGCAAGGGCAAGCCCGACCAGCCGCCACGGGTCCAGCATCTGAAGCCCGCCAAGGGCTGGCGGCTGACGGTGCGGACCGACCGTTTCACCGGCGAGAAGGCGTGCCAGCTGCGCGCCCGCGATACGCTCTATCAGGACGGCTTGGTCACCTTCCGCTTCGACCACCAGGTCGACACCGCCAATGCGGAGTTCAGAGTGGGGGAGGGCCCGGTCCGCTCGGTCGGCGAAGTCGCGGTGGCCGCCGCCGGGCTCGGCGCGCGGTTCCTCACCAGCAACAGCCGCAACCCGTCGGACGGAGCCGTGCGGATCCCGGCGCGGGAGCTGACCGCGCAGAGCATCACCATCCGTCCGAATCCCAAGGCCAAGCCTCGCCGCTTCAGCCTCGTCGGCTTCGACCGCAGCCTGTCGATCGCCCGCGAGCGAGGCTGCGCGTGAGGCGAAATGGCGCGCGCCCTGGCGTTCCGGCGCCCGCGGCCCCATCTGGCGGCCTCTTCCCCAAACCAGGGGGGTCGGATAGAGGACGCCGTTTCGAGGGCGCCTGCGGGCGCGCTTCCGCGTTCTCGCATGCGCAAGAGAAGGGACGGACCGCCTAGGGGCGGACGAGACTGATGCTGCCACCCAAGCGCACCGACAAGCTGACGCCACTGAACGTGGCCGTGAACAATGCGCGCCCGGCGGTGACCGTGGCGGTGGTGTTCTCGTTCTTCATCAACATCCTGGCCCTCGTCAGCCCGATCTACATGCTGCAGGTCTATGACCGGGTGCTGACCAGCCGCAACGAGTTGACGCTGATCCTGATCACGCTCGTGGCGGTCTTCCTGTTCGTGGTCTACGCGGTTCTGGAGATGCTGCGAACCCAGGTCCTGGTGCGCGGCGGCATCCGCTTCGACGGCGACATGCGGGACAAGACCTTCCGCGCCGTCCTCGACTCGACGCTGCAGCGAAAGGGCGGCGACGCCCAGGCCTTCCGAGACGTGGACCAGGTCCGTGAATTCATGACCGGGGCCGGCCTGATCGCCTTCTGCGACGCCCCCTGGATCCCGGTCTTCGTGATCGTCGCCTTCATCCTGCACTGGTACTTCGGTGTCCTGGCGATCATCTCCGGCGCCATCATCCTCGGCCTCGCGGTGCTGAACGACCGCTCCACCCGTGCGCCGCTCCAGCAGGCCACGATCGCGGCCATCCAGTCTCAGAACGACGTCGCCGCCACCCTGCGCAACTCCGAGGTGATGCGCGCCATGGGCATGTGGCGCGGCCTGCAGGAGCGCTGGCAGGCTCGCCGCGACGACCTCATCGGCCACCAGGCATCCGCCAGCGACCGCAGCGGCGTGGCCATGTCGGGCATCAAGTTCGTGCGCCAGGTGGTGCAGACCCTGATCCTCGGAGGCGGCGCCTATTTGGCCATCAAGGGGACGATCTCGCCGGGAGCGATGATCGCGGCCTCGATCATCGTCGGTCGCGCGCTGGCCCCCATCGAGCAGGGCGTGGGCCAGTGGAAGACCTTCATCGCCGCGCGCGGCGCCTGGGACCGGCTGCAGACCATGTACCGCGGGCTGGACGACCAGCCCGACAGGATGAGCCTTCCGCCGCCGAAGGGACGGATCTCGGCCGAGAACGCCGCGATCCTGCCGCCAGGTTCCCAGAAGCCCACCGTGTTCGGCGCCTCCTTCACCATCGAGCCAGGGACGACCATCGGCATCATCGGCCCGTCGGCCGCGGGTAAGTCCAGCCTCGTGCGCGGCCTGGTCGGTGTCTGGCCGGTGGCCATGGGCGCGGTGCGCCTCGACGGCTTCGAGATCCGCCAGTGGGACCCGCAGGACCTCGGCCGCCACATCGGCTACCTGCCCCAGGACGTCGAACTGTTCTCCGGCACCGTGGCCCAGAACATCGCGCGGTTCACCGAGTACGAGAGCGAGGACGTCATCGAGGCGGCCCAGATCGCCGGCGTCCATGAGGTGATCCAGGCGCTACCCAACGGCTACGACACCCAGATCGGCGACGCCGGGGCCACGCTGTCCGGCGGCCAGCGCCAGCGCCTGGCGCTCGCGCGCACCATCTTCAAGAAGCCGGCCCTGATCGTGCTGGACGAACCCAACGCCAACCTGGACTCCGACGGCGAGGCGGCGCTGGCGCGGGCGTTGGCGCACCTGAAGGAACTGGGGCGCACGATCGTCTTCGTGACCCACAAGACCAACCTGCTCGCCTTCGCCGACCAGATCATGGTCATGCAGGCCGGCCAGGTCGCCAAGATCGGGCCGCGCGACGAGATCATCAACATGATCATCGCCCAGTCCCGTCAGCAGCAGGGCGGCGTGCCCGCAGCGCCGGGCCAGGCCGCGCCGGCGGCCGCGCCAGGGGCCGGCGTGACCTCGGGGGGACCGGCCGCCGTCCCGGCGGCGGCCACGACCGTGCGGCCCAGCAACCCCGCCCCCGGCCACTGACGGCCCCCGCGTTCGAGGAACCCCGGTCCCATGACCGATCCTGTCCAGATCTCCCCCAACCCCGGTCCGCGGCCGCCGGTCCCGGCGAACGACGACCCGTCGGTCCATGCGCGACCCAGCGCCGACTACCGCAAGATCGCGCTCGTCGGCATCGGCCTGATCGTCTTCACGTTCGTGATCCTCGGCGGCTGGGCCGCCTTCGCCCCGCTGGGCAGCGCCGTGATCGGGCACGGGACCATCGCGGTCGAGACCAACCGCAAGACCATCCAGCACCTGGAGGGCGGCATCGTCCGCAAGATCAACGTCCGCGAGGGCGACCAGGTGAAGGCCGGCCAGGTGCTGTTCGAGCTCGACCCCGTGGCCCCCACCGCCAACGTCGAGATCACCCGCAACCAGCTCTTCACGCTCCTGGCCCGCGCCGACCGCCTGACCGCCGAGCGCGACCATCGCCCGGCCGTGACCTTCTCGCCGGAGGTCCTGGCCCAGCGGAGCGAGCCGAACGTCGCCAAGGCCATCCTCGACGAGAGCCGCCAGTTCCAGGAGCGCCGCGCCTCGGTCCAGGGGCAGGTGGCCATCCTCGAGGCGCGCGCCGGGCAGTATCGCGAGCAGATCGGCGGCATCGAGGCCCAGATGGCCGGCATGCGCGAGCAGCTGAAGCTGCTGGACGACGAGCTCGAGGGGCTCAACGAGCTCTACCAGAAGGACCTGGTGCCGAAGCCGCGCCTGCTCGCCGTGCAGCGCGAACGCGCCAGCGTCCAGTCCGGCGTGGGCCGCCTGATCGGCGAGAAGGCCCAGGCCCAGAAGGCGATCGGCGAGAGCCTGCTGCAGGCGCGTCAGATCCGCCAGCAGTTCGACCAGGACGTGGCCAAGGAACTGGCCGACATCCAGGCCCAGATCGCCGACATTCGCGAGAAGTACACCGTCGCGGCCGACGTGGCGAAGCGCATCCGCATCCCCTCGCCGATCACCGGGACCGCGCAGAACCTGCGCGTCTTCACCGAGGGCGCGGTGATCCGCTCGGCCGAGCCGCTGGTCGATATCGTGCCGGCCAGGGGCGACTTCGTGATCCAGGCGCAGTTCTCGGTCTCCGACGTCGATTCCCTGCATCCCGGCATGAAGGCCGAACTGCGCTTCCCGGCCTTCCACGCCCGCAACATCCCGGTCATCGATGGCAAGGTGGGGACGGTCTCGCGCGACCGCCTGGTCGACGAGGCGACCCACACGCCCTACTTCCTGGTGATCATCCACCTGCGCGACCAGAACCTGCCCGAGGCGCTCAAGGGCAAGCTGGTGGCCGGCATGCCCGCCGAGGTCATCGTGCCGACCGGCGAGCGCACGGCGCTGGAGTACATCTTCAACCCGCTGACCAGTGCGCTGCGGAAGACCGGGCGGGAGGAGTAGTTGGCGTCGCGCGGGGAACGGCGGAGCTTGCGCCTCATTATGGTCATGCGCCCCGTGATGTTGGCGCGGACTTCTGCGTCTGAGCCCTCCTGCCGATGATGACCAACCCGCGTCCCTGGATGCTGGCCTGCGCCTGCGCTGCGGCGCTCGCGCCTGCGGCCCGGGCCGAGAGCCTGGCGGACGCCGTCGCCTACGCCTACGAGACCAACCCCGGCGTCGCCGCCCAGCGCGCCGCGCTGCGCGCACTCGACGAGAGCTACGTCCAGGCCCGCGCCCAGTTCGGCTTGCAGATCACCGCCTCCGCCGGGCTCACCAGCGAAGAGACCCGCCGTTCGTTCCAGGGCAAGGCCGACGCCGAGACCACCAACGTCGGCCTGACCGTCCAGCAGCCGGTCTGGTCCGGCGGCCGCCTCTCCACGCGCCTGTCCGAGGCCGAGGCGCAGATCCGCGCCGGCCGCGAGCAGCTGCGCCGCGCCGAGCTCGACCTCCTGGTCCGCGTGGTCGGGGCCTACATGAGCGTGCGGCGCGACGAGCAGCTCGTGAAACTGGGAACCGACAGCGTCACCGCCTACGAGCGCTCGCTGGCCGACACCGAGGCGAAGTTCCGGGTCCGCAACGTCACCGCCACCGACCTGCAGATCTCTCGCGCGCGCCTCGCCCAGGCCCGCACCCAGCTCTTCAACCTGCAGGAGCAGCTGACCGCCAGCCGCGCCCAGTACTTCGCCGCGGTCGGGCAGAACCCCGGCACCCTGGAGCCGCCGCCGCCGCTCGAGGGCCTGCCCGAGGACATCGAGAAGGCTTTGACCGCCGCCGAGGGCAACAGTCCGCAGCTGCTGGCCGCCGCCTTCACCGAGCAGAGCTCGCGCGCCCGTATCGCCCGCGCCAAGGCTTCCTACGCCCCCAACGTCGCGGCGCGTTTCGACATGCAGCGCAACCCGACGCAGCGGTTCTCGAACCTCGTCTACGACAACAACCGCACGGCCTCGATCGTGCTCAGCGTTCCGATCTTCACCGCCGGCCAGATCGCCTCGGGGGTCCGGCAGGCCACCCAGGAGAACAACCGCGACCGCCTTTCGATCGACGAGGCGCGTCTGCAGGTGCTGGCCAACACCACCCAGACCTGGGAGCGCCTGCAGTCGTTGCGTCGCCAGCTGACGACGCTCGAGGACGAGGCCCGCGCCGACGAAATTGCATTCTTCGGCGTCCGCGCCGAGGAGCGGCTGGGCTTGCGCTCCAACATCGAGGTGCTGAACGCCCAGGCCGAGCTCAACGCCGCGCAGCTGAACCTGGCCCGCGCCCGCGCCGCCGAGTTCGTGGCTCGCGTGCAGGTGCTGGCGGTGATCGGCGTGCTGACGCCGAAGACGCTGTCGCCCAACGCCCAGGTCTACGATCCCGTCGCCAACTTCCGGAAGGTGAAGGACAAGGGCGCCTTGCCGCTCGAGCTCCCCGTGCGGGCGCTCGACATGATCGCCCGCCCGCCGATCGGCGGGCCGCGTCCGGCCTCCATTGCCGAAGCCGCGCCCACCGGCTCGCCGGCCGAACCGACGCCGGGTCCCGAAAGGCCGCTGCCGTCGATCCTCGACGTCTACAACCGCCAGCTCTCGGACCAGCCGGTCACGACGGCTCCCAAAGAGTAGCGGCGACAGCGCCAAAACGTCGCGGAATCGGCGGTTTGCGAGCGTCGGAAACCCTACACAAAACCTTACCGCCCCTCGGTGCGCTTAAGCCTCTGTTCACGCTTGAGGAATGTGACCGGGAAGGCACACAAAACAGCTGATTTGATAAGCGCTTGCACCCGTATGGAATATGCTGCATAGACGCCGCTGACCCAGTGGCGGAAAGCCGTCGCTCGGGCGGGTGATTCCCTACGGAGAGACGAACCAGATGCCCTTCACAAACGCCCAGATTACGGCGCTCTACACGACGGCGAACGTCGGCGTGGCGCCGGATGCGGCCACCGCAGCGACGATCGCGGCCCTCGCGGCCCAGTCGCAAGCCGGCGCGCTGTCCGACAACGCCGTCCTGGCGTTCGTCATCAACAGCGGTGACAACGACACCGCCGTCGCCAACCTGGTCTACCAGTTCTTCACGGGCGTCGCCCCGTCGGCCGCCGGCCGCGCCTTCCTGGTCAACTCGGCCGCCAACCCGGCCGACCTGAACGACCCGTTCTATGCGGGCTTCAATCAGGAAAACCGCTACGTGAACCTGGCCGCCAGCCTCGCCTTCGGCGCGGGCCCGAACGCGGCGGCTTTCAACACGACCTACGGCGGCCTCTCCGCCACGGCGGGCACGGGCACGACGGCCACGTCCAGCGCGTTCGTCGACCTGATCTATGAACAAATCGTCGGCACGGGCTTCGCCCAGGCGTCCGGCATCGACGCCAACGCCGCCAAGGCGTTCATCGAGAGCGGCTTCACGAACGGCACGTATCGCAACATCGCTACCGCGCGCCAGATGATCAACGCGTCCTCCACGGCCGCGCAAATCGATCTGGCCACCAAGGTGGTCGCGGCGGCGGTGCTGATCAACGAGTCGATCAAGGCCGATGTCGGCATCTACGCTTCGGCGCAGAACAACTTCATGCTGGCGCTGCTCAACGGCACGGCCATCGACAACCCGGCCGGCGTCAACCTGATCACCACCTACGCCCAGCTGGGCGGCGGCACGGGTTCGGCGATCGGCGGCACGGGCCCGACCCCGGGTTCGATCCAACTCGACTTCACGCCCAACCTGGACGTCCTCAACGGCGGCCCGGGCAATGACGTGTTCATCGGCGATGCGCAGCTGAACCCGAACCTGAACGTCGTCGCGGCCGACCTGGCCAACGGCGGCACCGGCTTCGACACCTTCCGCTTCTTCCAGGGCACCAGCACGGTCGTTCCGCAGCTGAACTCGGTCGAGAACGTGCAGCTGGTGTTCTCGAACGCCGACTACAACGTCAGCGCCGTCGCCGGTGTCACCACGGTCACCCTCGAGGGCGCGCCGGTCAGCAGCCAGAACTACACGGCGGCTCCGGGCACGTCCTTCAACCTGACCAACGGCCAGAATCTGCTTGCGGTCAGCGCCGCCGGCATCACGTCGACCTTCACGGCGACGGGCACGGTCAACACCTCGATCACCGGCATCGCCGCCTACGGTGGCATCACCTACGCCGGCGCCACGGGCCTGAACTTCACGTCCGCGACGACGACGCCGAACTCCGGCGCCAACGCGGTCACCACGATCACCGCGGCCGCGGCCACGGGCATCACGGTGAACTCCCTGCTCGGCGCGGGCCTGACCGTCACCACCTTCACGGCCGGTGCGGCGACGAGCTTCACGCTGAACACCAACGCGGCGACCACGATCACCACGCTGGCCTCCTCGGCGGCTCTCGTGACCCTGAACGTGAACGCCAACCTTGCGGGAACCACCACCACCATCGGTGCGGTGACCGAAGGCGCGGCGGGCGTCACCAACGTCGCCGGTGCAGGCAACACGACCATCACGACGCTCACGGGCGGCGCGACGATCAACGCCACGCAAGGCGGCACGCTCACGGTCGGCTCCACCACCGTCACCGCCCTCAACGGCGGCACGGCGACCGGCGCCATCAAGGCGACCTGGGCGGCCTCCGCGGC
>CAZBXO010000037.1:0-2660 GCA_964495645.1 uncultured Phenylobacterium sp. | reverse complement strand
ATCGAGACCATCACCTTCGGTTCGAACACGGCTGCGGCCGGCACGCCGAACACGGTGACCTCGCTGGTTCCGGACGCTTCGCTGCGGACGGTGAACGTCACCGGCACGGGCGGCTTCATGCTGACCTCGACGGGCAACCTCGCCGCGACCACGAAGTTCGACGCTTCCGGCAACTCCGCCGGCGTGTCGATCGACGCCAGCGCCACGGTGACCGCCGGTGTGGGCACGAACTTCATCGGTACGGTGAAGGGCGACACCTTCACGGTCGGCCTCGGTGCGGATGCGGGCGGTCTCAACACCCGCAACCAGGTCCGCGGCAACGGCGGCGGCGACACCTTCCAACTCGGCGCGGCCCACCCGGGCACCGTCGAACTGGTCTACGTCGCCGGCACCGACTCGCTGCTGGACGTCTCGGCCAACGCGCGCGGCCTCAACGGCACGAACACGATGGACGAGGTGCTCAACTTCATCAGCGGCACCGACAAGTTCGACTTCTCGTCCTTCGCCTTCACCGGCCAGCAGCTGGTGATCGCGGACAAGGGGGCGGTCGCCAGCCTCGCGGCTCTCGCCACCCTGGCCGGCACGTCGACCTTCTTCCAGGACGGTGCGGCGGTGACCCGCGCCATCGCGGAAGTCCACATCGGCGCCGACACCTACCTGTTCGCCGACGTGAACAAGAACGGTCTGTTCGATGCGGCCAGCGACCTGGTCGTCAAGGTGACGGGCGTGGCCAACGTGCTCACGACCGACATCATCGGTAACTAAGCGGGAGGCCTTGGCTTCGCGCCAAGGCCGCCTTACTGAGCTTGACGCCCGGGAGCCCCTGGTTCCCGGGCGTTTCGCTATCTTGGGCTGGGCGGGAAGCATGCCGGACTGGAACCAGGGCTACACGACCGAGATCGACTACACCCATGGCTTCTACCGCGAGCTGACGCCGTCGATCCTGACGACCGCCGCGCTCGCCCGCGGCTACGCGCCGCCCCGGTTCGACGAGCCGCTGACCTACTGCGAGCTCGGCTGCGGCTACGGCTACACCACCAACGTGCTGGCGGCCGCCAATCCCGGCGTCGAGTTCTACGCCACCGACTTCAACCCGACCCACATCGCCCACGCCCGCCGGCTCGCGCGCGAGGGGGAGCTGGAGAACGTCCACTTCTCCGACGCCGCGTTCGCCGACTATATCGACGATCCGACCCTGCCGGACTTCGACTTCGTCACCCTGCACGGGATCTACAGCTGGGTGACGCTCGAGAACCGCGCCGTCATCATCGACTTCCTGCGCCGCAAGCTGAAGCCGGGCGGCTACGTCTACATCTCCTACAATTGCGAGCCGGGCTGGTCGGCCGCCGCGCCCCTGCGGCGGCTCATGTACGAGCACGGCAAGACCAGCGGCGGCGGCGTCCTGCAACGCGTCGACAAGGCGCTGGCCTTCATCCAGCAGCTGAACGAAGCCAAGGTGCGCTACTTCGCGGGCGTCACCGGCATGACCGAGCGCATCGAGGGGCTCGGCAAGCACAATCGCCAGTACGTGGCCCATGAGTACTTCAATCGCGAATGGCGTCCGCTCTACTTCGCCGACGCGGTCGAGGAACTGGGCGCCGCGAAGCTGAGCTGGGCCGGCTCGGTGCATCTGCTCGACCACATCGATGCGGCCAACTACACCGCCGAACATCGCGCCCTGCTGACCCAGGTGGGCGACCCGGTGCTGCAGGAGACCCTGCGCGACTACATGACGATGCAGACCTTCCGCCGCGACCTGTTCGGCAAGGGGCTGGCGACCCTGTCGACGCCGGCGATCCAGCAGGCCTGGAGCGAGACGCGCCTGGCGCTCACCCAGCCGTGGCCGGGCTTCGACTTGAAGATCAAGGGGGCGCTCGGCGACGCGGAGCTGCAGGCCGACAGCTACAAGCCGATCCTCGATCAGCTCGCGGGCGGCCCCAAGACCATCGCCCAGCTCCTGCAGGACAAGGCCGTCGTCGCCTTCGGCTGGACCCGGCTGCTCGAGGTCCTGCGCGTGATCATAGGGGCCGGCTGGGTGCAGCCGTGCGCGCATCCCAAGGACGATCCCAAGCGGACCCAGAAGGCGCGAACCTTCAACAACGCGGTCATGCGCCGCTCGATCGCCTCGATCGACTACAACGTGGTGGCCTCGCCGGTGACCGGGGGCGGCGTCAACGTCGACCGCTTCCACCAGATGTTCCTCCTGGCCCAGCAGGAGAAACACCCCGACCCGCCGATGCGCGCCTGGGAGCAGATCCAGGCCCAGGGCCACGCCCTGCTCAGGGACGGCAAGCCCATGGAGAAGGCCGAAGACAACATCGCCGAGCTCCGCACCCGCTACGAAACCTTCAACTCGACCGTCCTGCCGCTGCTGAAGCAATTGGGCATCGCCTGACGGGTTCCCCTCTCCCCCGAGCCCGCGACGCGGGCGGAGAGAGGGAGAGGGTCGGGGAGAGGGCGGCGCTGACGGTGAAACCGGGCATGAATCGCGTTCGGAAGGCCCATTTGAGAGAGAGCGGCCTCCGCGCCGCCCTCTCCTCGATCCTCTCTCTCTCCGCTTCGCGGGGGGAGAGGAAGGGGACTATTGCCGCCCTCGCCCTGGCGCTCGCCGCCGTCGTCGGCGCGGCGCTGTTCGGCCTGCTGATCGGCTTCGATCGCCT
>CAZBXO010000036.1:13296-27166 GCA_964495645.1 uncultured Phenylobacterium sp. | reverse complement strand
GAGCTGCACACCGTCGGCATCGGCGGCGGCTATGCCCAGGCCGACGTCACCGAGTTCGCCCGCGCGCTCACCGGCCTCACCATCTCACGGCCGAACGAGGAGGCCTTCCGCAACCAGGTGATCTTCCGCGAGGCCGCCCACGAGCCGGGCGCCCGCACGGTCATGGGCGTCCGCTACGGCCAGCCTGGCAAAGGCCAACTGAACGCTATCCTCGCGGACCTGGCGGCCAAGCCGCAGACAGCCCGCTTCATTTCCACGAAGATCGCCCGCCATTTCGTCGCCGACGATCCGCCGCCCACCCTGGTGGCGCGGCTGGAGAAGACTTGGATCGCCACCGGCGGCGACCTCGCCCGCGTCGCCGAGGCCCTGATCGACGCCCCGGAGGCCTGGGCGCCCCAGGCGGCCAAGTTCAAGACGCCCTACGAGTTCGTGCTCTCCTGCTGGCGCGCGGCCGACATCGCGCCGCAGGGCCCGCAGCAGGTGGGCCAGGTCCTGACGGCCCTGGGTCAGCGGCCGTTCGGCGCCCCCTCGCCCAAGGGCTGGCCCGACGAGGCCGCGCCCTGGGCCGCCTCCGACGCGCTCGTCAAACGCATGCAGTTCGCCCAGAGCTTCGCAGCAGGCCCGGCCGCCCGCATCGACGACCCCAAGGCCTTCGCCGCCGCAGCCCTGGGCGCGCGCCTGTCCCCGGCCTCGGCAACTGCAATCGCCCGCGCGGAGAGCCGCGCCGAAGCGGTCGCCCTCCTCTTCATGACGCCGGAGTTCCAGCGCCGATGAACGCCCCCCTGACCCGCCGCACCGTCGCCGCCGCCGGCCTGGCCCTCCCCCTCGCCGCCCGCGTCGCCCACGCCGACGCCGCCCTCGACCGCCGCAAGTTCGTGGTGGTCATCTGCCGCGGCGGCATGGACGGCCTCTCGGTCGCCGCCCCCATCGGCGACCCGGACTATCACGCGCTCCGCGGCCCGCTCGCCCTCGGCGAGGGCGCGCTGAGGCTGGACGGGACGTTCGCGCTCCATCCGGCGCTGCCGACGATCCACAAGCTGGCTCTGGTCGGCCAGGCGCGCATCGCGCCGGCTGTCGCCTCCCCCGACCGCGCCCGCTCGCACTTCGAGGCCCAGGACGTGCTGGAGACGGGCGCCCCAGGCGTCTACGCCACCACCTCCGGCTGGCTGAACCGCGCCGTCCAGGCGGCCGGCCGCAAGGTGACCGCCCTCTCCGTCGGCCCCACCGCGCCCCTCCTCCTGCGCGGAACCGCACCCGCCGGCTCCTGGTCGCCAGGCGGCGGCGTCGACGCGGCATCGCGTCTGCCCACTCTGCTGCAGGATCTCTACAAGGAGGACCCGCTGCTGGGCCCGGCGCTGGCCCGCGGGCTCGCCACCGAGACCATGGCCCGCGAGGCGCTCGGCGATCAGCCCGGCCAGATGATGCGCGGCGGCGGGGGCGGCGGCCTGGGCGCCGGCCAGAACCGCGAGGCGTCCAAAGCCATGGGGGCCTCGCTCGCCGGCTTCCTGAAGGCCCCCGGCGGCCCGCAGTTCGCCGCCGTATCCCTCGACGGTTTCGATACACACGCCAACCAGGCCGGCCAGATGGCCGTGCGGCTAGGCGCGCTGGACGGTCTCATCGAAGGCCTGCGCGACGACCTCGGCCCCGCCTGGAAGGACACCGTGGTGCTCGCGGTCACCGAGTTTGGCCGTACGGCCCGAGCCAACGGCACCGGCGGCACCGACCACGGAACCGGTTCCACGGCTCTCGTGCTCGGCGGGAGCCTGAAGCCCGGCGGCATCGTCGGCGACTGGCCGACGCTCAGGCGCTCCGCCCTCTTCGAGGACCGTGACGTCTACCCGGCGACCGACCTGCGCGCCCTGGAGAAGGCCCTCCTCGCCGAGCACATGGGCCTGGACCGCAAGGCCCTCGACACCCTGGTCTTCCCCGACAGCGCCGCCGTGAAGCCGCTCAGCGGCCTCGTCTGACGCGATCCGTCCGCGTCCCGAACGGTTCCGGATCGGCCTCGTGCTCGGTGAAGCCGAAGCGTTCGAAGCCGGCCTTCATCTCCGGCCCGATGGGCGCCTCCAGCACCAACGTACCCCGAGACGGGTGCGGGAGGGTCAAGCGCCGAGCGTGCAGCTGTAGCTTCAGTTCGCCGGAGAGCTCGGCCGAGGCCTCGGTCCGGTACTTGGGATCCCCCAGGATCGGGTGGCCGATGGCGAGCATGTGGGCCCGCAGTTGGTGGGTCCGCCCGGTGTGCGGCCAGAGCGCCATCCAGGCCGCCTTGGGCCCCGCCCGCGCCAGGGTCACGAACTCGGTCTCGGCGGTCTCGGCGCGCGGGTCCTTGGGCTCGGCCGGGACCATCATCTCCCGGTCGCCGACGCCCTTCTTGGCAAGTGGCAACTCCAGCACCCCCTCGCCGGGCCTGGGGTTTCCCGCCACCAGCGCCCAGTAGACCTTCTGCGCCCGCCGTCTGGCGAAGGCGCCCGCCAGCTTCGCCGCCGCCCCGGGGGTCTTGCCCAGCACCAGCACCCCGGAGGTGTCCCGGTCGAGCCGGTGCACCAGCCTCGGCCGCTCCAGCCCTTCGCCCCAGGCCGACAGCAGGCGGTCGACGTGCTTTGTGGTCTTGGTCCCGCCCTGCACCGCCAGGCCGGAGGGCTTGTTCAGCGCCAGCACCTCCTCGTCCTCGTAGATCACCAGGCTCCGGGCATAGGCGGCGTCGCGGCCGCTGATCCCTGCCCGCTCCTCCTTCGGCGGCGCGTCCGGTAGGGGCGGCACCCGCACCTGGCTCCCGGCCGACAGGCGCGTGTCGGGCTTGGCCCGGCCGCCGTCCACCCGCACCTGGCCGGAACGGATCAGCTTCTGCAGCTGCACATGGGTCAGGTGCGGCCAGCGGCGCTTGAACCAGCGATCCAGGCGCACGCCCTCCTCGCCCCTGTCCACGTAGAGGGTGCGGACCTCCCTCATGCGAACAGCGCCCGGGCCGCCAGCCGGCCTATGGCCAGCGCCGCCAGGGCCGCCGCCGTCGAGGCCACGATGTAGACCAGGGCGCCGACATAGGCCTTCCGCTCGATCATCGCCGCAGTCTCCAGGCTGTAGGCCGAGAAGGTCGTGAAGCCGCCCAGGACACCCACCTGCAGCAGCAGCCGCCAGCGCTCCTGGTCGCCGGCGCCTTTCCAGGCCAGCAGCCCGGCCAGGAACCCGATGAGCGCCCCGCCGACCACGTTCACCGCGAATGTTCCGTAGGGCCAGCCGGACCCGAACGTCCGCAGAGTCCATACGCCGGCCAGGTAGCGAGCGATGGAGCCCAGCGCGCCGCCGGCGCCGACGAGGAGGATGGCCTGCATCGGCGTCTTATGCCGCCTCAAGGTTTCCTTGGGAAATCCCGCGGCATCCTGGCCGGATGACGGCTACCGCCACCGAGACGGTGACCCGGATCAAGGCGACCGACGCGGCCGCCCTGCTCGAGCGCCTGTCCGGCTCCGACCGGGTGGAGCGCGGCTCGGTCTACGTCCTCTCCGTCGAGGCCATCCGCGAGCACTCGCCCGAGCGATGGTCGCGCCGGCGTGACGACGTCTGGGGCTACATGGCCCGCAAGCTGGACGAACACCTCAGCTACCAGGACCTGCACCAGCAGATCAGCGACACCGACTGTCTGGTCGCCATGACCACCGAGGACGGTATCGCGGCCCAGGCCGTCGGCCTGAAGATCCTCGAAGAGGTGCTGCACCACTTCCTGGGCGCCGCCGAGCGGATCGACATCCGCATCAAGTCGGTCGGCCGGATCGAGGGCACGGAGCTCACCTGCGTCGAGTTGGACCCGGTCGTCATCGCCAAGGCGCGCGACGAAGCCGCGGCCGCCTACGTGGCGGCGGTGAGCCCCGAGGAGGAACGCCAGCGCAACCCGATCTCCTTCGTGGCCGCCAGCGGCCTGCGCCTGCGCATCGACTTCGCCATCGAGCAGGTGGTCAGCCTGCGCCACGGCGTGACGGCCGTCCTGCGCGTAGAGCCGACGGTCAGCTTCGCCGCCACCGGAGAGGTGATCCCGCCCCGCAAGTTCGCAAAGCTCTCCGACGAAGACCTCGCCGTCGTGGACCGCGCCAGCCTGTCATTCGCCGCGCTGTACATGCCTGAGGACGCGCGCCATCAGCCGCCGCTGATCGTCCCGGCCTCGTTCCGCACCATGGGCAGCCGCAAGGGCCGCCACTCGCTCGCGGTGATCGAGGGCGTCAAGCCCGAGCGCGTCCGCCAGGGCCTGCTCCTGGAGCTCGCCGACCTGGACAAGGGAACGCCCATGAGCCGGCTGGTGGAGGTCTCGGGCTACCTCGGCCAACTGACCCGCGGCGTGCTCGGCCGCCTGCCCCCGGGCCGCGACCCCATGGCGCCCGTTCGCGGTGTGCGCTTGCAGGGCCTGACCATGGATTTCTCCGAGCTGCCGCTGGGCGACGAACTGCTGGAAAAGCTGATGCGGATGATGGCGCGGGAGATGCGTGGCAAGGCGCCCGCCCTGATTGCTCAGGGCCTTGCGAGCCCGATGCACCTGGAGGTCGCCGACCAGGCCGCCTTCACCCACGCGGCCGTCCGCGCCGCCCCGATCACCGCCGCCGCGAAGGTCGCCTAGACGCCGCGGCCGAGGTTCTCGCGCAGGGACCGAGCGTCATAGATGTCGAGGCCGCGCGGCCGCTCGCCCTTCCCCATCACCACCTCGATGGTGGAGATCATCGAGGGGCCGCCCCCCAGGCTGAAGCCGTTGCTCACGCCGACGCCGACGGCGCTCCGGCGACCGAAGCTTGCGCCCCCCACGCCCAGGCTGATGCGCGGGCCCTTGTCCGGCCGGCCCTCGACGAAGCGGTCCGCGACCCGGAACCAGTCGTAGCCGTCGGCGAGGGCCAGGTCCGCCGCGCGCAACAGCGCCAGGTCCTGCACCTGCTGCACCGGCGCGCCCGGGCCACCGCGGAAGGTGACGCGATAGCGGCCGGGTTCGACGCGATACTCGGAATAGCCCACCGCCTTGGGTCCCGCGGCCGGCTGGTAAAGCGTGGGCGCGCTCGCGCAGGCGGCCAGCGCCAGGACGGCAAGGGCGGACAGGATCGGGCGGCTCATCTGATCGTCTCGGCGCAAAAGCGTTGGGCTTCCAACAGCTTGCACCCGAAACGGGCAAACAGAAGGCGCGTTCCTATCTGAGTCCCAGCGAGGCGATCAGGCCCGCCATGTCGGCGGGGGGCGCGGCCTCCAGCCGCTTGGTCCCGCCCGCGGGGTGCGGGAAGGCCAGCGCCCGGGCGTGCAGCATCAGCCGCGGCACGGTGTGGCCGCCCACCACCAGGGCGCCGCCATAGCGGGCGTCGCCGGCGATCGGGCGGCTGATGGCGGCCATGTGCACGCGCAGTTGGTGCATGCGTCCGGTCTGCGGATCGAGCTCGAGCAGCGCCGCCCCCTCGTGGCGCCCGACCGTCCGGTAGCGTGACGCGGCCGCCTCGGCGTCCGGGTGATCGGCGGCGCAGACCTGCATGTAGGCCTCCCGCCCCTGCTCCACGCGCCGCAACGGCAGGTCGATACGCCCGGACGGCGGTTCCGGCGGACCGGGCGTGACGATGGCGAGGTAGGTCTTCGCCATCTTGCGGGCCATCAGCGCCTTGCCGAGGAAACCCGCCGCGGGCTTGGTCTTGGCGGTGAGAATCACGCCCGAGGTGTCGCGGTCCAGACGATGTATCAGGCGCGGCCGCGCCTTGCCGGGCCTGGCGAAGGCCCAGAGTAGCTCGTCCAGCGTATGGACCTGCCCGCGGCCGCCCTGGCTCGACAAGCCGGCCGGCTTGTCCAGCGCCAAGATCTCGGAGTCTTCGTAGAGGACGAGGCCGCGCACGAAGGCGACCTCGTCGGCCGTGAGCTGAACCGGATTGAGCGGCTTCTTCACACCCCCCGCTTAGCGGAGGATGCCCTTCGCCGTCATCGCCCTCGAATACCAGACGAAGAAGATGCAGATCACGATGATGACGAGCGGCATGACGATGCCCATGGTCTCCATCAGCACCGGCGTCACGGCGGTGTAGGCCACGTTACCGAGCGCCCCGAGCGTCGAGACGGCGAAAGCGTGCAGCGCCCAGCGCGACCGCAGGAGAAGCAGCACCGCGCCGAGCACCGAGCCCCACACGCCGATGGCCCAGACCGCGTGCATCCAGGTCGGGTAAGCGTTCATGGCCGCAATGGCGGCCTCCGGCATGCCCATGGTGCGGTACCAGGCTTCGCCCTGGACGTGGCTCATCGTGTAATCGACCGCGCCGAACCCGTTCCAGAGCAGGCCCAGCAAGGCCACCACCCAGAAGGACCAGGGCGTCGCCGCGCGGGCCTCATCAGCCGTCATCGTCATGTTCAGTTCCTCCCCGAACCTCGCGGGAGCCTAGGCCCGCCTCGTCCGGAGAACAACGGTCAGCGGCCAAGCCGCGCCCGCAACGCTTCGGCTACCAGAGGCGCCAGGCCGCTCGCCAAGACCTTCGCGCCAGCGGCGTTGGGGTGCACGCCGTCGGCTTGGCGCAACTCGCGGCCGATGCCGGCAAAGGCGTCCGGATAGAAGGCGACCGCGTTGTCCGTGGCCACGTCGCGAATGGCCTCGGTCCGCGCGCCGCCGCCGAACCCCACGAGGATCACGGTCACCCCGTGGGCCTTCAGCCGTCGGACGATCGCGTCGAGGTTGTCGCGGGTCACCGACACCGGATAGCCCAGCCGCTGGTCGTTGCCCCCGAACTCGACGACGCAGACGGCGGTGTCGCGGCGAATCTGGTCAACGCGGCCGAGGCCGCCGGGCGACGGATCGCCCGGCACGCCCGCGTTGCGCACCTGAGCGGCAATCCCGCGTTCGGCCAGCGCCGCCTGCAGCTGCGCGGCCGGACCGTCGGCCGGCGCCAGGCCGTAACCGGCCGCGATCGAGTCCCCGAAGAGCGTCACAACCGCCGGCTCGGCCGCCGCCGCCGATCCGGCCAAGGCAGCGACGCCGGCGAACACGAACGTCCGCCGCTTCACTCCCGGCCCTTGCGCAGAGCAGCCCAGCGCTCGAGACGCTCCTTGATCCGCGCCTCGGCGCCGTCGCCGCGGGGTTCGTAGAAGGTCCGCCGCTCCATCTCCTCAGGGAAGTAGTCCTGGCCGGAGAAGCCCTGCGGCGCGTCGTGGTCGTAGGCGTAGCCCTTGCCGTAGCCGAGGTCCTTCATCAGCCGCGTGGGGGCGTTCAAGATGTGCTTGGGCGGCATCAGCGAGCCGGTCTCCTTGGCCGCCGCCATGGCCGCCCCGAAGGCGCGGTAGACGGCGTTGGACTTGGGCGCCGTAGCAAGGTGGATGGTGAGTTGGGCCAGCGCGATCTCGCCCTCGGGCGAGCCCAGGAAGTCGTAGGTGTCCTTGGCCGCATTGGCGAGGATCAGCGACATCGGGTCGGCTTCGCCGATGTCCTCGGCCGCCGCGCGGATCAGGCGACGCGCCACGAACAGCGGATCCTCGCCGCCGGCCAGCATGCGCGCCAGCCAGTAGAGCGCGGCGTCCGGATCCGAGCCGCGGATCGACTTATGCAGGGCGGAGATGAGGTTGTAGTGCTCCTCGCGATCCTTGTCGTAGGCGGGCGAGCGCTTCTGCAGGACCTGGCCCAGCTCCTTGGTCGTCAGCGGCTTGGCCGAGCCGATGTTGAACAGGGTCTCGGCCAGCGTCAGCAGGTAGCGGCCGTCGCCGTCCGCCAAGGCGACGAGGGCGTTCCGCGCTTCCGGCTCCAACGGGAGCTCACGCCCCTCATGTTCGGCCGCCTTCTCGAGCAGGCTCTCGAGCGCCGCATCGTCCAGCCGCCTCAGTACGAACACCTGGCAGCGGGAGAGCAGCGCCCCGTTCAGTTCGAACGACGGGTTCTCGGTGGTGGCCCCCACCAGGGTGACGATCCCCTCCTCCACAAAGGGCAGGAAGCCGTCCTGCTGGGCGCGGTTGAAGCGGTGGATCTCATCGACGAACAGCAGCGTCGCCTGGCCGGCTGCGCGCCTTGCGCGCGCGGCCTCGAACGCCTTCTTGAGGTCCGCGACGCCGGAGAACACCGCCGACAGCTGCTGGAACTCGTAGCCGGCCTCCTTGGCCAGCAGGCGCGCGATGGTGGTCTTGCCGGTGCCGGGCGGGCCCCAAAGGATCATCGACGACAGGCGCCGCGCCTCGGCCATGCGCCGGATCGGGCCCTCCGGTCCCAGCAGGTGGTCCTGGCCCACCACCTCGTCCAACGCTTTCGGCCGCAGGCGGTCGGCCAGCGGCGACGGCTGCTCCGGCTTCAGGCCCGCGGCTTCGAACAGGTCGGCCATGGGCTCCGGCTTAGCATTGCGGGGCGGCGGCTAGAACCGCGCCGTGATCGTCTGGCCGCCGCGCTCGACCGTCACCTGCCAGCCGCGCGAGGCTGTCGCCACCGCAGCCGCCAGGTCGCGCACGCTCTCGACCGGCCGCCCGTTGACCGCGAGGATCAGGTCCCCAGGCCGGAAGCCGGCCTGCGCGGCGTATCCGCGCCCTGCGTTGACGATCAGCACCCCACGGCCGCGGAAGATGTCGAGACCCAGTTCCTCGGCGACCGCCGGGGAGAGATTCACGACCGTGACGCCGTTCAAGGGATTGTCGCCGTTGATCGTTCGCTCGTCGCGGGCGGGCGTCGCCGGCGGAGCCTCGGCGCGCAAGGTCGTCTGCAGCTCGGTGCGGCCGCGCCGATAGCCAATGCGGACGCTCTCGCCCGGTCGGTGGTTGGCCAATGCGATGTTGACCGAGGCCGCATCGGCGGCCGGCTGGCCGTCCACGGTGAGGATGAGATCGCCTTGGCGCAGACCCGCGCGGGCCGCGGGCCCACCCGGCCAGACGTCCGCCACGAGAGCCCCGTTCGGCGTCGTCAGGCCGAGGGAGGGGGCGATGTCGGCCGTCACGCTCTGCAGGCGCGCGCCCAGCCAGGGCCTCACGACCGCGCGGCCACCCCCGACCGCGGTCTCCACGACACGCCGCACCACCGCAGCCGGCACCGCGAAGCCGACGCCGGACGAGCCGCCCGATCGGGAGAGGATGAAGCTGTTCACGCCGATCAGGTCACCGTCCATGTCGACCAAGGCGCCCCCGGAGTTGCCGGGATTGATCGCGGCGTCGGTCTGGATGTAGGCGCCCGCGTCGCCGGTGGGGTCGGCGGTGCGGTTTAGCGCCGAGACGATGCCGTTGGTCACCGTCTGGCCGACCCCGAAGGGGTTGCCGATGGCCAGCACCAGGTCGCCGACCTGGGTGTCGGCGGAGTCGTCGATCGGCAGCACCGGCAGGCGCTCGCCACGCGGGTCGACTTTCAGCACCGCCAGGTCGCTGCGCGGGTCGGCGAGGAGAACCCGCGCCGGGAACTCTCGGCGATCCTGCAGCGAGACCGTGATCTCCTGGCCCTGGGCGACCACGTGATTGTTGGTGATGATCACGCCGTCCGATCGGACGATGACGCCTGAGCCCAGCGAACCGACCACTTGATCGCGCGGCGCGCCCAGCCCGAACAGTTGCCAGAACGGATCGACGTTCTGTCGGACGATGCGCTTGGAGGAGATGTTGACGACCGCCGGGGCCGCCCGCTTCACCACGGGGGCGAAGGACTGCTTCATCGCCGCCGCGCTCGAGGGCACGGAACGCGTCGGCGCCGGCATGGCCGGTTGGGCCGAACCATTCTGCGGCTGCGAGCAGGCGGTCAGCAGGGTCAGGATTGGGATGAGGACGCTGGCGGCGCGCATGCGGTCTCCGAAAAACCCGTCGCGAAAACGGGCCGGAGATTCCTCAGTTTCCGGGCGCAATCAAGGCGAAGCCGGTTCCGCCTCCGGCGGACGCGCAAAAGCCAGCGAAAGGGCGAAGCCCAGCGCCAGGCAGAGCCCGGATATGAAGAAGGGCGCGGCCGGCAGGCCCATCGCATCGCCATGGCGCACCCACCAGGCGAACGACAGGCCATAGATCATCGGCCCGACAATCGAGGCGAAACCGTTGAGGCACTGGATTGCGCCCTGCAGCTGGCCCTGCTCGTGGGGCGCCACGCGGCGGGTCATCAGGCCCTGCAGGCCCGGCGTGATCAGCCCGCCGAGCGAGCCGATCGGCAGGGCCGACAGATACATCCAGCCGCGCGCCGCAAAGGCCGTCCACGTGGTGCTGAGCGTGTTGAAGAACAGTCCGGATAGCAGCGCCCCGCGCTCACCGATGCGGCTGACCACCGGGCCGACCACGAAGCTCTGGACGGCCACGCCCAGGATCCCGCCGGCCATCATCGACCAGCCGATCGCCGCGGTGCCCCAGCCCCAGCGGTAGCCCGCGGCGAGCACGAACACCGACGGCCAGACGATCATGGCGAGCTGGGCCAGGAAGCTGATCGAGGCCATGCCCAGCAGATTGCGGTGCGAGCGCAGCAGGGTCAGCGATCCGACCGGGTTGGCGCGCTTCCACTCGAACCGCTTCAGCCGCCGCTCGGGCGGCAGCGACTCCGGCAGCACGAACACGCCGTAGAGGGTGTTGAGCAGCGACAGGCCGGCCGCGGCGAAGAAGGGGAGCCGCAGGTCGATCGCCCCCAGCTGGCCGCCGAGCGCGGGCCCGACCATGAAGCCCACCGACATCGCCGAGCCCATCCAGCCGAAGGCCCGAGCCCGTTTCTCCGGCGGGGTGACGTCGGCGAGGTAGGCGTAGCAGGTCGGGAACGTGGCCGAGGTCGCGCCGCTGATCAGCCGGCCGACGAACAGCCAGGCGAGGTTGGGCGCCAGGCCCATGACGATGAAGTCGAGGCCGAGGCCCAGCAGCGAGATCAGCAGCACCGGCCTGCGGCCGAACCGGTCCGACATCAGGCCGAGGATCGGTCCGATGCCGAACTGGATCAGGCCCCAGGTGGTCGAGAAGATCACCACCCACTCGGACGCGCGCGCGGTGTCGCCGCCGACGAAGCTCTTCACGAGGTTGGGCAGGATCGGGATGATCAGGGCGAACGAAAGCACGTTCGCCACGGCGCAGACGAAGATGAACGAGAATGCCGCCTGGCGCCCGCGCCAGGCCGGACGGGCGACCTCCGCGGTCACGCGGCCGCTCCCGCGGAGCGCGGCGCGCGGGCGTAGAGGGCCAGCGCCAGGATGGCTCCAACGCCATGCAGGGCGGCGGCGAGCAGGAAGGCCGAGCCCGGGACATATGCGTGTCCGGACGCGATGAACCAGGCGTAGGTCCAGCCGAACATGGAGGGAGCCACGATGCCGGCCAGGCCCGCGAGGCTCGAATTCGCTCCCTGCAGGCGTCCCTGCTCACTGGCCGACACGCGCTTGGTGACGATCGCCTGGAACCCCGGACCGAAGAGGCCGATCAGGCCGAATACCGGCGTGCCGATCAGGAAGATCCAGCCGGTGGGAGCCAGGCCATAAATGGCGAAGCCCAGCCCGCCGAAGACCAGACCGGCCAGCATCGAGCCCCACTCTCCAATCCACGCCACCACGCGCTTCACCAGCAGGCCCTGGACGATGATGTTGCAGACGCCGGTCAGGGCCATCGCCGCGCCGGTCGTCTTCAGCGACCAGCCGTACCGGTTGGAGGCGTAGAGCACGAAGATCGTCGGCAGCACGTAGTGCGCGGTCTGCATCATCAGGTTCACGACCGACAGCGGCAGCAGCTCGCGGTGGCGGGCCAGGAAGCCGAGAGAGCCGATCGGATTGGCCTTCCTCCAGTCGATCTTCGCCCGGTTCTCCTTGGCCAGGGACTCCGGCAAGACGAAGAGGCCATAGACGGCGCCGACCAGAGTCAGGGCCGCAGCCCCCAGGAACGGCGCGCGCAGGCTGATGTCGCCCAGGACGCCGCCGATCGCCGGCCCTACGATGAAGCCGACACCCCACGCCGCACCGATCAGGCCGAAGGTCTGGGCCCGCTTCTCCGGCGGTGTCACGTCCGCGATGTAGGCGCTGGCCACCGCCATGCCGGCCGCAGTGAGGCCGGAGACTACCCGCGCCGCGAACAGCCAGCCGAGGGTGGGCGCGAACGCCATGACGATGTAGTCGAAGCCGAGGCCGAAGAGCGAGATCAGCAGGACCGGCCGCCGCCCGAACCTGTCCGACAGCGCGCCGAGAATTGGCGCGCCGACGAACTGGGCGAGCGCCCAGACCCCCGAGAACAGGCCCATCCAGCGCGCCGCCGCGGCCGCGTCCCCGCCCGTGAATTCGTGCTGCATCAGCGGCGCGAAGCCAGGGATGATCACGCCGAGCGACAGGACGTCCAGCCAGACGCTGACCAGGATGAACCCGACCGCGGCCCGCCGCCCCTTCGGCGCGGGCGCTTGCGATGCGCTCTCGCTCATGACCTATCCCCTCACGCCAGTCTGGAACACAACAGGAACCGGCGCAACAGGGTTATCCGATCCTACCGGCGACGGCCTGCAGGTTGGTACGCCACCACTCGCCCAGACGTGTCAGCAGCAGCTGGTCCGGGAAGCCGTGGCGGGCCACATGATCGGCCGGCACTCGGTCGAAGCCGCGGTGCTCGACGCTGACCCGTGTCTCCTCGCCCACCGCCTCGAAGCAGACCTCCACCTCGGTGACGAGGTCCGGTGGGAAGCTGGCCTGCCGCCAGCTGAATGCGAACCGCTGCGGCGGCTCCCAAACTGTTATCCGGCCGATCTCGAACGCCTTGCCGTTGGCGAGGGTCTCGGTGAGCCGTCCGCCCTCGCCGCGCTCGAAGGCCAGCACTCCGAGCGCCCGGGGCGTTGTCTGGAACAGCATGTTCGGCCGCCACCAGGCGCCGATCTCGTCGACGAACACGTCGAAGGCGCGCGCCGGCGCCGCCTTCACGCGCAAAGCGACATAGACCCTGGAGGTCATGCGTCCTTCTCGACGTGGGCCTTGAAGGCGGCGAGCTGGGCGGTCCAGAGCCGCTCGCTCTCCTCCAGCCAGCGCTGCAGGTGGACCATGGGTTCGGGCCTCAAGGCATAGATGCGCACGCGCGCGTCGAACTCGGGGTGGCTCTCCTCGACCAGGCCGCTCTGGCGCAAGGTCTTCAGATGTCGGCTCATGGCGGGCGGCGCGAGCTCGAGGGCCCGGGCCAACTCACCCGCGGCCCGCGGCCGCTGGGCCAGCAGGTCCACCACGCGGCGGCGGTGCGGATCCGCCAGCGCCGCCAGCGTCCGGTCGAGTGCGGCGGCGCTCATACCCAGCCGTCGATCTTCAGGCCCGTGGCGGCCGCGGCTTCCTCCTGGGTCACCTGCCGGATGAACTGGCCGACCGTCCACATGTGGCCTTCGGGATCGCGGCAGCGGTAGGTGCGCTGGCCGTAGAACTGGTCCTCCGGCTCGGCGAGGATGTCGAACCCCGCCGCGCGGGCGCGGGCGCAATGGACATGGGCGTCGGTCGCGATGTTGATGTGCACGGTCTGCGTATTGCCGCCGCCGATGGAGCGTGGACTCTTGTGATCGTCGGTGAACTCGGGACCGACCATGACCAGGGAGTCGCCGAACCTCATCTCGGAGTGGACAATGCCGCCCACGGGGTCCTCGATCACCATGACCCGTTCGAATCCGAGCCCCTTCTCGAGGAAGTCCAGCGCGGCGCGCGGGTCGCGATAGAAGATCGCCGAGATCAGGCTGTTGCGGGCTTCAGCCATGGGTCCCGTCCCTCGTCTCGATCTTGCGGCCGGTCGCGGCGGCCATCTCGGCGGCGCTCAGTGCTGCGATCGGCTGGCTGAAGGCCCAGGCGTGACCCTCCGGATCGAGGCATGTGTAGACACGCGCGCCGTACTGCTGGTCGGCCGGCTGGCGCTCGATCCGGGCGCCGGCGGCGCGGGCGCGCTCATAGTGGGCGTCGATCCCCTCTGCCATGTTGACACACACAGACTGGGTGTTGCGGCCGCCGACCTGGCCGGGCGCCGCGCCGCCGTG
>CAZBXO010000036.1:0-13196 GCA_964495645.1 uncultured Phenylobacterium sp. | reverse complement strand
GCGCCATAGAACTGGTCGGCCGGCTCCGCCACGATCCGCGCGCCGGCGGCGCGGGCCCGCTCGCAGTGGGCGTCGATGCCGGTGGCCATGTGCACGCGGATCAACTGGGTGTTGATCCCATCGACGGACCCTGGACTGCGCATCCGGGCGGGCCCGACCATCTCCGGTCCCTCCCACTCGCCGCCGACGTTGAGCGCGCCGCCGCCGAAGGTCATCTCGGAGTGGGCCAGATTCCCTTCCCCGTCGGTGATCAGGGCTGAGAGCTCGAAACCGAAGGCGGCCTCGAGCCAGCGGAGAGCCGCCATAGGGTCCTTGTAGAAGACGGCGGGAACGAAGCCATGCACGGAGGTTCTCCTTATCACGTAGGAGAATATTTCACCCACTTGGCAAATATGTCAAGGACTGAGCGCATGTCCAACGGTGGTCATCCGCCCATCGCCTGGGGTCGGCCTCACTCCCAGCAGGCGGGCCAAGAGCGGATAGACATCCACGTTGTCGAAGGTCTCGAGCCTCGCGCCCTTCTTGAATGCGGGCCCGTTGGCGATGAAGATCGCCGCCATTTCGGGGCTGAACGGGTCGAAGCCGTGCTGGCCGATCTCCGGCTGCGCCGGCGGGCGGAAATCGTGGGTGCTGACGTTCCACCCGACGTCGGCAAGGCACAGAATGGGCGCCACGCGCGGGTGGCGGCCATAGTAGAAGCGCGCCGGGATCTGCGACTTCTTCCAGCACTCGAAATGGCCGTGGCGGCCAACCAGGGCGTTCTCGACCGCGCGCTCCTGGCCGGCTGCGGGGTAGACGGTCGCGATCGTGCCGCCGACCAAGTTGCGGAAGGCGGCCCGTGGAATCAGGTCGTCCAGATACTGCCGACGGTCCTCCGGGACGGTGGCCATGCCATGGTCGGCGACGATCACGAGGTTCGTGACGATGGCGCGCGCGGCTAGGCCGGCGGTGAGGCGCCCGATCGCCGCATCGACCCTGGCTACCGCGGCGTTCAGCTCGGCCGAGTCCGGCCCGCCGTGGTGACCGGCCGTATCGACGTCGTCGAAGTAGAGGGTGACGAACCGCGGCCGCTCGGCTGGCGGCAGGTCCAGCCAAGTCAGCACCTGCGCCACCCGCTCCTCGGCCGGAACCTTGATGTCGAAGCGCCTCCAACGGGTCGGCCGGACGCCGCGGAACGGGGCTTCGGAGCCCGGCCAAAACATCGTCGCGGTGCGGATGCCTGCCCGCTCGGCGGCGACCCAGATCGGCTCCCCATCCGCCCACCAGCGCGAATCGGTGACCGCCTCGGCGTTGGCCATGCGGAACGTCACGCCCGGGATCGCCGGGTCCTGCATGTTGTTCTCGACGATGCCGTGGCGATCTGGGCGCAGGCCTGTGACCAGTGTGTAGTGGTTGGGGAAGGTCTTGCTCGGGAAGGACGGCCGCATGTCGCCACGGACGCCCTGGTCGGCCAGCGCCGACAGCGTCGGTGAAACGCCACGGTCGAGGTAGTCCGGCCGGAAGCCGTCGATCGAGATCAGGACCGTCAGCGGCCGCTCGGCGGCGAGCGCCGGCAGGGCGATGAGCCACAGGAGCGCGGCGGCGATCAGGCGAAGCGTGACCATAGCCCGCCACCCTAGCCGTCGAATGTGACGCCCCCAAAGACGAAGGCCCGGGACGTCGCTGTCCCGGGCCTCGAAGTTTCAGATTGTGCGCCGTGACCTATTCGTCGGCGAAGGTCTGGTCGGCGGTCGGGCCAGAGTCCTTGCCCTTCTCGGCCGGATCGCGGTCGACGAACTCGATCACCGCCATCGGGGCGTCGTCGCCATGGCGGAAGCCGGCCTTGAGCACGCGGATGTAGCCGCCGTTGCGGTCCTTGTAGCGCGGGCCGAGCACCGAGAAGAGCTTGCCGACCTGCTCGACGTCGCGGACCTCGCTGATCGCCTGGCGGCGGGCATGCAGATCGCCGCGCTTGGCGAGCGTGATCAGCTTTTCGACCACCGGGCGCAGTTCCTTGGCCTTCGGCAGCGTGGTGACGATCTGCTCGTGCTTGATCAGGCTGGCCGACATGTTGGCGAACATGGCGGTGCGGTGGGCGGTCGTACGACCCAGTTTGCGATGGGCTTTGCCGTGACGCATCTCGATATCTCCTGGGCCACCGGCCCTTGCCTAACCAAGTCCCGGCCTGCTCCCGCCCGGGTCAACACGAAGCGCCGAGGCCCTCCACCGCTGTTGCGGCTTCATCGGGCCCAGACCGCTGAAGCGGCCCGGAGGTGGCGCAGTAGCTGATTACATCTGGTCTTCGAACTTCTTCGCCAGCTCTTCGATGTTCTCCGGCGGCCAGTTGGGCACGTCCATGCCCAGATGCAGGCCCATTCCGGCGAGCACTTCCTTGATCTCGTTCAAGGACTTGCGGCCGAAATTTGGAGTCCGGAGCATCTCGGCTTCGGTCTTCTGGATCAGGTCGCCGATGTAGACGATGTTGTCGTTCTTCAGACAATTGGCCGAACGGACAGACAGTTCGAGCTCGTCCACCTTCTTGAGCAGCGCCGGGTTGAACGGCAGCTCCGGCTTCGCCTCGCCCTCGACCTTCTTCTTCGGCTCTTCGAAGGTGATGAAGATCTGCAGCTGGTCCTGCAGGATCCGCGCGGCGTAGGCCACGGCGTCCACCGGCGAGACCGCGCCGTTGGTCTCCACTTCCATGACCAGCTTGTCGTAGTCGAGGCTCTGGCCCTGGCGGGTCGGCTCGACGCGGTAGGCGACGCGCTTGACCGGCGAATAGAGGGCGTCGACCGCGATCAGGCCGATCGGGGCGTCTTCCGGCCGGTTCATCTCGGCGGCGACGTAACCCTTGCCGGTGTTGACCGTGAACTCCATGCGCACGTTGGCGCCATCGTCCAGCGTGCAGAGCACGTGGTCGGGGTTCAGGATCTCGATATCGGACGGCGCTTCAATCTGGCTGGCAGTGACCGCGCCGGGACCGGTGGCGCGCAGCGTCATCCGCTTCGGGCCCTCGGCGTGCATGCGCAGCGCCAGCTGCTTGATGTTCAGGACAATGTCGACGACGTCTTCACGCACGCCTTCCAGCGAGGAGAACTCGTGGACGACGCCGTCGATCTGCACCGCCGTTACGGCCGCGCCTTGCAGCGACGAGAGCAGGACGCGGCGCAGGCTGTTGCCCAGCGTCACGCCAAATCCGCGCTCGAGAGGCTCGGCCACCAGACGCGCCTTGCGGCTGGCGTCGGCGCCAGTCTCGATCTGCGGCTTCTCGGGACGGATAAGCTCGTTCCAGTTTCTTTCGATCACGTGGGTCCCTCGGAACGCAGGATCGCCGGCCGCTCGTGCGACGCCGGCGCCTCGAATTGCAGTACAGGCCTACTCAGACGCGCCGGCGCTTGGGCGGCCGGCAGCCGTTGTGCGGAATGGGCGTCACATCGCGGATGGTGGTGATCGTCATGCCGACCGCCTGCAGCGCGCGCAGCGCCGACTCGCGGCCCGAACCGGGGCCGGAGACGTTGACTTCCAGCGTGCGCACGCCGTGTTCGGCGGCCTTACGGCCAGCGTCCTCGGCCGCCATCTGGGCGGCATAGGGCGTCGACTTACGCGAACCCTTGAAGCCCATCAGGCCGGCGCTCGACCAGGAGATGGTGTTCCCCTGGGCGTCCGTGATGGTCACCATGGTGTTGTTGAACGAGGCGTTCACATGCGCCACGCCCGAAGTGATGTTCTTGCGCTCGCGGCGTTTGACGCGAGCCGGTTCCTTGGCCATCGGCGATACGCTCTCTTACTTCTTCTTGCCGGCGATCGGCTTGGCGGGGCCCTTGCGGGTGCGGGCGTTGGTGTGCGTGCGCTGGCCGCGGACTGGCAGGCCCTTGCGGTGACGCAGGCCGCGATAGCAGGCCAGGTCCATCAGGCGCTTGATGTTGACCGCGGTCTCGCGGCGGAGGTCGCCCTCGACGGTGTAGTCGCGGTCGATCGCCTCGCGGATGTGCAGCACTTCCTGGTCGGTCAGCTGGTTGACGCGCCGGGCGTCCTCGATGCCGACCTTGGCCACGATCTCCGCGGCCTTCGCCGGGCCGATGCCGTGGATGTACTGCAGCGCGACCACAACGCGCTTGTTGGTGGGGATATTGACGCCAGCGATACGGGCCACGTGTACAGCTCTCCTGGTCCAGCACAAGAAGCGCGAACGGCGCCCCGGCCCCCGTTACCCCGAGGGCACGAGCCGGCGCGTCCTTCGCGCTCTTTCGCGGAAGCGCCTCGTTATAGGGATCGCGGCGCCTCCGTCAATGGCGGAAACACCTAATTGTGAACGAATTTTAGCACGCGCAAGGGGTGGTCCCTCACCCGCGTCCAGCCGTCACGACGTCCGGGAAATCCCCCCGGAACACGGTGAGGAAAGCACGAGCGGCTGGTTCGCGCAACTTCGCGGCCGGCCAAGGCCCTCAGGCCGCCACTAAGCGACCGCCGCCAGCGCGCCGTCGATCGCCGCGGCGACCTCGTCGATCGAGCCCATGCCATCGACTTCGGTGAGCTTGCCCTGGTCGCGGTAGTACGGGAGCAGCGGGGCGGTTTGGGTGTTGTAGGCGTCCAGGCGGACCTTGAAACTCTCCGGGTTGTCGTCGGCGCGACCGCTCTCGGCGAAGCGAATGGCGATGCGCTTCATCAGCGCTTCGTCATCGACCTTCAGGCGCACCACGATGTCGATGGCAGCGTCGCGGCCCTTCAGCATGGCGTCCAGCGCCTCGGCCTGGGCCACAGTCCGCGGAAAGCCGTCGAAGATCGCGCCGCCGGCCGCCTCCGCCTCGGGCAGGCGCTCCTCGATCAGGGCGACCACGATGTCGTCGGAGACGAGCGCGCCGCTCGCCATGATGTCCTTGACCCGGCGGCCGAGCGGGCTGTCGGCGGCGATCGCCGCACGCAGCATGTCGCCGGTGGAGAGCTGGACCATGCGGCGCTGGTCGACCAGCCGCTTGGCCTGGGTGCCCTTCCCCGCCGCCGGCGGGCCGAACAGGATCAGGTTCATGGTCCGTGGGCTCCCCTACCCTCGGCGTGCGCTCTTGAAAGGCGCCGCGCCGTTCCCCCTCAGCCGCGCCGCCCGCCGCCGCGCAGCTTGGAGCGGCGGATCAGACCTTCGTACTGGTGCGCCAGCAGATGGGACTGGATTTGCGCGACGGTGTCCATGGTGACGCTGACCACGATCAGCAGCGACGTGCCGCCCATGTAGAAGCCGGCGTTGAAGTAGCCGATCAGCGCCTCGGGGAGCAGGCAGACGATCGTGATGTAGGCCGCGCCGATCACGGTCAGGCGGGTCAGCACGTAGTCCAGGTACTCCGCGGTCCGCTTGCCGGGCCGGATGCCGGGCAGGAAGCCGCCGTACTTGCGCAGGTTCTCCGCCGTGTCCTCGGGGTTGAACACCACCGAGGTGTAGAAGAAGCAGAAGAAGATGATCAGGGCGCCATAGAGCACCATGAACAGCGGCTGGCCGTGCTGCAGCTGGCCGACGGCGAGCGGCAGCCACTGCAGCCATTCCGGCAGGTTGGCGGTAGCGGCGAAGCCCATAACCGTGGCCGGCAACAGCAGCAGCGACGAGGCGAAGATCGGCGGGATCACGCCCGAGGTGTTGATCTTCAGCGGCAGAAACGACGTGTCCCCGCCGAACATCCGGTTGCCCACCTGGCGCTTCGGATACTGCACCAGCAGGCGCCGCTGCGAGCGCTCCATGAACACGATCGCCACGGTCACGACGATGACCAGAAGGCCGATGATCAGCAGGCCCGCGCCGCTCATGGCGCCGGTCCGGGCCATCTCGAAGGCCTGGAAGATGTACTGCGGCAGGACCGCGACGATGCCGGCGAAGATGATCAGCGAAACGCCGTTGCCGACGCCGCGGCTGGTGATCTGCTCGCCCAGCCACATGAGGAACATCGTTCCGCCCGTGAGGGTCACGACCGTCGAGACCAGGAAGAAGATTCCCGGGTTGTCGACGATCCCGGGGCTCTGCATCAGGCCGACCGCGATGCCGAACGACTGGAACACCGCCAGCGCCACCGTCAGGTAGCGGGTGTACTGGTTGAGCTGTTTGCGCCCCGCCTCGCCGCCTTCCTTCCGCAGCTTCTCCCACGGCGGATAGACCGTCCCCAGGAGCTGCACGATGATCGAGGCGGAGATATAGGGCATCACGTTCAGCGCGAAGATCGCCATGCGTTGCACGGCGCCGCCCGAGAACATGTTGAACATGCCCAGAATGCCCTGAGCCTGGCCGTTGAAGGCCTGGGCGAAGGCGTAGGTGTCGATGCCCGGGATCGGGATGTAGCAGCCCAGGCGATAGACGATCATCGCCCAGAGGGTGAACCAGATGCGCTTGTGGAGCTCCGTGGCCTTCTGGAAGGCCTCGAAGTTCAGATTGGCTGCGAGCTGTTCTGCGGCCGAGGCCATTCAAAGTCCCCTGACTAGGTCGTGGCTGAGATAGGGCGCGCCGTCACCAATGGCGAGGGCGCCCTGGTCGCAGTCGTCAGGCTTCTTCCGCCGCGGCGGCTTCCGGCTTGGTCGTGGTCAGCTTGCCGCCGGCTTTTTCGACCGCGGCGCGGGCCGAGGCCGTGGCCGCGTAGACGGTCAGGTTCAGCTTGGACTTCAGTTCGCCCTTGCCAAGCAGCTTCACGCCGTCCTTGGCGCGGCGGATCACGCCCGCCTTCAGCAAGGCGTCGGCGTCGATGGCGGCCTTGGCGTCGAGCTTGCCGGCCGCGACCGCCTGCTCGATGCGCCACAGGTTCACCTCGGCGAAGTCCTTGCGGTTGCGCGAATTGAAGCCGCGCTTGGGCATGCGCATGTGCAGCGGCATCTGGCCGCCTTCGAAGCCGGCGATCGAAACGCCGGTGCGGGCCTTCTGGCCCTTCACGCCACGGCCGGCGGTCTTGCCCTTGCCCGAACCCGGGCCGCGGCCGACGCGCATGCGGCCCTTGGTGGAGCCCTCACGGGGCGAAAGCTCGTTGAGCTTGGTCATCGGCGCCTCTCCTTGGAGATCTATCGCCGGAGCGAGGGCCCCGACTCGGCAATGTGAACGGTGGAAGGGGACGAAGGCCTAGCCTTCGACCACCTCGACCAGGTGGTGGACCTTGGCGATCATGCCGCGCACCGAAGGGGTGTCCTCGAGCGTCGAGACGCGGCCGACCCGGTTCAGGCCCAGGCCCGCGAGGGTCGCGCGCTGGTCCTTGGTGCGGCGGATCGGACTGCCGGTCTGGCGAACGGTTACCTTGGCCATCTAACTCAGCCCTCAGCTTCGGCGGCGACCTGGGCCGAGGCGCCATCGGCGCGCCGGCCGATGACGTCGGCGACCTTCTTGCCGCGCTTGGCGGCGACCTGGCGGGGCGAGGACTGGACCTTCAGGGCCTCGAACGTCGCGCGCACCATGTTGTAGGGGTTGGACGACCCGACAGACTTGCCGACGACGTCCTGCACGCCCAGCGTCTCGAGCACCGCGCGCATCGGACCGCCGGCGATGACGCCGGTGCCGGGAGGCGCCGCGCGGACCATCACCTTGCCCGCGCCCCAACGACCGGCGCCGTCGTGGTGCAGGGTGCGGCTCTCGCGCAGCGGCACGCGGATCATCGACTTCTTGGCTTCCTCGGTCGCCTTGCGGATGGCTTCCGGCACTTCGCGCGCCTTGCCATGGCCGAAGCCGACGCGGCCCTTCTGGTCGCCCACCACCATCAGGGCGGCGAACGAGAAGCGGCGGCCGCCCTTCACGGTGGCCGCGACGCGATTGATGTGAACCAGCTTCTCGACGAGTTCGCTGTCGCGCTCTTCTTCGTTGCGGTTGCGACGATCGCCGCGCTGTTCGTCTCTGCGAGCCATGATCGTTCCTTAGAAATTCAGGCCGGCTTCGCGCGCGGCGTCGGCGAGGGCTTTCACGCGGCCGTGGTAGAGGTAGCCGCCGCGGTCGAAGACGACGTCCTTGACGCCCTTCTCGATGGCGCGCTGGGCGACCAGGGCGCCGACGCGGGCGGCGGCGTCCTTGTCGGAGCCCTTTTCCTTCTTCTCGCCTTCCAGAGAGGACGCGGCCGCGAGCGTCACGCCGGCCTCATCGTCGATGACCTGGGCGTAGATGTTCTTGGACGAGCGGAAGACGCTGAGCCGCGGACGGCCGGCCGACACCTTGCGGAGGCGGCTGCGGACGCGCTGGGCGCGGCGCTGGGTGGTGGAGCGGTTGGAGAGCGCCATGGCCTACTTCTTCTTGCCTTCCTTGCGCCGGACCTTCTCGCCGGCGTAGCGGACGCCCTTGCCCTTGTAGGGCTCGGGAGGACGCATGCGGCGGATGCGGGCGGCCATCTCGCCGACGGCCTGCTTGTCGATGCCGGCGATCTTGATCTCGGTCTGCTTGGGGACCGCGAACGAGACGCCTTCGGGCGGCTTCACGTCGACGTCGTGCGAGTAGCCGAGCTGCATCGAAAGGACCGAGCCCTTCATTTGCGCGCGGTAACCCACGCCCACCAGCTCGAGCGTGCGCTCGTAGCCCTGGGTGACGCCCACTACCATGTTGTTCACCAGCGTGCGGGACAGGCCCCACATGGCCTGGGCGCGCGGGCCCTCCGCCTTCTTGGAAAGCAGGAGCTCGGCGCCTTCCTGGGCGACCGCGATCTCTTCGGCCACGGTCCAGGAGAGCTGGCCCTTGGGGCCCTTCACCGAGACCGTCTGGCCGTCGATCGTGACCGTCACGCCGGACGGGATGGCGATCGCCTTCTTGCCGATACGAGACATCAGTACACCCGGCAGAGCACTTCGCCGCCAACGTTCGCCTCACGGGCGGCGTTGTCGGACATGACGCCCTTGGGCGTCGACAGGATCGAGATCCCGAGGCCGTTCTTCACCGGCTTCAGGTCCTTGATCGACGAATAGACGCGGCGGCCCGGCTTGGAGACGCGGCTGATCTCGGCGATGACCGGCTGGCCATCGAAGTACTTCAGCTCGATCTCGAACTCAGGGAAGGCCCCGGGCTTCTCCACCAGGTGGTAGCCGCGGATGTAGCCCTCGTCGGTGAGCACATCGAGGAGCCGCGCGCGCATCTTGGATGCGGGCGTCAGGACCTTCGAGCGGCCGCGGGAGGCGGCGTTCTTGATGCGGGCGATCAGATCGCCAATGGGGTCGTTGACCATCGGACCCTCTCCTTACCAGCTCGACTTGACGAGGCCGGGGACCAGCCCGTGCGAACCGAGGTCACGCAGGGCAATCCGGCTCATCTTCAGCTTGCGGTAGTAGCCGCGCGGGCGGCCGGTGACTTCGCAGCGGTTCCGATAGCGGACCGGCGAGGCGTTACGCGGCAGCTCGGCAAGCTTCAGCCGGGCTTCGAAACGTTCTTCCAGGGGCAGGCTCTCGTCGTTGGCGATCGCCTTCAGCGCCTTGCGCTTCTCGGCGTACTGATCGACCAGCTTCTTGACCCGGGCATTGCGGTTGACGGCGCTTTTCTTGGCCATGTCTCTAGTTTCCTTCCCGCCGCTACTGCTGCTGCTGCACGAACGGGAACTGGAATTCCCTGAGGAGCTCGCGGGCTTCCTCATCGGTCTTCGCAGTGGTGGTGACGATGATGTCCATGCCCCAGATCTGGTCGATCTGGTCGTAGTTGATTTCCGGGAACACGATGTGCTCCTTCAGGCCCATGGCGTAGTTGCCGCGGCCGTCGAACGAGGTCGGCTTCAGGCCCCGGAAGTCCTTCACGCGCGGCAGCGCGATGGTGATCAGCCGGTCCAGGAACTCGTACATCTGGTCCTTGCGAAGGGTGACCTTGCAGCCCACCGTCATGCCTTCGCGCAGCTTGAAGCTGGCGATCGACAGGCGCGCCTTGGTCGGCACCGGCTTCTGGCCGGCGATCTTCGCCAGGTCGGTCATCGCCGATTGGATCTTCTTCGAGTCCGCGACCGCCTCGCCGACCCCCATGTTGATGACGATCTTGTCGATCTTGGGGATCTGCATCTCGTTGGTGTAGCCGAAGCGCTCCTTCAGCTTGCCGCGGATGCGCTCGCGGTACTCCGTCTTCAGACGGGGTTCGTAAGCCTGCTCAGCCATTTGCGATCACCTCGCCGGTCGTCTTGGCGAACCGGACCTTCTTGTCGCCATCCATGCGGAAGCCGACGCGGGTCGGCTTGCCGTTGGAATCGACCACGGCCACGTTCGACAGGTGGAGCGGCGCTTCCTTGTTCTTGATCCCGCCCTGCGGATCGAGTTGCGAGGGGCGCGTGTGCCGCTGGACCATGTTGATCCCCTGGACCAGCACGCGCTGCTCCTTCGGGAACACCTTGGTCACGGCGCCTTGGCGGCCCTTGTCCTTGCCGGCGAGGACCACGACGCGGTCCCCCTTCTTGATCTTCGCGGCCATCACAGCACCTCGGGCGCGAGCGAAATGATCTTCATGTGGTTCTTGGCGCGCAGTTCGCGGGGAACCGGGCCGAAGATCCGCGTGCCGATCGGCTCGGATTGCTTGTTCACGATCACGGCGGCGTTCTTGTCGAAACGGATCACCGAGCCGTCCTTGCGCTTGATCGCCTGGCTGGTGCGGACGACGATCGCCTGCAGCACGTCGCCCTTCTTCACGCGACCGCGCGGGATGGCTTCCTTCACCGAGACGACGATCTTGTCGCCCACCGAGGCGTAGCGGCGCTTTGCGCCGCCCAGCACCTTGATGCACATGACCCGGCGGGCGCCGGAATTGTCGGCGACGTCCAGGTTAGTCTGCATCTGGATCATTGAGGTCGATCCTTACGCTTGGGCCGCGCCGCCCTTAGGCAGCACTTCCCAGGTTTTTGTCTTCGACTTGGGCGCGCATTCGATGATGCGGGCGACCTCGCCGGCCTTGTAGGCGTTGGCTTCGTCGTGGGCGTGGTACTTCTTCGACCGGCGGACGGTCTTCTTCAGCACCGGATGGAGGAAGGTGCGCTCCACCTTCACCACGATGGTCTTGTCGCCCTTGTCGGAGACGACCACGCCTTCCAGAACTCGCTTCGGCATTCGTCGTCTCTCCTCAGGCCTGCGCCTGCTTGGCGCGCAGGACGGTCTTGATGCGCGCGATATCCTTGCGCACCTGCCCCACGCGGTGGGTCTTCTCCACCTGGCCCGTCGCCTTCTGGAAGCGCAGGTTGAACTGCTCCTTCTTCAGGGAGACGAGCTGTTCGCTCAGCTGGTCGGGCGTCATGCCCCGGACGTCTTCGATCTTCATCACGCGTGCTCCACGGCGGCGTCGATGCGCGTGACGATCTTGGTGCGGACCGGAAGCTTCGCCGCGCCGAGGCGCAGAGCTTCGCGGGCCACGTCGTCCGGCACGCCGTCGATTTCGAACATGATCCGGCCGGGGTGCACCCGGGCGGCCCAGAATTCCACGGAGCCCTTGCCCGAGCCCATGCGGACTTCGGCAGGCTTTCCGGTCACCGGAACGTCCGGATAGACGCGGATCCACACCCGGCCCTGGCGCTTCATCTGACGGGTGATCGCGCGGCGGGCCGCCTCGATCTGCCGCGCGGTGACGCGCTCGGGCTCCAGCGACTTCAGGCCGTAGGAGCCGAAGTTCAGGGTGAAGCCGCCCTTGGCCGTCCCGTGGATACGGCCCTTGAACTGCTTGCGGTACTTGGTGCGCTTGGGAGACAGCATCTGCGTTCGTCCTTAAGCGTTCGCCGGCTCGCCGCGGCGCTCGCGGCGGGGGCCACGGTCCGGACGATCGCGGTCACGGTCGCGGCCGCCGCCTTCACCGGCCGGGCCGCTCTCGCCGGCCAGGCGCTTGTCGAGGGCCATCGGGTCGTGCTCGAGGACTTCGCCCTTGAACACCCACACCTTCACGCCGATGACCCCGTAGGTCGTCTTGGCCTCGGTGAAGCCGTAGTCGACGTCGGCGCGCAGGGTGTGCAGCGGCACGCGGCCTTCGCGGTACCACTCCATCCGCGCGATCTCGGCGCCGCCCAGGCGGCCCGACACGTTGATGCGGACGCCCTTGGCGCCCAGACGCATGGCCGACTGCATCGAGCGCTTCATGGCGCGGCGGAAGGCGACGCGGCGCTCGAGCTGCTGGGCGATGTTCTCGGCCACCAGCTGGGCGTCGGTCTCCGGCTTGCGGATCTCGACGATGTTCAGGTGGACCTCGCCGTCCGTCATGGCGGCGACGTCCTTGCGCAGCTTCTCGATGTCCGCGCCCTTCTTGCCGATGATCACGCCCGGGCGCGCGGCATAGATGGTGATGCGGCACTTCTTGTGCGGACGCTCGATGATGATCCGTGAGACGCCCGCCTGGTAGAGCCGCTTCTTCAGCGCGCGGCGGACCTTGATGTCCTCATGCAGCAGGCGGCCGTACTCGGCGCCGTCGGCGAACCAGCGGCTGTCCCAGGTGCGGTTGATGCCGAGGCGCAGCCCGACCGGATTGATTTTCTGACCCATCAGGCGGCCTCACCCACTTCGCGGACCACGATGGTGATCTCGCTGAACGGCTTCTCGATGCGCGAGGCGCGACCGCGCGCACGGGCGTGGAAGCGCTTCATGACCAGGTTCTTGCCCACGAAGGCCTCGGCCACGACCAGCGAGTCGATGTCGAGGTTGTGGTTGTTCTCGGCGTTGGAGATCGCCGAGTAGAGCGCCTTGCGGACGTCCTTGGCGATGCGCCGGTGGCTGAATTCCAGCTCGTTCAGGGCCCGCTGGACCTTCAGGCCGCGAATCGACTGGGCGACCAGGTTCAGCTTGCGGGCGGAGGTCCGGAGCGTCCGGACCTTGGCCACCGCTTCGGTCTCGGCGAGCCGGCGCGCTTTGGCTTGCTTGCTCATCCTACTTCCTCTTGGCCTTCTTGTCGGCGGCGTGGCCGTGGAAGGTGCGGGTCGGCGCGAACTCGCCGAGCTTCATGCCGACCATGTCTTCGCTGATCAGCACGGGTACGTGCTTCTGGCCGTTGTGCACGCCGAAGGTCAGGCCCACGAACTGGGGCATGATCGTCGAGCGCCGCGACCAGGTCTTGATCACGTCCTTGCGGCCGGAGCCTTGGACGGCATCGGCCTTCTTGAGCAGGTACCCGTCGACGAACGGGCCTTTCCAGACGGAGCGGGTCATCGGTTAGCGAGCCTTCCGAGCGTGGCGCGAGCGGATGATGAACTTGTCCGTCGCCTTGTTCTTGCGGGTCTTGCGGCCCTTCGTGGGCTGCCCCCACGGGGTGACCGGGTGACGGCCGCCCGAGGTGCGGCCTTCGCCGCCGCCGT
>CAZBXO010000035.1:16427-27507 GCA_964495645.1 uncultured Phenylobacterium sp. | reverse complement strand
ACGTCGCGGAAGGAGGATGCGCCGAACAGTGTTTGTGGTCAACCTGACTACTAATCCTCCGCTTCCCCGCGCGCCGCTCAGCGGCGCCGAGAGGGAGCCGGCGTTCACTCCATGCGGAACAGCGTCAGCGCGGTCTTGCCGAGGATCTTCTGGGCATCCGCGGTGCTGCAGGCCTTGAAGACCGCGTCGATGGCGCTGCGGGTGTAGCCGAAGGTGCTCTCCTGGTGCGGGTAGTCGGAGGACCACATGGCCGTTTCCGCCCCGATGCGGTCGAGCAACGACAGGCCGACCGGGTCGGTCATGAAGGTCGCGTAGCAGTGGGCGCGCCAGTACCAGCTGGGCGGATGGGCCAGCTTCGGCGACACCATGGTCGGGAACGAGTTGTAGATCATGTCGGCGTCATGGAGCATGCCGGGGATCCATGAGAGGCCGGCTTCCACGAACACGGCCTTGAGGCCTGGATAGCGGTCGAAGACGCCCCCGAAGACGAGCTGGGCCCAGTTCTGGCGGAAGCCCTGCATCTGGGTCAGCACCGAGACGCCGACCGCGCCCGGCTCGGCCGTCGGGATCGCCTCGCCGATGTGGAAGCAGAGGGGCAGGCCGCTTTCCTCGATGGCGGCCCATAGCGGGTCCATGCGACCGTGGTTGTACTGGATGGTGTGGCCGTCGGCGAACTTGCCGGGCTTGATCGGGACCATCAGGGCGTGCGCGCCCAGCTCGACGCAACGGGCGACGCTGTCGGCGGCGGCCTCCGGCTCCCAGTAGCTCGGCACCATCACCGGGAAGAGGCGGCCGCCGGAGCGGGCGCAGACCTCGCCGATGTGCTGGTTGTAGGCGTCGAAGACGTAGGGCTTGTTGGCGATCTCGCCGAACATCATCAGGCCGAAGAGGCGCTGCGGAAAGATCAGCTCCTTCTCGACGCCCTCGACGTCGAGGTCGGCCAGGCGCGCGTCGAGGTCGGTCAGGCCCGGGTAGCACTCGAGGTTGTCGCAGAGGATGCGGGCGAGCGGCTCCGGGGTCATGGACTTGCCGTTGACCGAGAGGTCCCAGCCGCCGTTCCTGAACACCATGCGCGGGGCCTCGTCGCGCAGGTGGGGCGGGAAGCGATCGACCCAGAGGTCGGTCTCCAGCATGTGCGAGTCCGCGGAGATGATGCGGGTCCCGGCGGGCCAGACCTGGGTCGCGGCCTGGGCGGTGCGCTTCGTCGAGACCGGGATGCCGACCTGCTCGGGGATTTCGAGGACGAACCCATCGGCCATGACGGAACTCCTGGGGGCGTTAGGCTCCGGAAAGGGTACGCCCGCCCCCGGCGCGCCGACAATGATGACGCGGGGGCAGGGCGGCGGGCCGCCGCCTATGACATTTGCCGGATGCCTGTAGGACGGAGCGCCGATAGCGCGCGGCGCGGCCAAGCTCGACCATAGACCCATGGCCGGCGACGCATTTCTCCCGAAACTCCCTGCGGACGCCGCCGGGGCCCCGCCGCGGCGTACTTGCGGTGGGGCCGTCCACGTCATCGAAGACGGGGGGAGGGAGCCATGAGCGCGCCCGACAGTCCGGCGGTCTTCGTGGTCTTCCAGACGGCGCATGGCTGGATCGTCAGCGAGACCGTGCGGACGCACGGCCCGTTCGTGGCGCGCCAACAGGCGGTGCATCTCGCCGAGGGCCTGGCGACCGCGATCCGCTACCGCGGCCGGCCGGCGCTGGTGAAGGTCCAGCCGATGCGGCTCAAGGCCGCGATGAAGCAGTGGTCCCGGATGTGGCTCGCCAAGGCGCCGCGCCCACATGCCCCCGATGGCGCCTAGATAACCCCAGGAGCGGCCGATGAACGCGATGCCCTGCCGTCACGACTTCGAGTTCACCTTCCTCGTCACCGAGACGCGCGGTGGCTGGCGGGTCACCGGCGACGAGCGCCCGCTCGGGCTGTTCGACAGCCGCGAGCAGGCCATGGACCTCGCGCTCGGCATGGCGCAGGTGCTGCGCCGGGTGGGCAAGCCGACCGTCGTGTGGGTGGAGACGCCGAGCTTCAGGCCGCACTGAGGCATTGGTCGAGGATATGGCCGGCGAGGTCGCACCGGCCGCGTACGCCGGACTTCACGTAGACCGTGTGGGCCTGCTGGCGGACCGTCCTTTCGCTGGTCCCACGCAGGTCGGCGATCTCGTGCAGCGACAGGCCCTTGAGGATGAACCAGGCGACGTCGCTCTCGGCGGCGGACAGCCGCCACGCCTCGAATTCCCTGCGGATGGCGCGCACCAGGGCGGCCTGGAGGTTGAAGGGTTCCGGGCGCGGCGCCTCAGGGGATTCGGCGGGCTCGGGGCGGATCGAACGGTTGTCGGATAGGCTGCTCATGACGGGAAGTGATAGGGCGCGCCGCGGTCCCTGCGAATTCGGAAGACTTTGGCACAGCTATAGGTCTGAGCTATAGCTTGGCCATGGATCTGCGGAACCTGCAGCAGCTGATGGCGATCCGCGCTCATGGCAGCTTCGCCAAGGCGGCGCAGGCGCTGGGCATGTCGCAGCCCAGCCTGTCACAGGCGATCGCGCGGCTGGAGGACCGGCTGCGCGTCAAGCTCTTCGAGCGGTCGGCGACCGGTTCGCGTCTGACGCCGATCGGCGAGATGGTGGTCGAGCGGGCCGGCAAGGTGATGTCCGAGGCCGACCAGCTGATCCGCGACGTGGAGCTGGCCGCCGGCGGCGAGGTGGGCGAGATCCGCCTGGGCGTCGACACCGTGCTCAAGGGGCCGTTCCTGCCGCCCTACCTGATCGCCCTGGCGGGCGCCTATCCCGGCCTGCGGGTCAACATCCAGGTCATGGACCGCGACCGGCTCGTTCCGCTGGTCACCTCGCGGGAGATCGACCTGGCGCTTTGCGACGTGGCCGGCGATGTCGGCGAGGCGGGGCTGGCGGCCACCGAGGTGCTGCGCACCCGCGGGGTGGTCGTCGCCTGTCCGGGCCACCCGATCCTGTCGCGGGGACCGCTGACCGTGGAGGCGCTGGCGGACTACCCGCTGGCCGGCGGGGTCGGCAGCGCCGCCAACGACCGCCTGCTCGGCCCCGGACGCGGCCACGTCGACCAGTATGTCTCCAACGACTACGACGCCTTGGCGCCGCTGGCGGTCACCGGGGCCTGTGTCCTGTTGGCGCCTGAGATCACCGTGCGGCCGCTGATCGAGGCCGGGGTGCTGGTCCGCGCGCCGCTCGAGCTCGAGTATCCCCTGAGCTTCGCCGCCATCAGCACCCGCGCGGCGGCTTTTTCGCCGATGGTCGTGCGGATGGTCCGCGAGGCCCAGGCCGTGGGCGACGACCTGGTCGCCGCCGGCCGGCACTGATCCTCAGGACGGCGGGAGGGCGAACGGCCCCGAGGTCTCGAGCGACTTGAGCACGCCGGCGTCTGGGCAGGTCCCGGCGCAGGCCGCGCTCCGGGCCTTCAGCCAGTCGAATTCCTCGCTCGCCGCCGGATCGTTGAGCGCGAGAAGGGCCGCGCCACGGCCCGCGTGGCTCAGCACGTCGTCGGGCTGCAGCCGCAGGGCGCGCTCGTAGGCGCGCCGCGCGTCCTTCCAGCGTTCCTGACCTGCGTACGCCACGCCCATGAGCCGCCAGCCCTCGATCCGGTCCGGCGCAGCGTCGACGACTTCGCCCAGACGGCGGATCGCCAGGCGGTAGTTTCGCGTCCGGACCAGCTCCAGAGCCCCGGCATAGGTGGCGCGGATCCCGGGCGGCGCGTTACGGCCGAACTGGGGATCGTCCGGAACCTTGAAGGCGTCCCGGTAGCCCTGGGCCCCGGCCGGCGACGCGAGCGCCAGGGCGATCGCCAGTGCGAGACAGGTGGCTTCGCGCATGGCGCGAAGACTAGGGCGGCCTGATGTCATCGGCTAGGCGGCCCCTGCGTGAGGCGCCTATCCTGAACGGTGCGACAACTCGGGGATTCCAGGCGTGAAGTACGACGAGGTGGTGTTGGGCCGGCGGAGCATCCGCGGCTACCTGAAGAAGCCGGTGCCGAAGGCGCTGATCCGCGAGGTGATCGAGATGGCGATGCGGTCGCCCTCCTCGATGAACACCCAGCCGTGGAATTTCTATGTGATCACGGGCGAAGTGCTCGACCGGATCCGCGCCGGAAACACCGAGCGCAACCTGGCCGGCGTGCCGCACTCGCGCGAGTTCCGCATCGGCCAGCCGTTCGCGGGGGAGCACCGCGAGCGGCAGATCGGGGTCGCCAAGCAGCTGTTCGGCGCGATGGGCATCGCCCGCGAGGACACGGCCGGACGCCAGGATTGGGTGCTGCGCGGCTTCCGTCAGTTCGATGCGCCGGTCTGCGTGATCGTCACCTACGACAAGGTGCTGCACGGCAGCGACGACACGCCGTTCGATTGCGGCGCGGTGGCGACCGCGCTGGTCAACGCCGCCTGGTCCAAGGGCCTGGGCTGCGTGATCAACAGCCAGGGGATCATGCAGTCGCCGGTGGTGCGCGAGCACGCCGGGATCGCCGACGACCAGGTGATCATGAAGAGCATCGCCATGGGCTGGCCGGACGAGACCTTCCCCGCCAACGCGGTCGTCTCGACGCGCAAGAGCGTCGACGAGGCGACGGTGTGGCGGGGATTCGAGGAGTAGCGTCGTCACGCAACGGGGTGCAGTTCGTGTACGGGGGGGTAGTGCAGCTCAAGCGTCTGTCGACATCGATTGTCGTGGCGTTCCTGGCCGCGGCCTGCGGGGTAGTGGTGACGCCCAGCGGCGAGGTCACCACCCTGCAGCTGAACGCGCCGCCCGCCGGTCTCACCGCCGGCGAGTTCGCACAGGTCGCCTTCACGGCCCGGAACGCGGCCGGAGCCACGGTCAGCGGCCGCACGCCCGCCTGGAGCACGTCGAATGCAAACGTGCTGCGTGTCACCACGACCGGAGTGATGATGGCGGTCGGACCCGGAACGGCTACGCTGACCGGCCGGCTCGACCGCGGAACCGCGCAGACGAGTGTCACCGTCGCCGCACGCGCCATCCCGGCCGGCCAGGTGCAGTTCTTCCTGGGGCCGGAGGAGACGGTCTTCGACTATGCGACCCAGCGCTGCGAGGGCTCCGACATCCCAGACAACGAGGCCCGCGCCGTGCGGCTGGCGGACGGGTCGATCCTGCTGCTGGCGGCGAACGATCCGCGCACGCACCTGATGCGGGGCGCCGACTTCGACCACCTGGCGCGCGACTGCCGCGACAGCCTGACCAGCCTCGATGACGCCAGCCCGCAGAGCTACCGCAACCGCGAGTGGCTGTGGGCCCTCTACCGCATCGGTGGGACGATCCACGCCCTGGCCCACAATGAGTTCCACGACCGGGTGGCGGCCAACTGCAAGCCGGGCGACTCCGGGCCGGCCAATCCCTGCTGGTACAACTCCGCCACCTATATGCGATCGACCGACAACGGCGTGACCTTCGCGCCGCTGGCGGGAGCGCCGGCCGTGGCTCCGGCGCCGGTGCAGTGGGATGCCAGCAACGCGGCGGCGCGGAGCACGCCGCATGGTTACTTCAACCCCTCGAACATCGTCCGCGCGTCGGACGGCTTCTACTATAGCCTGGTGTTCAGCCGGCCGACGCCGACGACGACGTCGGTGGGCGCCTGCGTAATGCGCACCCGCGATGTCGGCGACCCGGCGAGCTGGCGCGCCTGGGACGGGACGGCGTTCTCGGTACAGATGAGCTCGCCCTACGCCCAGGGGCCGGCGCCGGGAACGTGCCGGGTCGTGCTGTCCGGCGCCATCTACTCGAGCCTGACCTGGAACACATACCTCGGCCGCTACGTGGCGCTCTCCAACCGGGTGGTGACCGCCGACGACGGGACCCCCACCTGCGGGATCGCCTATGCGCTGTCGGCGGACTTGGTGCGCTGGTCCGGGCCGCGGCTGCTGATGCCGCTTCGGTTCCCGACGTTCAACGGGGCCAACCCTTGCCCCGGCCCGCTGCCGGCGAACAACCTGGGGGCCGGGCTCTACGGCTCGCTCCTCGACCACACCAGCCAGTCGATAAACTTCGAGACCGCCGGCCAGACGCCGTACCTCTACAACATGACGTACGTCAGCGCGGCGAGCGACGCCCCGCGCAACCTCGTGCGCCGGCCGGTGATCATCCTGAAGGGCCCCGGCTTCAACGGCGACATCGCCGGGCCGCAGATGTTCCTCGACGCGCCGGCCGCCAACGCGACGGTTTCCGGCTCCGCCTTCCGCGTGCGGGGCTGGGCCTTCGACGACACGGCGCTCGCGCGGGTGGAGATCCTGGTGGACGGGGCCGTGGTGGGGACCGCGACGGGCGGCGTGGCACGGCCGGACATCCCGCTCGCCTTCCCGGGGGCCCCGGGCGACAGCGGTTTCTTCCTGGACCTCGACACCCGCACGTTCGCGAACGGGACGCACACCATCACCGCACGGGCGGTCGACACGGCCGGCAATGCGAGCAGCCAGACCGTCTCGGTCACCGTCAGCAACTAGGGGGCCGGGCATGAGCACTGCAACCGCCGGCGCCGTAGCGCTGGACATGAGCCGGATAGACGTGGGGGCCCTGGCGCTCGGCGTCTTCATGGAGTCGACCGAGACACTCGTGCGCGTCGACTACGCGGGCGAGTCGATCACCCTGCAGGGGACGGGCTTCGCCTACGACAACGCCGGCGTACCGACCGCCGGGACGCTCACCGAGATCCATGACCGGGCCGGCGGTCAAGCGGTGTACGACGTCACCGGCCTCAGCCTGTCCATGGCTCAGCTGTTCGGCTTCGCGGCGGCGGGCGATAGCGACGGCGCACTGGCCGCAGCGTTTGCAGGCGCCGACACCGTCACAGGCTCAGGGCTGGCCGACCTGCTTCGCGGCTACGGCGGTGACGACATCCTCATCGGCGGCGGCGGCAACGACACGCTAGAGGGCGGCGCGGGGCTTGATACGGCGGCCTACGACGGCGCGGCAGCCAGCTTTAGTTTCACCCGCGAGGCGGACGGCTCCTACACGGTGCGCGACCTGCGCCCCGGCGCGCCGGCGGGCGTGGACACGCTGCGCTCGATCGAGGCGCTCCGGTTTGCCGACACGACCGTCAACCTCGGCGTCGAGCTGCCCGCCAACATCGAGGCTCATTTCGTGGCCATCACGCGCGCGGCTTCCAGCACGGCGACCAATTCGGGCGCGGCGGTGCAGATCGCCCAGGGGCTGGCCGCAGGGACGATCAGCAACGCCGGAGCGGTGGCGCTGATCGTGAAGGCTGCTGCGACAACATCCTCGGTGGCGACGCTCTCCTACCAGTTCTTCACGGGCAAGGTCCCGAGCGCGGGTGGCATGGATTTTCTGGTCTCGCCCACCGGGCCCAACCCGAACAACATCAATTCGGCCTACTATCAGTCGTTCAACCTGGAGAACCGCTACATCAATTTCGCGGTGAACCTCGGGACGGCCGGAGAGGGCAAGGCGGCGTTCATGTCGGCCTACGGGGCGCTGTCGCTATTCGAGGCCACCCGGATGGCCTACGAGACCATCTTCGGCGCGGCGCCGTCGGACGCGAAGCTCCATGCGCTGCTCGACCCGACGCTGTCGCTCGGCGGCCAGACCTTCACCCGCGCCGAATATTTCGCGATCTATGGGGGCGACGGACCCAACGGCCAGGGCACCAAGGCGGCGATGGTGGGGTTCCTGCTGGCCGAGGCGGTGAAGGCAGACCTGGGGGTCTATGCCCGCGCGAACGACGACTTCCTCACCGCAGTGGCGCTGAGCAACGCGCCGTTCGCCATCGATCTCGTGGGCGTTTATGGCAAGGCGGAGTACGTCTTTCAGCCGGGATGATCCGGTTTCCTCTACAAGTTCAGGAGCTTCCGCAGTTCGGCTGCGGTGGCGTTGCGGCCGGAGGCGGGGCCGCCGAAGTCGAACTTCTTCGAGGTGGCCAGGCCGCCGACCATCACCGGGTCGAAGCCGGCGTCGATGACCAGGTTGGAGGCGATGCGGACGGCGGCCGCGTCGTCGCCGGCGATGGGGATGGCGATCTTGTCTCCGGCGCGGTGGGCCTGCTGCAGGGCGACGCGGTAGTTGATCGTGCCGAAGGCGCGCACGACACGGGCGCCCGGGATGAACTCGGCGGTGGCGACGCCGCTGCCCTTCTCCAGCGCAGCCTTCGCCATCTCGCCGTCGCGGCTGGGATAGGGGTTGCTGCAGTCGATCAGCACCTTGCCCTTCAACGCGGAGCCGTAGTCGCGGCCGATCTGCGGGACCGCGCCGTAGGGCACGGCCAGGAACACCACCGGCCCGAAGTCGGCCGCTTCCTTCACCGTGCCGGCCCTGGTCCTGGGGCCGGCTTCGGCCACCAGCTCCTTCAGCTCGCCCGGATTGCGCGACGAGAAGAGGATCTCGTGCCCAGCCTTCGCCCACAGCTTGCCGATCGCCCCGCCGATATTGCCGGAGCCGATGACGCCGATCCTGAGCGAGCGCCCCGTCTGCGCCCACGCGGCGCGTGGATCGGCGAGGACAAGGCCACCGGCGGCCACGACGACGGAGCGGCGTGAGATACGATCAGGCATGGCGGCCTCCCTCAGCGGCTGAGGACCATACCATGGCGCGCACTAGGCGCCCCAGATCGCCTGTGCGTTGGCGCCCAGCACACGGGCTTGCCGCTCGGGCGTCAGGCCGGCGACACCGGCGCGGATGAGCTCGGCGGCGTCGAGGCGGCTGTCGATGTGAGGGAAGTCGCTGCCCCAGAGGATCTTGTCCTCGCCGACCAGGTCGAGCATGGCGCCGATGGTGCGTTCCTCGGGCTCCGCCACGAACCAGACGTTGCGGCGGATGTAGTCGCTGGGCTTCAGCGAATGGGGCCAGGCGGCCTGGAAGAAGGGCTGCTTCTCGTCCAGGCGGTCCATCAGGTAGGCGGCGAAGCCGCAGCCGGCCTCCACCGAGATCACCTTGAGGGCCGGGAAGCGCTCGAACAGGCCATCCGTGACCATCGAGGCGATGGCCGGGATCAGCTGGCCCGTGGCGCCGAGGGCGAACGTGAAAGTCGGGCCCGGCGTGCTTTCCAGCCAGCCGGCGAACGGCCGCGCGGCGCCGCCGAAGCGGACGATCACGTGCAGGCAGCCGGGGACGTTGGCCTCGGCGCACAGGCGCCAGATCGGATCGAAATGCGCCTGGCCCGGGCGGTGGCCGTCGACGGTCTCGGGGGGCACGAAGACGCCGCCGAAGCCGAGCTTCAGGCAGCGGGCCAGTTCCTCGGTGGCGGCCGGCACGTCGCGCCAGTTGACCAGCGCCATGGGAATGACCCGCGGGCCGGCGTTCTGGCGGAACTCCGCCTGCCAGGTGTTGTAGGCGCGGCAGTAGGCATTCGCGAGATCGAGGTCTTCAGTGGGGAAGGGCAGGATGCCGATGGTCGGGAAGAGCACGCAGCGGTCGACCCCCCATTCGTCGAGCATCGCCAGCCGCGCGGCCGGCTCGTAGCTGGAGGGCGGGCAGCCGTCGGCGTAACGATGCTTGCCGGCGAACAGCTCGTGACGCGGCAGGTTGGCGCCGCCCAGGCCCGCCAGGACGCCCGACAGCACCACCTGCTCGCCGATGATCAGGTGCTCGACGCCGTCCCGCGCCTCGATGCGGATCGCGCGGTCGCGGTAGCGCGGCTCGAGATAGCGGACCCAGAGGTCCGCCGGCTCCATGATGTGGGAATCGCAGTCGACGACGACAGGCATGGGGTGGGCGCGGCCTCCGGGGCTCGACGCTAGGGGCCGGCCCGCGGGGTGGCAATGTGACGTGCCGTCAGGGGTCCGAAACCTAAACCGGTTCCATTCGTTGATACGCCGGCAGCCCGCGCCGTCCGGCGGGGCTGTGCGCGTGCCGGGGGGGCGTGATGAGCGTGGCTGACGACGCGGCGGATCTTCCCTTCCGCCAGCTGGCGCAGAACCTGCCGACGTTGTGCTGGATCTCCGACGCCGAGGGCGCGATCACCTGGGTCAACGACGCCTGGCTGGCCTACACGGGCAAGGGCCCGGCCGAGCTTGCCGGGGATGGCCTGGCGTCGCTGCACGATCCGCAGGTGCTGCCCGAAGTGCGGCGGCGCTGGGCGATCGTCCGCGCGGCGGGAAAGCCCGAGGAGATGGTCTTCCCGTTGCGGGGACAGGACGGCGTCCTGCGTCCATTCCTCACGCGCGTGGTGCCGCTGCCGGACGCCGAGGGCCGGATCACCCGCTGGTTCGGGACCAACACCGACATCAGCGAGAAGGCCGAGGCCGAGGCGCGCGCCCGCAGATCGGAGGAGTCGCTGCGCGAGAACCTGACGCGGCTGCGGCTGGCGACCGAGGCGGGCGGGGTCGGCGTCTGGGAATGGCGGCTCGGCACAAACGAGATGATCTACTCACCGCGGGCGCGTGAGATCAGCGGCTTCGGGCCGGACGAGCCGATCACCTACGAGATGGTGGTCGCGGTGACGCATCCCGAGGACTTTCCGCGCACCTCCGCGCAGGCCGAGCGGGCGCTCGATCCGGCCATCCGGGAACGCGCGGTCTACCACTACCGGATCGTGCGCCCGTCCGGGGAGATCCGCTGGGTGGTGGCCTCCGGCGAGGCGATCTTCGAAGAGGGCCCCGACGGGCGGACCGCGGCGAACCGCTACGTCGGGACCCTCATCGACATCACCGAACAGCAGCGGACGCGCGAGCAGCTGCAGGACAGCGAAACCCGGCTCCGCGAGAGCGAGGAGCAGTTGCGGCTCGCCACCGAGGCGGCGGAGATCGGCCTCTGGGACGTGGACCCGGTGAGCGACCATCTGTTCTGGCCGCCGCGGGTGAAGGCGATGTTCGGGATCAGCGCCGATGCCTCCGTCTCGATGTCGGAGGATTTCTTCCCCTGCCTGCACCCGGAGGACCGCGACCGGGTCGGGGCGGCCTATGCCGCTGCGATCGATCCCGAACGGCGCGCGCTCTACGACATGGAATACCGCACGGTGGGCAAGGAGGACGGCGTCGTCCGCTGGGTGGCGGCCAAGGGGAGGGCGCTGTTCGATGAGACCGGCCGCTGCTTCCGCGTGATCGGCACGGCGATGGACATCACCGGCAGGAAGCAGGGCGAGCGGGCGGTGGCCGAACAGGC
>CAZBXO010000035.1:0-16327 GCA_964495645.1 uncultured Phenylobacterium sp. | reverse complement strand
ATGCCGAAGGGCCACCTGCCGGTGCGCAGCTACCTGGCGGTGCCGGTGGTGTCGCGGTCCGGCGAGGTGCTGGGCGGACTGTTCTTCGGCCACGAACAGGCCGGCGTGTTCACCGACGCGGCGGAGCAGCTGGTCCGCGGCGTGGCCGGGCAGGCGGCCGTCGCGATCGACAACGCCCGGCTCTACCAGGCTGCCCAGAGCGAGCTGGCGCAGCGGCGCCGCAGCGAGGCGCAGCAGCGGCTGCTGATCAACGAGCTGAACCACCGCGTGAAGAACACGCTCGCCACCGTGCAGTCGATCGTGGCCCAGACCTCGCGCAGCGGGCGCTCGGCGCAGGAGGTGCGAGGCGCGATCGAAGGCCGGCTGCTGGCGCTCTCGGCCGCGCACGACCTGCTGACGCGCCACAACTGGGAAGGGGCGGACCTGCAGGAGGTGGCGAGCCGCGCGGCCGCGCCCTTCAACCTCGACGACGCGCGGATCCGGATCGCCGGGCCGTCGGCGCCGCTGTCGCCGCAGCAGTCGCTGGCGATCTCGATGGCCGTGCACGAACTTGCGACCAACGCCGTCAAGTATGGCGCGCTCGGCGTGGCCGGGGGTTGCGCGACCCTGAGCTGGGAGGTTTCCGACGGACGGATGACGATCGAGTGGCAGGAGCACGACGGCCCGCCGGTGTCGGCGCCCGCCGGCCGAGGCTTCGGCAGCCGTCTGCTCGAGCGCGGCCTGGCCGCAGACCTGGGCGGCGAGGTGGCGCTGGATTTCCGGCCGGAGGGGGTGCGCTGCCGCATCACCGCGCCGTCGGCGGGCGCGCCGGCCAAGCCGGCGCCTCTGCGCCTCGACTCGCGCACCGGGGAAGCGGTGGGCTAGGGTCACTGACCCATGGCCGTCTTCCGCTTCCAGACCGAGATCATCGAGTGGCGCGGGCCGAGCCCGTTCTTCTACGCGCCCATGCCCGAGGCCGAGGCTGCGGAGCTGCACGCGATGCGCAAGGCGCTCACCTACGGCTGGGGTGTCATCCCGGTGGAGGCGGAGATCGCGGGCGTGCGATTCAAGACTTCGCTGTTCCCGAAGGACGGGACCTACCTCGTGCCGGTGAAGGACGCGGTGCGCCGGGCGGCGGCGATCACCGCCGGCGACCGGGTGGCCCTGGAGGTGACGGTCGCGGCTGAGCGGCTCTGAGGGTTTCGGCTCAGGAACCTCCCTTACTCGCCCCCCACGCGGGCGCGTGCTAACTCGCGCGCATGATCCCGAACCACGGACCCAACATGGAATTCGGCCTCGGGGAGGCCGCCGACATGATCCGCGAGACGACCGCGCGGTTCGCGGCGGACCGGATCGCGCCGCTGGCGGCCGAGATCGACGCCACCAACAGTTTCCCGCGGCAGCTGTGGCCGCAGATGGGCGAACTGGGGCTGCACGGGGTGACCGTGGAGGAAGAGTTCGGGGGGCTGGGCCTCGGCTACCTCGAGCATGTGGTGGCGATGGAGGAGGTTTCCCGCGCCTCCGCATCGGTCGGCTTGAGCTACGGGGCCCACTCGAACCTCTGCGTGAACCAGATCCGCCGCTGGGCGACGGACGAGCAGAAGCGGCGCTACCTGCCGAAGCTGATCAGCGGGGAGCACGTGGGCGCGCTGGCGATGAGCGAGGCCGGGTCGGGCTCGGACGTGGTCTCCATGCGGCTGAAAGCCGAGAAGCGCGGCGACCGCTACGTGCTCAACGGGACCAAGTTCTGGATCACCAACGCGCCGCATGCCGACACGCTGGTGGTCTACGCCAAGACCGCTCCGGAGGAGGGCGCCAAGGGGATCACCGCGTTCCTGATCGAGAAGGACTTCGCCGGTTTCCGGGTCAGCCAGAAGCTGGACAAGATGGGCATGCGCGGGTCCGACACCGGCGAGCTGGTGTTCGAGGACTGCGAGGTGCCGGAAGAGAACGTCATGGGGCCCGAGAACGGCGGGGTGGGCGTCCTGATGAGCGGGCTGGACTACGAGCGCACGGTGCTGGCGGCCGGACCACTCGGGATCATGCAAGCGTGTCTCGACATGGTGCTGCCCTACGTGCGGGAGCGGAAGCAGTTCGGCAAGGCGATCGGCTCATTCCAGCTGATGCAGGGCAAAGTCGCGGACATGTACGTGGCCCTGAACTCGGCGCGGGCGTATGTTTACGCCGTCGCCAAGGCCTGCGACGCGGGGCTCACTACCCGGTTCGACGCCGCAGGGGCTATCCTCATGGCCTCCGAGAACGCCGTGAAGGTGGCCCTGGAAGCGATCCAGGCGCTGGGCGGCGCGGGGTATACGCGGGAGTATCCGGTGGAACGCTATCTGCGCGACGCCAAGCTCTACGACATCGGGGCCGGAACCAACGAGATCCGCCGCTTCCTGATCGGCCGCGAGCTGGTGGGCGGGTGAGGCGCGCCCTCGCCATACTGGCGCTGGCCGCCCTGGCCGGCTGTCAGTCGATGCCGATGAAGCCGCGCGCGGCAGCGCCGCCGCGCTGCCCGGCCGGGCAGGAGGCCTTCCGCACGGCGCAGATCTTCCTCGGGCGCAACGCCACTGTGCCGACGCGCGAGCTGCTGAGCTTCATCGACAAGGAGATCAAGCCGCGGTTCGCCGACGGCGTGACGGTGGCCGATGGGGGGGCCAAGTGGCAGGGCGCGCACAACCTCCTGATCCGCGAAGCGGCCAAGGTGGTGACCGTGGTGCTGCCCCCGGACGGCGACCGCGCCGGACAGGTGGAGGCCGTGCGCGCCGCCTACAAGGCCCGCTTCAACCAGGACAGCGTGATCCTGGTGAGCGCTCCGGAGTGCGTGGCGCTCTGACTCCCCAGTCAGCCTCGCGGTTCGGCGGTCCGTAGCGCCAGGAAGAGGGTTCGCCCGTCCCGCTTGGCGCGAACGAGCACACCGGCTCGGCCCTTGGCCTTCGCGTCGTCGACCGCGGCGCGGACCGCGTCGGCCGAGGTCGCCGGCCGCCCGGCCACTTCCTCGATGACGTCGCCGGGACGCAGGCCCTTGGCGGCGGCGTCGGAGGCCGGGTCCACACGCTCGATCCGCAGGCCGCCGCCCGGGTTGGGCGCGACCATCAGGCCGAGCCCGCCCGTGCCGCCCCCGGATTCCGGCGCACTGTCGTTGGAGGCGAGCTGTTCTTCCGTCGGCCGCGTGCCGGAGGTCACCGTCAGCGTTTCCGTGCGGCCGTTACGCCGGACGCTGAGGCGGATCGGGGCGCCGGGGCGAGCCAGCGCCACCTGCCGGGTCAGCTCCGCTGCCGTCTTCACGGGTGCGCCGTCCACCGCGGTGACGATGTCGCCGGACTGGAGGCCGGCGCGATCGCTGGGTCCGCCGCGGGTCACGTCGGCCACCAGGGCGCCGGAGCGGGCGGGCATCCCCAGGCTCTCGCCGATCTCGGCGGTGACGTCCTGGACGGTGGCGCCGATATAGCCGCGGACGATCTTGCCGTTGGCGATCAGTTCCCGGGTCACCCTTGCGGCGACGTCCGCGGGAATGTCGAAGCCGATCCCCACCGAGCCGCCGGAGGGCGAGAAGATCGCGGTGTTGACGCCGACCACCCGGCCGTAGAGGTCGAAGGTGGGGCCGCCCGAGTTGCCGCGGTTGATGGGCGCGTCGATCTGCATGTAGTCGACATAGGAGGACCCCGAGACGTTCGTGCGGCCCAGCGCCGAGACGATGCCGGCCGTGGCGGTGCCGCCGAGGTTGAACGGGTTGCCGACGGCCACGACCCAGTCGCCGACGCGGGGCTTGGCCCGCTCCTCGAAGCTCACGAACGGGAAGTCGCGGCCCTCCACCTTCAGCACCGCAAGGTCGGTGGCCGGATCGCGTCCGACGAGGCGCGCCTTGAGGGTGCGCTCGTCGTAGGTGCGCACCGTGATCTCGTCGGCCTCGTCCACGACGTGGTTGTTGGTGACGATGTAGCCGTCGGCGGAGATGAAGAAGCCCGAGCCCGTGCCGCGGAGGGGTTGCGGCGTGGCGCGGTCGGGGAGCTGCGGGAAGAACCGCCGCAGGTCGCCGAAGGGGCTGTCGAAGCCGCCGAACGGATCGGGGGCGGGCGGCGCTGCGAGGGCCGTCGTCCGGCGGCGCGCCTTGCCCTCGACGTCCACGGATACGACGGCCGGCGCCACGCGCTCGACGATGTCGGCGAAGGAGGGGAGGGGCGCACTGGCGCGTGGGGCCACCGGGGCGGCGTTGACTGCCTTGCCGGGCGGCGTTTCGGCGACGGCGATCTGGCCGCCCAGAACGAGCGCGGATGCGGCAAGGCCGCCGACCGCGCCGGAAAGAATGCTCTTTCTGGTCATGGTCCTACTCGGGTCTGTTCGCGATGCGGCGAGCGCCCACGGCCCGCCGGACGGTCACCGAGATAGGAAGCGCAGTGCGGCGATCAAGCGGCGCAAATTGGCCCGCGCGGCGTCGAATGTCTTGCGACCAAGCGCAAATGCGAAGGGCCGCCCCGTTGCCGGGGCGGCCCTTCCATAGTCGGAACCGCAGTGCGGTCTCGCGACCCTTGCCTTAGGCGCGGACCTCACGGGAGGTCCAGGTCACGGTCACCGAGCTACGGTGGAAACTATGAGACACTGGATCACCTCCTTTCAGCTGTTTGACAGGACCCTCAATATGGGCTGCGTCGCGGGCCCGCGCAAACATCCGCGGCCGGCGATTTCGCCGCATGCTCAGAAACTCGGCAGAGCGAACCTGGGATCGGCCTCGGCTCTTTCGGCGAGGCTGAGGCGGCGGCGCAGGTGGGTCACCGGACGCTCGAGGCCGTTGAGCGCAGCGACGGTGGCGCGGTATCCGGCCTCGACGGCCCGATCGTAGGCGGCCCAGTCGCGGATCTCGATCTTCGAGACATCGGGCTGGATGAGCACGTCGGTGGCCTCTCGGGCGGCGGCCAGGTCGCGGCCGGTGGAGACCGTGGCGCTGCGCATCAGCAGCGACACGATGGGTGGTCCGAGCCGCCATTGGCCGGAGCGGATCCACTTCCAGACCGAGGAGGGCCGGGCGACGTCGTCGGCCGTGATTGACCGGGCGGTGGTCACGTCGACGCCGACGATGGGGCCGATCTGGGCGGCGCGCATCACGTCGGCCGGGAAGTTCTTCATCACCGCGCCGTCCACGAGGACGTTCTGGCCGTCGGTCGCGGGCGGCAGCACGCCGGGGAGCGAGATGGAAGCCCGCAGCGCCTGGCGCAGCAGGCCGCGGCGATGCAGCTGATAGGCGCCGGTGGTCAGGTTGGACGACAGGCAGAAGAACGGCAGCCAGAGGTCGGCGATCTGGGTCTCGCCGAAGTGGTGCGCCAGCCGCTCGGCCACCTTCACGCCATGGGTCATCGCGAGCAGAGGGAGCGCCATGTCGTCGAGCGGGCTGGTGTCGACGAACGCCTCGCGCAGGCGACGGTCCATCTCGACGCCATCCCAGCCCATGGCGACGCCGCCGGCGATCACGGCGCCCATGGAGACCCCGCCCACGAAGTCGATCGGCACGCCGACCTCGCGCAAGGCGCGGATGGCTCCAACATGGGCGTACGCGCGTGCGCCGCCGCCGGAGAGCACGAGCCCGACCGACTGACCCGTAAGCACCCTCGCCAGCCGCGCATAGCCGTGGTCGTCATCGCGGCGCAGATGGAAGAGCCGCGCCGCGCCGGTGGCGTCCAGCCAGGCTTCGGAGCCGCCGGGATGGGTCGCGCCGGCCGGCTGCAGGAGGACAAGGTCGACCAGTTGCTGCGACTGAAGCGGCAATGCGGAGACGTCCGGGACGGCGGGCTTCCTGTCGCCGCGGCCGATACGGAATAGGCGATCGACCTGGCGGCCGACCAGGCTGCGCCAGCCCTCGTCGTCGCCAGCCTCGGCCATGTACAGCACGAAGTCATGGCTGCGCTCGACGTTCGAGAACCACTCGGTGGGCGCCGCGCGCGCCTCGCTGCCAACCACCGTGCAGGCGTAGCCCAGGCGGGCGATCTCGCGCTCCAGACGATCGACTGTGGGGCGGATCAGGCCGGGTTGGCCGACCGACAGGAAGCCGAAGACATAGGGTTCGCCGATGCCGCCCCGGCCGGCAGCCTGGCGGGTGCGCAGAATCATCAGGCGCGCCAACTCCGTCATCACCGAGGGATCGGACTGGCAGGCGGCGAAAAACGTCTCGCGCGGCAGGGCGTAGATTTCGCTGTCGCGCAGGGCCACGACGTCGGCGGAGTGGGGCACGTCTGCGATCAGCGACATCTCGCCGGCCGGCTCGCCCGGACGGATCACGCCGAGGAACAAGGGTTCCTGGCCGGCTTCGTGGCGGAAGGCGCCGAGCCGGCCGGTGCGCAAGAGATAGAGATGGTCGGCGCTGTCGCCTGCCGAGAACAGCTTCTGGCCGCCCGGCAGCGAGAACCACAGCGCCTCGTCGCGCGCCCGTTCCTGCGCGAAGAGCCGCGCCAGCGCCGAATCGTCCGGTATCTCGGGCAGCATGTGGAAAACTACACCGCGCCGTGGATGAGCCGCTACGGCGGCGGTCGGCCGCACTTCTCAGCGTCGGCGCCGGGCCGTATCCGAAGGCCATGGCCTTGCACATGATCAAGCTCGTCGTCGGCGCCGCCAACATCGACGAACTGCTGGCGTGGCGGCGGGGTCACGCGAAGCCGGGCGACCCCTGGATCCTGCGCACGCGGCAGACGCCGAAGCGCGCAGCGGAGATGGTCGACGGCGGCTCGGTCTACCGGGTGTTCAAGGGCGTGATCCTGTGCCGCCAGGCGATCCTGGACGTCGCCACGGTGGGGGAGGGCGCGTCGGCGCGCTGCGAGGTCACGTTGAGCGAGGAGATCGTCCGCGTGGCGCCGACGCCGCGGCGGGCGTTCCAGGGCTGGCGGTACCTGGAAGCCAAGGACGCGCCGGGGGACCTCCGGGCTGACGAGGTTGGCGAGGTCCCGACGGAACTGGCCCGCAAACTGCTCGAGGCCGGCGCCTGGTAGGCTAGAGCCAGCCCAGGTCGCCGCCGAGCGTCAGATGGGACAGGTCGAGGCCGCCGACGAGCCCGGTTTCCGCCGGCGCGGAGGCGTGGTCGGCGGGCTGGTGCAGAAGGGTGGCCGCGGTCATGCCCTTGGGGGCGACGCCATCCAGGATCGTGATGACCTTCATGCCGGCCGGGCCGCTGCGGCCATCGACGTCGACCATCACCTTCGTGCCGCCCTTGCCGTCGGAGCCGAAGCTCAGCCAGCGGTCGGCGACCGGATCGAACCCCGAGTAGCGGGCGAGTAGGGCCGACAGATCCAGATGGTCGATGCCCACCTGGAAGTCCTTGACGTGGCTCGGCGACAACGGGACGCCGGTGAACACGAACGTGTCGGCTCCGGCGCCTCCGGTCAGCACCTCCGCGCCGCTCTTCGAGACGATCAGGGTGTCGTCCCCGGAGCCGCCGGCGAGTGTGTCGCCCCAGCCGCGGGACGTCAGTGTGACGCCGGTCGGCGCGGGCGCAGGAGCTGGAGCCGGAGCGGGCGCGGGCGCGGGAGCCGGAGCGGGCGCGGGAGCCGGAGCCGGAGCTGGCGCGACCGTGCCGAACAACCGGGCCGCCGTGAGCCCGGCGGTGGCTACACCGTCGAGGTTGGTGACGTAGAGCGGCCACGGGTTGCCGGAGGCGCGGCCATCGGTGTCGACGCAGACCTTCGTCCCGCCCGCGCCATCGTCGAACAGCCAGAGCCAGCCGTCGGCGATCGGATCGGAGCCCGTGTAGCCGGCGAGCACGGCCGAAAGGTCCAGCCTGTCCGTCCCGACGGTGAAGTCCTTGATGTGGCTGGGCGACCAGGGGACGGCGGTGAACTTGAAGGTGTCGGCGCCGGCGCCGCCGGTAAGGGTCTCGGCGCCCTGGCCGGATGCGATCAGGGTATCGTTGCCAGCCCCGCCGGTCAGCGTCGCGCCGAAGCCGGGCGAGGTGAGGACTTGATCGCCGTTGGTCGGCGCCGGGGCGGGCGCGGGCGTCGGGGTCGGCGCTGGAGCTGGAGTTGGCGTTCCGGCGTCGCCCAATGCGTAGGCGCGGATGTAGTCGATCTTGAACTCGGCCGGCAGCGCCGCCGCGTCGATCGCCCCGCCCCAGCCGCCGAGCGCCAGGTTGGCGATCATGAACATCGGCTTGTTCATGTCGCTGGGGGTGGCCTGGCGGAACACCTCGACGCCGTCCGTGTACCAGACGAGTTCGGTCGCGCTCCACGAGACGCCGTAGGTGTGGAAGCCGTCCGCCGTATCGGGGATGTAGGAGGCGATGCCTTTGGACGAGTGGCCGCCGTTCGACGAATGCCACGTGGTCCAGGAGGCGTGCGGATCGTTCGTCAACGTCTCCATGACGTCCAGCTCGGGCGGCCAGGAGCCGTCGGCCGGAATCAGCCAGAAGGCGGGCCAGGCCCCGGCGGCGTCCGGCAGGTCCGCGCGCATCTCGAAGTAGCCGTACGTCTGGGCGAACGTCGGCTGGGTGGTGATCATCCCGGAGGTGTAGCCGTAGCCGAAGATCTCGGCGTTGCTGGACGGCGCGGCAGTGATGGTCAGAACGCCACCCGCGGTCGAGAACGGATTGACCGAGAAGTCGCCGTTGTGGTCGCGGAAGTAGGGCGAGGTGTAGATCTGCTTCTCGTCGTTGCTGACCAGGCTGTAGGAGCCGACGCCCTGGCTGCCCTGGTAGCCGAAGTCCGGCCGCCAGCGGCCCGACGGGTTGCTCTCCGGATCCCACAGGGACAGCGTGTCGAAGTCGTCGCTGAAGGTCAGCGCGCCGAGCTTCGAGGCGTCGAACTGCAGCTGGAAGTTGGCGGCGGAGAAGCTGCCGATCGAGGTGTCGCGCAGGATGACGCCAGCTCCGGAGCCGAAGTCGATCTTCACATCTGCGCCGACCTGGGACATGGCCGCCTGTACTTCGGCGAAGCTCTTGAAGCCGGCCGTCAGGCGCAACTTGTCCTCGGCGACGTTGAAGTCCTGGATGACGTCGTTGCCTTCGCCCTTGATGACGATGAACACGTCCGCGCCTGCGCCGCCGATCAGGATGTCCTGCCCGAGGCCGCCGTAGAGCTGCTGGCCCTCGGCCTGGCCCTCGATGATGTTGTCCAGCGCATTGCCCGCGCCGTAGACGCCGCCGCCGCCGACGGAGAGGTTCTCGACATTGTCGAACTTGCCCAGCCACACGTTCGACCAGGCGACGATCTTGTCGACGCCTTGACCGGCCAGCTCGACCACGGTCGGCTTCAGGGACTGGAAGAAATAGGTGTCGTCGCCGGCGCCGCCGACGAGCCGCTCGTTGTTCGATGCCCAGAACTCATCGTTCGAGAGCGTGCCGTTCAGGATGGTGACGCCCGTCGAGCTGGAGAAGCTGCGCGTCGGCGCAGCGGTCAACGCGGCGGCGGAGCCGTCGTACTTCAGAAGCGGCATTGATCCAGTCCCTCGACTTCAGTCGGCGGTCGTTGCCGCCACCCCGCCCGGCGTCGTTCGCGGGCTCCTCGATGATCTGGAAGGTACGAGAGACTGGTTTACGTCTGGTTCTGACGAGATGTCGCACAGCTCGGCTATTGACGATCTTCGCGAATGGTCAAGCTTATGCGCACGCGTATGCTGACGCTTGAAACAAGCTTGACCGTAGAATTCTAAGTGTCTGTGACCATTATATTTCTGGCGTGACAATGAAAACTGCGTTCGGCGAACGCGCAACAGGCGTTGCTGTACAGTGAAAGCTTAACCGTGCGCCGTTCTGCCGCACAGGTCGCAGGCGTCACACCCCCATGTTGTCGATGAGGCGTGTGCGGCCAATGTGCGCGGCGGCAAGGATTCTGGCCGATTCGGCGAGGGGTCCGGGGCCCAGACGGGCGAGGTCGTGCGGGCGGCGCACCTCCACGTAGTCGATCTTGGCGAAGCCGGCGGCCGTCAGCCGGGCGACAGCGTCGGCCTCGGCGTCGGCGACCGGTCGGCGCGCGCGCAGGGCCTCGACGGCCTGCCGCAGGGCCCGGTTCAGCTCGGCGGCGACCCGCCGCTCCGCGTCCGTGAGGTAGGCGTTGCGGGACGACAGGGCCAGCCCGTCCGCGGCGCGGACGATGGGGCCGGGAACGATGTCCACCGGCAAGTCGAGGTCGCGGACGAGACGGCGGATGACCTGTAGCTGCTGGAAGTCCTTTTCGCCGAACACGGCCAGGTGCGGCTGGGCCTGGGTCAGGAGCTTGGTGACCACCGTGGCGACGCCAGCGAAGTGGGTCGGCCGCGCAAGACCATCGAGGACATCGGTGAGGCCGGAGACGGTGACGGTGGTGGCGAAGCCGTTGGGATACATCTCGGCGACCCCCGGCGCGTAGAGCAGGTGGCAGCCTGCTTCGGCGAGCAGGGCGGCGTCCGCAGCCTCGTTGCGCGGGTAGGCGTCGTAGTCCTCGTGCGGGGCGAACTGGGTCGGATTGACGAAGACGCTGGCGACCACGCGGCCGGCTTGCGCGCCGGCCAGCCGCACCAGCGACAAGTGACCCTCGTGCAGCGCGCCCATGGTCGGGACCAAGCCCACGGCGTGGCCTTCGGACTTCCAACCTTCGACGGCGCGGCGCAGGTCGCAGACGGTGCGGACGATCGGCAGCGGGCAGGCCATCGGCGCGGGTTATCATCCACAGCCCGCGGCGTCCCGCGCGTTGCACGACTCCGCGCGTCCGGCTCATCTGGACCCCGAACGATTCGGGGGGAGGCGATGGCGGGCGTCGTCGTAGTCGGCAACGAGAAGGGCGGGGCGGGCAAGTCCACCATCGCCATCCACATCGCCACGGCGCTGCTGCACGGGGGCGCGAGGGTGGCGGTCTTGGATCTGGACCTGCGCCAGCAGACCATGGGCCGCTTCTTCGCCAACCGTGCCAAGTGGCTGGCGGCCAACGCCGCCGAGGCCCCCATGCCGATCGAGCATGCGATCAGCGCATCGGGCGACGCGCTGGCCAAGGCGCCCGACGCCGAGCAGCTGGCGCGGTTCGAGGCGGCGTTCGCGGAGGTCTGTGCGGCCGCCGACTTCGTGCTGATCGATACGCCCGGCTCGGATACCGCCATCAGCCGCGCCGCCCACGCGCGCGCCGACCTGATCGTGACGCCCATGAACGACAGCTTCGTCGACTTCGACATGCTCGGGCAGGTGGATCCGGTGACCCTCGAGCTCACCCGCCACAGCCTCTACTCCGAGACCGTCTGGAGCTGCCGCAAGCACCGCGCGACCGCCGAGCGCAAGCAGATCGACTGGGTCGTGCTGCGCAACCGCCTCGCCCCGACCGAGGCGCGCAACCGCCGCCGGCTGGACGAGCGGATCGCGGCCCTGTCGCGCAAGGTCGGCTTCCGCATCGGGCCCGGACTGCGCGAACGGGTGATCTACCGCGAGCTGTTCCCGTTCGGCCTGACCGTGGCGGACCTGTCGCCGAGCATTCGCCCGGTGGCGATGGGCCTGCAGCACGTGGCGGCGCGCCAGGAACTGCGGGCGCTCATGGCCGCGCTCGGCTTCAGCGGGCTGGACGAGAGCGGGCGGATCGCGGCGGAATAGCCGCATGGGCTACATCGCGCTGGGGGTTCTGGCCCTGGCAGGCTTCCTTTGGATCGGCGGCGGCCGGCGGGTCCTGAAGCGTCGCGAGTGGCGCTTGCTGGCGGCCGCCTTCGCGATCGCGGCGTTCGCCGGCGGCGGCTACGCTGCGGTGCGGGGTGAATGGCCGGTGGCCATCGTGCTGCTCGTGCTTGGCCTCTGGATGGCAAGCACGGCGCGGGTGACGCCGTCCGCGCCGGCCGCCCCGAAGAGCCGGATGAGCCCCGACGAGGCCCGCCGCATCCTGGGGGTCGGACCCGATGCGACCCGCGCCGAAATCCAGGCGGCGCACAAGCGCCTGATGCGGATGGCGCACCCGGACGCGGGCGGGACAGCTGGCCTGGCGGCGCAGCTCAACGCGGCGCGCGACGTCCTTCTGCGGCGTTAGGCGCCGGGCGCCATCACCACGCAAGGCTGGCGTTTGGCTTTCAGGGCCTGGCAGGCGGCCCTGGCGTCCTTCTCCGAAAATCCGGTGAAGCGGGCGCGGAACTTGCCGTCGTCCTTCTCGGCGACGCGGTTGGCGTCGTCGAAGTGCTTGCCGAAGCGCTTGACCACGATGTTGATCTGCTCGCGGGCGTCCGATCGGTTGCGGAAGGAGCCCACCTGCACGGTCCAGCCGCGCGCCTTGCCCTTGGGCTCGATGATCTGGATCTTGGAGGTCCGCGGCGGCGGCAGTGTCGAAGCCAGCACGATCTTCAGGCCGTCGTCGATGTCATCGGTCGTCTCGCCCCGCGGGGCGACCGGCGACGGTGGTTCGAAGAAGTTCTGGGCCACCTGGATCACCTCGCCGTTCGAGCGGCGGTTGATCAGATCGAAGCCGGTGAGCAGCAGGCTCTCGGCGGTGCGGTCGCGCAGAATGCGGTTGGACCCGCCCAGAACCACGACCACGAGTCGCCGTCCATTCTGCACGCCGGAAATGGCGATGTTGAAACCCGATGCGTTGGTGAAACCGGTCTTCAGCCCATCCACGCCCGGCACCTGGGTCAGCAGGTGGTTGTGGTTGCGCAGATTGCGGCCCCGGAAGTTGAAGTTCGTCTGGCTGAAGAACGGATAGTACTGCGGGAAGTCGCGCATCACCGCGCGGCTGAGGATGCCGAGGTCGCGGGCGGAGGAGACGTTGCGGCTGTCGGGCAGGCCGTTCGCATTTGCGAAATGGGTGTTGGTCATGCCCAGCTCCTGGGCGCGGAGCGTCATGAGGGCGGCAAAGCGCTGCTCCGTGCCGCCGAGCTTCTCGGCCATGGCCACGGCCGCGTCGTTGGCCGACAGCGTGCACATGGCCTGGATGGCCTCGGCCACCGTGATCGAGGAGCCGGCGCGGATGCCGAGCTTGGTCGGCGCCTGGGCCGCCGCATGCGGCGAGAACACCACCTTGTCGTCCAGCGACAGGCGGCCGGCGGCCAGCGCCTCATACGTGAGGTAGAGGGTCATCACCTTGGTGATCGAGGCTGGGTAGCGCAGGGCGTCGGCGCGCTTCTGGTAGAGGACCTCGCCGGTGCGCGCATCCATGACCACCGCCGCATACTTCGACGAGTTCTGGGCCAGGAGCTGCATGTAGGGGATCTCGGCCCGGGCGGCCGGAAGCATCGTTCCGAATGCGGCGACGAGCGCGAACCCAAGGGTAAGCAACAGGCGGGCGGGCTGGATCATGCTTCGTCCGTCGAATCAAGGCGTTCAGGCGACTCTCTCGAACCGCCGAGGATTCCTCAACATGACAGCCAGAGCGTGAACCAGAGGTAAATAGGTCTTTACCGCGCGTATTGTCGCGACCTCACCGTGGCGCGCGGGAAACAGGGGCTCGCAGATGTCATGTTGCAGTGCACAAAAAGTCGTTGACTGCTGCACCGCAACATGAGAGAACGGCGGTGCAGCAAGGGCCGCGAGGTCGCTTGCGACTGTGTCTTCCGCCCTACGAACACATCAGGAGCTCATCCCATGGCCGCCGCCCAAGCCGCGAAGTCGACCGTCGAGCAGTTCACCGCCGCCACCAACGTGGCCTTCAAGGACGGCGTCGAGAAGACCCTCGCCGCCCTGAACGAAGCCAACGCCCACTCCAAGAAGAACCTGGAAGCCGTCGTCGCCTCGGCGACCGCCGCGACCAAGGGCGCTGAAGCCCTCGGCGCGCAGGCTATGGCCTACTCCAAGACCCTGTTCGACAACCAGGTCGCCGCCGCCCGGACCCTGGCCTCGGCCAAGAGCGTGCAGGAAGTCGTCGAGCTGCAGACCGCCTACGCCAAGTCGGCGCTGGAAGCCTACATCGCCGAGGTCGGCAAGATGACCGACATCGTCGCGGCCTCCGCCAAGGACGCGATCAAGCCGATCAACGAGCGCGTCACCGAGACCGTCGAGAAGTTCCAGGCGGTCCGCTGACCCTCAGCTTCGTGAGTAAGCGTTGAGTTCGAAGGCCCGGTCCCCCCAGACCGGGCCTTTTCGTTTGTCCAGGCCGGGGCTAGACCAGCGGCTATGTCGAAGGTCGAAGAGCGGCTCGCCGCGGCGGGGATCACCCTGCCGACCCCCAATGCGCCGGTGGCCAACTATGTGCCGTTCGTGCGGGTGGGCGACGTGATCCACATCTCCGGCCAGGTGTCGCTCGACGCCAACGGCGGAATCCGCGGCACGGTCGGCGTCGACGTCGATCTCGAGGCCGCCCAGAAGGCCGCGCGGCTCTGCGGTTTGTCGCTGCTCGCCCAGATGAAAGCCGCCTGCGAGGGCGACCTCGACCGGGTGGTGCGGGTGGTGAAGCTGGGCGGCTTCGTCCAGGCCGGGCCGGACTTCGTGCAGATTCCCCAGGTGGTGAACGGCTGCTCCGACCTGATGGTGGAGGCGTTCGGCGACGCCGGCCGGCACGCCCGCTCGGCGGTGGGCGTCTACAAGCTGCCGATGAACTTCGCCGTCGAGGTCGATGCGGTGGTGCAGGTCCGGTGAAGAGCCGCTTCGGCGAGGCCTGGGACCTGCTCTTCCAGCCCCCGATCGCGCACCGGGGCCTATGGAATCCCGACGGCCCGCCGGAGAATTCGCTTGGCGCCTTCCAGGCCGCGTGCGCCGCCGGCTACGGCATCGAGCTGGACGTACAGCTGTCGGCCGACGGCGAGGCGATGGTCTTCCACGACGACAAGCTGGCGCGGTTGACCGGCGCCGATGGCCGGCTGCGCGACCGCTCCGCCGCGGAGCTCAGCGAGCTGCGGCTGGCCGGCACGGACGAGAAGATTCCGACGCTGCTGGAGACCCTGGCGCTGATCGGCCATCGGGCGATGGTCCACGTCGAGCTGAAGACCCCCTACGGCGAGGTCGGACCGCTGGAGCAGCGGGTGCACGAGGTGATCGCCGACCACAACGGGCCGCTCTGCGTGATCGGCTTCAACCCCTATTCCCATGCCTGGTACGCCGACCGCTATCCGGGCGTCCTGCGCGGGCTGGACAGCTATTCCTACGACAAGGCGCCCCACATGGCCGAGGCGCAGCGGCGCTCGTTCGCGCGCCTGGAGCACGTGGAGATCGCCCGGCCGCACTTCCTGGCGCTGGGGCTCGACATGCTGCCGTGCGCACGGGCCGCCGAGCTGCGCGGGCAGGGCATGCCGGTGGTGGCCTGGACGGTGCGCGAGCCGGCCCAGTGGGAGGCGATCCGGGACGGCTGCGACAACCTGATCTTCGAGGGGTTCCGGGCGTGAGCCTGACGCCGGCGGCGAAGGTTTCCCGCCGCATCTCCGAAATCGGCCGGGAGGCCTGGGACGCCTGCGCGACCAACCCGGCCTACGACGCCAACCCGTTCATCCGCTTCGACTTCCTGGACGCGCTGGAGCGGGCCGACTGCGCGGTCGAGCGGGCAGGGTGGGGGCCGCAGCACCTGAGTGTCGAGGACGATTGCGGGCGGGTGGCGGCGGTGATGCCGCTCTACCTGAAGAGCCACAGCCAGGGGGAGTACATCTTCGACCACGCCTGGGCGGACGCCTACGAGCGGGCGGGCGGGCGCTACTACCCGAAGCTGCTGTCGGCGGCGCCGTTCACGCCGGCGACCGGCGCACGGTTGCTGGTGCGGCCGGACGTGGCGGCGGGCGAAGCGCGGTCGCTGCTGCTGGGCGGGGCGCTGACGCTGTGCGAGCGCTACGGCGCCTCGGGGCTGCACGTGAACTTCCCGACCGAGGCCGAGTGGCGCTGGATGGGCGAGCACGGCCTCGGCCTCCGGGAAGGCCAGCAGTACCACTGGGAGAACCGCGGCTACGCCGACTTCGAGGCCTTCCTCGGCGCGTTATCGTCCGGCCGGCGCAAGACCATCCGGCGTGAGCGGCGCGAGGCGCAGGACGCGGTGGAGATCGTCGCGCTGACCGGCGCGGACCTCACCGAAGAGCACTGGGACGCCTTCTTCCGATTCTACATGGACACCGGCTCACGGAAGTGGGGCCGGCCGTATCTGACGCGGCCGTTCTTCTCCCTGCTCGGCGAACGGATGGCGGACCACGTCCTGCTGGTGATGGCGCGGCGTCAGGGGCGCTGGATCGCGGGCGCACTCAACCTGATCGGCGGGGACTGCCTCTACGGCCGCCACTGGGGCTGCATCGAGGACGTGCCCTTCCTGCACTTCGAGCTCTGCTACTACCAGGCCATCGAGTGGGCGATCGGCCGCCGCCTGGCGCGCGTCGAGGCCGGGGCGCAGGGCCAGCACAAGATCGCTCGCGGCTACCTGCCCCGCGCCGTCTACTCGGCGCACCACATCGCCGACCCGGCCCTGCGCGAGCCGGTGCTGCGCTTCCTGGCCCAGGAACGCACCGGCGTGGAGCACGAGATGGAGTGGCT
>CAZBXO010000034.1:3402-27751 GCA_964495645.1 uncultured Phenylobacterium sp. | reverse complement strand
GCGGCGCGGCGGGTGAGCTTGTGCGTCATGCGCGATTGTTGAGCACGGCGCAGGGAGGGAGCCAAGCTCCTCCCCCGTCGCCGCAGCTATGGCGGAGGCGGCGGCTCGCCGCACCTCGGCTAGGTCGCAGCGTCACCTCGCACGCGGGGGATCAGGTGCTCACCCGCAAGCTCGATGCTTCGCAGGACCGCTTCGTGCTTTAGCGCACCGAACTGCATCAGGCACATGAGGCGGTCAGCTCCGATGGCCTGATACCCGGCCAGCTTCGTGCGGCAGTGGTCCGGATCGCCGACAATCACGCTGTCGAGCGGCTCAAGCGCCTCGTGGGCGGCCTGGAAGCTGATGTCTTCGCCTTGCGCCATGCGCTTCAAGAGCCGGACCACGTCCGGGTCGTCGGCCTGGATCTCGACCTCGTTGGGATCGAGCCGTTCGGTTGCGGCGGTATCGCGCGCCGAGTTTGGGTGCAGGCCCTGCTTGATCATGTCGTACCAGACGCGGCGTGGAACCTTGAAGACGACCGGCGCGGCATTGACGTACCAGAGCGCGGACCATGCAGCGCCGTTGCGGATCGCCGCGTCGCGGGACTCGGCGACATGCACGAAGGTGAAGACGCCCTTTTGGCGGTTGACTGCCTTCCCCGCCGGTTCGCGGCAGGCCGCGATGCCGCGGTCGTATTCGCCCAGCATCTGGCCCAAGTAGGCGACCGGGCTGAGCAGCGTTGTGCCGAGCGCGCCTACGCCCATTTCGCCGGCCATGCGGAAGCTGTCGGGCGAACCGCAAGTCTGCCACAGGCGCGGGTGCGGCGTCTGCACCGGCTTCGGAACGACTTCGCGCGGCGGGACGAAATAGTCATCGGATTGCCAGGAGAATTCCGGCTCTGTCCACATCCGGGGGATCATCCGCATGGCGTCTCGCACCTGGTCGCGCGCGGTGTCAGGATCGACGCCGAAGGTCTCCCACTCCTTGCCGCCGGACTTTGCGAGACCCAGCTCGAAGCGACCGCCCGAGAGGACATCCAGTGTCGCGGCGCGCTCGGCGACACGTAGGGGCGTGTTGATCCGGAAGGGGGCGAGAACGCCGGCGTGGCCCACCCGCAATCGGTTGGTCGCCATGGCAATCGCGGTCAGCACGATTTCGGGCGCAGAGGAGTAGCTGAACTCCGGCGCGCCATGGTGCTCGACCTGCCACCAGATCTCGAAGCCCGCCGCCTCCGCTGCGCGCGCCTGGTCGAGCACCTCACCGAACAGGCTCGCCTCGTCCCGCCCGCCCCATGGGAAGGCGCGCTGGATTTCGCAGAACACGTCGAACTTCATGGGAACCTCGTCGTTGGCATAACGCCTGTTATGTATCTGGTCGCACGAGCCGGGTGGTCGAGCACGCCGGCATGATCAAAGGACCGCGATGGGATTGAGCGGCGAGCCTGTGCCGCCAGCGATCGGCAGCGGGGCCAGAGTCAGCTGGAACTCCCATCGGCCAAGGTTCGCGCACGCCTCAGCCAGCGCCTCAAGGTGGAGGTTATCGAGCAGGTGCAGGCCCATCGCGGCCAGCCCGAGCATGTGGATCGGCATCGCCCAGTCGCGGTGGATGCGGCCGCTCGGGATGGGATCGTGGACGCCATCGCCCCCCAGCACCGCCACCTGCCGCGCATGCAGCCATTCGACCACGCGCGGGTCCAGGCCCGGCACGGCCTGGTCGGCGAAGCGGTCCCTGCGGACGTCGCGTCCGAGCCTGACGAGGAGGATGTCGCCCTTGCCGACCGTCACGTTTTGGGCGTCCGCCACGGCCTCGAGCTGCGCGGAGGTGATGAAGTCCTCGGAGTCGATGAAATCGAATCCCTGCGCCCGCGGCACGTCGAGCAGAACGCCGCGGCCCACGATCCCGTCCCGAGCGGCCATGATCGTATTCGACCGCGCCCCGGTGCTCTTCACGTCCGCCGCGGATCGCCCGTTGTACATGCGGCCCTGCGCGAACACGTGGCAGAGCGCATCAATGTGCGTCGACGCCATCCCGTGAAACGCGATGCCGATGAAGTCGGTCGAAACCTGCAAGCCCTCGACGCCAGGCACGCAGCAGTCGTCGCCGCCGATCAGCATATGGTGCTGCGCCGGCCAGGGATTTTCGGGGCCTGGGCGGGTGGGAAACTCGCGCGAGAGGCTGATCGTGCGGCCCTCCCGCACGAGGGCCGCGGCGCTTCGCACCTCTTCCGCGCCAATCAGGTTCAGCGCGCCTCGTTCGTCGTCGCCGCCCCAGCGACCCCAGTTCGAGACGCGCTCGAAGAGCGCCTCCAGCTCGGCGGCGCTCATTGCCAGGGGGTGGTCCCCGCGCCGCGGATCGGCCGGCGCGTCAGCGGCGGTCATGCCCGCCGGCCCAGGGCTTCGTTGGCTCGCGAATGGCGTACACCCGGCTCCAACTCGATCATTTCGATGATGTTGCCATTCGGATCGTAGCAGCAGGCCGTCCCGACGATGCCGAGCGCCTCCTGCGGGGTATAGACTGGCTGCGTGAAGCTCACGCCCGCGGCCGTCAGAGCCTCGTAGGCCGCGTGCACGTTACGGGTCCGGAAGGCGATGATCCGCGGCACGGTTTCGGCCACGCTCGACGCGTCGGGGAACTCTGCGCGCGGCTCCACCCATTCAATCAAGTCGATCATCGGCCCGTCCGGATCCGAGGGCAGGACCATCAGCACGCCTCGCCCCTGAGCCCGCCGCAGGCCAAAGATGCCGGCCACGAAGGCGGGCCAGGAAACGTCCCGGCGATCGTTGAGCACCTCGAACCCGAGCCGGCGGTAGAAGGCGACGGACTGGTCGAGATTCCGGCAGTTGACGACCGTATGATAGAGGCTGCTGAGCGCCCACTCCGACACCGTCAGTCTCCGCTCAAAAGCTCACGCCGACGCGCACGCCGAACGTGCGCGGCGGCAGGTACGTGTAGTTGTCCAAGCCGAAGCCGTTCCCGAGCGTATTGGACTGCAGCCCGTCGTTGGAGATCACGTCGCGGTCCGTGAGATTGCGGATGAAGCCTTCGATGGTCCAGCGCCGGTCCGGCGCTGTCCACAGCAGGCGGGCGTCGACCAGGGTGTAGGCTTTCTGCCGGTCCAGCGGATTATTCGCGGACAGGAAGTAGAGGTCGGTGGAGTGAAAAATGTCGCCGCGGGGGGTCAGTTCGCCGCCGAGGAACGGCAGCGTCACCTGCGCCCCCAGATTGAAGGTGAACTTCGGCGTCTGGACCAGCCGGTTGCCCGAGAAGTCGCAAAGTCGCGTTGTGGCGTTGCAGCCCGGCGCCGCCCCCGCGAACCTGTTGTCGATGGTGGTGTACTCGTCATACTCCGCCTTGGTGAAGGTGGCCGATGCGTTCAAGCGCACCGCCCCGGTCGGCCTGGCGACCGCCTCGAGTTCAAGGCCGTTGACGTGGGCGCGGCCGGCGTTGTCGATCCGTGAGCCCGTGATGTCCTGGACGAACACCTGCATGTCGCGAATCTTCTGGCGGTAAGCTGCTCCGTTCAGGATCAGACGGTTGTCCGCAAGCGTGGTCTTGAAGCCTGCTTCGAAGGATCGCACCGTCTCCGGCGAGTAGATCCCGGGGAAGTTGCCGACGAGGCCGCCCCCGGAGAGATATCCTTTCGCATAGTTGGCGTAGACGAGAACGTTCTCGTTGGGCCGCCAGGTCAGTCCAACCTTGCCGGTGACCTCATCCCAGCTTTCGTCGAAGCTCTTGCTCGGGTTCACCGAGAAGGGAACGCGCGGGAGGATGTAGCTGAGGAAATCGAAGCCCTTCTTGGTATCCTTGGTGTAGCGCAGCCCCACCGTGAGCGTCAGCGGCACACCGAGGCTCATCTTGCCAAGATCGACGTCCGCCTGACCGAACACCGCGCGCGACTCGGTCTTGTAGATGCCGCCGTTGGTGAAGACGAAGTTGTCGGTGAAGGGCGAGGCCGAGTTGAGCCCGGTGTCGGCATACTGGAAGGTCTGCCCGACCTTCTCCTGGAAGTAGAATACGCCGACGATCCAGGCGAGCGGGCTTTCCGACGGGTCGGACGCCAGCCGCACCTCCTGCGACCACTGGAACTGGTCGAGCGTCCAATAGGGGTTGGTGGCAAGCGTCAGCTCCGACGCGTCGGGGTCGTTGGACTGGGCCCACTCCGTGCTCGCGTACCCTGTGACCGATGTGAGCGTCGCCGCGCCGAGATCGAGATTGAGCGTCGCGTTCAGGTAGCTGTTGTCCTGGTCGAAGGTCTCGGCAGAGTTCTTCCTCACCTTCCTCGGATCGCTGAGATAGGGCTGGGCGCCGGCATAGCGGGCGGGCGCCAGCGACCAGCGCGTCTTCGTGGCGACCGGATCGCCGTTACTGGACGCCGCCGCGACGAGGCGGAAGTCCGAGCCTTCGCCGAACGCGACGAAGTACTGGCCGCGGATCATCCAGAAATCCTGCCCGTCGGCGCTGTGGGTGGATCCCGGCCCGTTGAACAAGTTCTTCTGGTAGCCGTCGTGCTCGGCCCAGACGCCGGTGACACGCACCGCCGAGTAAGCATCGCCTTCGCCGGAAAGCGGCAGGTTCACCCAAGCGCGGAGTGCATGGGCGTCGTAGTTGCCGATCGTCGCATCGGCGCGGCCCTCGAACGCCGGCCCCGGGGCGCGGGTTATGACGTTCACCGAACCGCCCACGGAATTGCGGCCGTAGAGGGTGCCCTGCGGCCCCCGCAGCACTTCCAGCCGCTCAACGTCGAAAAACTCGGGATCCACAGATGTGGTGCGCGCGAGATAGACGCCGTCTACGCTGTAAGCGACGGGTGAGTCGCCGCCGCTGGTCGTGTTCTGGCTGCCGATACCGCGCAGCGTGATCACGTTCTCACCGCCGGTGACACCGGTTCCGAAGCGCAACGACGGGATCCGGCTGGCGAGATCGCCAAAACCGCTGACGCCCTGGCGCTCCAGTTGTTCTCCGGAAAGTGCGGTCAAGGCGACTGGCACGTCCTGCGCCGACTCCTCCCGCTTCTGGGCGGTGACGATTAGTTCGTCCAACGTCGCTGTTTCGCCCGCGCGGGCCTGGGCGGCCACCGGCCCGGCGATGGAAAGGCCGGTGAGGGCTGTCAGACAGACGAGGGTCGCACGCAGTGAGCGGCTCATGGATTCCCCCCTTAGGTATTCGACGCGCTCTCGCCGATCGCGGGCGCGACTCTGCGCAAAGCATAACACGTGTTTTGCGACGCGGAAGCGGTCTCGTAACACTAGTTATATAACGGACGTTTGGATTTCGCCCTTGCCGCGCAGTCTGCTAGCAGCGGAGCAGGGTCTGCTCGCCAGGAGAATCGATGGGGCGCACGGTCAATCACGAAGAGCGTCGCGAGGTCTTCGCGGCCGCGGCGCTCCGCGTGATCATGCGCGATGGGATCGTGGGGCTGACGGTGCGTGCGGTCGCCAAGGAGGCGGGCTTCACGACCGGCGCGCTCACGCACTACTTCCATTCCAAGGACCAACTGCTGATCGAGGCCTCGGAACTGTCGGCGCGGCTGGTGCGCCGCCAGATGGAGCGCGATGCGCGCATCGTCCCCGCGGTCGAGGCGATCCGCCGCGTCGTGCGCCATGCGCTGCCTCTGACGGCGGAGAGCCGCGGCTACTGGCGAATCTGGGTCGGCTACTGGGAGCGCTCCAGTTACGACGAGGACGTCGCGCAGATCATGCGGCTGCGCTACGAGGAATGGCGAAACCGCCTGGCGCAGCTAGTCACGCGGGCTCAGGCAGAAGGCGACGTCGCGGCGCAGCTGCGTCCCGCTGAAGTCGCCCAGGACCTCGTGCTTCTTATCGACGGGATCGGCGTGCAGGTGCTGCTCGGAGTGGGACGAATTTCGCCCACCAGACAGAAAGCCCTGTTCAACCTTTGGCTGGACGCGGTCCGAAATCCTCGCCCCGGCGGCGCTACGCGCGGCCGCGCCTAGAGCTTGCTGAGCTTGCCGACGGCGGCGATCGGGCCGGTGGGGCCGTCGGGGTTCGGCGAGCCGCCGGGAGGTTCGACCGACACCGCCAGGGCCGCGCCCTCCGAGACCTTGTTCAGGAGGTCAGTCGGCAGCGGGATGACCTTGGCCTTGCCGCGCTCGACGAGGCCGAGGGACTTGGGTTTGTCCTGGCCTGCGATCAGCCAGAGTTCATGCACCTTGTCGCGGTCGGAGCCTTCCGGCAGCAGCGAGGTGACGATCAGCGCGCGGCGGTCCGGGTCGTAGGCGGCCACGAACAGCGGCTGCACCTTCGACTGCTGGTCGATGAGGCTGGCTTCGAGCAGCTGGCCGGGCGGGGGCGCCGGGGCCTGGATGGTCTCGACGCGCGGGCCCTGGGCCACGAGCACGGCTACGGCCGCCAGGCTGGCGGCGGCGAGCGTGAACCCGCCGCCGGCGGCGCGCCGCCAGAAGGTCACGCGGCCGGCCAGGCCGTCGTTGTCGTTGGCGGGCAGCTGCCGCTCGATGCGGCTCCACAGCTGGCCCGACGGGGCGACCGGGGCGATGGAGTCGTAGAGCGGGGCCAGCCGCTCGCGCCAGGCTTCCACCTGGGCGGCGAAGGCGGCGTCCTGCGCCATGCGGGTTTCGGCCTCGTCACGCTCGCGTCCTGACAGCACGCCCAGGGCATGCTCGGCGGCGAGCGCTTCGGCTTCGTGAAGTTCAGGCGCCTCGCTCATTGCTCCAGGCATCCCTTGAGCTTCGCGAGCCCGCGCCGGATCCAACTCTTCACTGTGCCCAGGGGCTGATCCATACGCTTAGCCAACGCATCATAGGTGACGCCCTCGAAGAAGGCGGTGCGGATCACCGTCTCGGTTCGCTTGTCCAGCTCGCCGAGGCAATGATTGAGCCGCTTCCGGTCGTCGGCGGCCGAGAGCAGGGTCTCGGCGCTGTCGGAGCCGTCGGCGATCTCGAGCTCATCCACCGGCTCGGAGCGAGCCAGCGGACCACGGGCGCGGAGGCGGTCGATCGCCCGATTGCGGGCGATGGTGGAGACCCACGTCATCACACTGGCGCGGGCCGCATCGAAGCGGTCGGCACGTCGCCATATGGTGACGTAGACCTCCTGCAACACGTCCTCCGATTCCTCGCGGTCAGAGAGGATACGGAGGCAAACTGCAAAAAGCTTCGCGGACGTGAGCTCGTACAGTTGTCGCAGGGCCGCCCGATCTCCGGCGGCGATGCGCAGCATGAGCGGCGTCAGCGTGTCGGCGGAGATCGTCGCAGCCAAGGTCGCCCCTAGAGTCCTTGAGTCCCAGGATGCAAGCTGCGCCAGTCGGCGCGCCGACACAAGCCCGGGTCATGGGGAGAGGGGCGTGGGCCTTCGTCAGGCGGCTGCGGCCGTCCGCTGGGAGCGCTTGGCGGCCCGCTTGGCCTTGGCGCGGTCGAGCCGGGCCTGGCGGCGGGCTTCGGCCTCTTCCTCCAGCCTCGGCAGGAGTTCGGCGGCGGCGGCCTGTTGCTTCACGTCCCCGCCCTCGGAAAGCCGGCGCGCGTTGGCGAGCAGGTTCACGACCTCCTCGTCGCTGAGCGTCGGGATGCGGTCGAGCAAGGTCATGGGACCTCCGAAATCGTGGGTGCGCCAACTGTCGGCGCGTACGGGGAATGAAGGTCTCGACCGCGGAGTTAGTTGCCGGTTTCAAAACATAAATTCAGGATGGGAACCTGGACGCGCGGGGCGCGCGGCAGGGAGGACAGCGAGATGTCGGTGCACCCATATGCGAGCGAGATCGCCGCGGCGCAGGGCGTGCTCGACGCCTTCATGACCGCGTTCAACGCCCGCGACATCCCCGCCTTCGAGAAGACCTTCAACTTCCCCAGCGTGCGGCTGGCCTCCAACCGGCTGGTGATCCTGAACGCCGGCGACATGCAGCCCGAGCGGTTCACCACCGGCGCCCTCGCCGAATGGGACCACTCGGCCTGGGAGCGGCGCGAGGTGATCCACGCCGGCGCCGACAAGGTTCACATCGACACCCGCTTCACCCGCTACCGCAAGGACGGCTCGGTGCTGGGCGGCTTCGACTCGATCTACGTGGTCACGCTGCAGGACGGAAAGTGGGGCGTGAAGATCAGGTCGAGCTACGCGCCGTGACCCCTCCTCTCCTGCGCAACAGGCGTGGAGAGAGAGAGAGCCTCAGCGGCGCTGGGCGAGCCAGTCCTTGATGGTCCGGTTCACGAGGGCTTCGGCGTCGTGCTGCACCCAGTGCGTGGCGGTGGGGATCATAAGGATGGTGGTGTCGGCGGTGACGTGGTCCCACGTGCCAGAGTGGCCGGCGGCGTTGAGGGCGGTGTCCTTCATGCCGTGGATCACCAGGACCGGCACCTTCACCGGCGGAGTCCCGGCGCCGGCCACCGCGGTCGGCTGGACCTGGGAGCCCACGCCGCGCGGATAGTTGGCGCGGTAGTAGTTCATCATCGCGGCGAAGTCGGAGCGCTTGAAGGCTTCCACCATCTCCGCCTTCTCGGCCGGCTTCAGGTAGGGATGGAAGCCGGCGAGCATCTCGGCGTTCAGACGGCTCTCCGAGCCCGGCTTCTGAAACTCGCGCGCGTAGTTGGAGCCCTCCTGCTGGGCTTTGTTGGTGGCCATCTCGCGGGCCATGCCGGCCGGATGCGGCACGCTCATGATGACCAGCTTGTTGACCAGGTCGGGGCGGAAGAAGGTAGTCTGCCAGGCGATCGCCGCACCCCAGTCGTGACCGATGACGATGGCGTTCTTTGAATTCTCGGCGGCGATCACGGCGGCCACGTCGCCGATCAGATTGGGCATGGCGTAAGCGGCCTCGCCCTGGGGCTTGTCGGAGAGGTTGTAGCCACGGGTGTCGAGGGCGGCGACACGGTAGCCGGCCTTGGAGAGCTCGGCCATCAGCGGCTTCCAGGTGGCCCAATAGTCGGGGAAGCCGTGGATCATCACCACCAGCGGGCCGGTCCCGTCGACGACGTAGTGGATCTTCACCGCGCCGTTCTGGGCGAACTTGTCCTGCGGCTTGGCGGCGGCCGGACTGGCGAGGAGGGCGGCGGCGAGGAAGGCGCCGGCGAGGGTGAGGATGCGCATATGGGGCCCCGTTCGATTTACCGCGTACACTAGCACGCCTCAGCTTCCGTGACAGAGGCCGCAATCGCGGGCCGGGGCGCCGCGCAGCTTCGCCCGCTCGGCCGGCAGGTCGGCGGCGAGGCGCGCCTGCGCCATCTCGTGGGACGCGGAGCCCGGGCGCGCGGCGACGGCGTACTCGGCTCGCGCGAGGTCGGCGCGGCCGGTCTCCGCATAGAGGTCGCCGAGCAGGACGTGCAGCACGTCGCCGGAGCGGGAGCCCTCGCTGCGCCGGATCAGCCACGTCAGGTCCGCCTCCGCGGCCGCCGGGTCCCAGCGACCGGGTCCGACGCCCAGGTGGGTGAAGCCGCGCTGCAGTCGGATGACGGTGAGGTCCGGGGCGAGCGCGATCGCGCGGTCGAGCTCGGCTTTGCCGGCGGCGGCCATCGTGGGGTCGCGGGCGAACTGCGAGGCGATGACCATCGAGGTGCCATGGCCGGCCAGCGCGACGGGATCGTTGGGGTCGAGGGCCAGCGCCCGCTTGTGGGCGTCGCCGGCCTTGCGGAGCGTGGCCGGGAAGTCGATCCGCATCGCGCCGTTGAAACCGGCGGTCAGCGCCTGGAAGTAGGCGACGCCGAGCTCGTTCCAGAGGCGGCCGTCCTTCGGATGGGCCTGGACCGCCGCCTCCAGCATGGCCACCGACTCCGGCGCGAGTTCGTACCGGCCTGTGCGCAGGCGATAGGAGAAGGACTTGGCGCGAACGACGAGGTCGTCGGCCTTCACCGGCGGGGCCTGCGAGATGGCGGAGCCGGCGGCGAGGGCCACCCCGCCGATGACGGCGCAGGCGATCAGGGTCTGCTTGAGGGACATGACGTCCTCCGGTTGGCGATGGCCGGGGTGTCGCCGCCAGGCTGGCGGCCTTGCAACGGGACTTCCGCGGAGCCGCCGGATCGGTGCGCGAGGCCGCCCGTTGGCCGGTTCACGAAGCGCGACTCGGCCGGTACGGTCCGGCCATGTCGCGGTGGGACCAGACGCTGAGAGAGCCCAGGCTCTGGGTGCGCGACATCGTGTTCACCGCCGGATCGGTTGTGACCATCACCCTGCTCGGCCCCTACGGCTCCTACGACCTGCCCCTCGAAGGCCGCCTGGTCGTCAGCGTTGCGAACGGCTTCCTGGGCGGGTTGTGGCTCTGGCCGGTCATGCGCCTCGTGATCGCGCAGGCCGAGCGGTCGAAGGTCCCCGTCTGGTTCGCCATTGTCTTCGGCCTGGCGGTGCTCGCGGTCCCGGTGGCGGGCATCGCCCACCTGGTCGCCGCGACCCTCGGCAGCGGGCGGTCCCCGCCGGCGCCACAGCTGTACCTCGCCGTCCTCGCCATGGTGCTGCCGTTCGGCGCCGCCTACCTCTATGTCGACCGTTGGCTGGAGCGCAGCCACGCCACACCGCCCGCGGCCTCATCGCCTGAGCCCCCTCGCCTCCTGGGCCGCGTGCCGGCGAAGCTCGGGCGCGATGTGATCGCCCTGCAGGCCGAGGACCACTACGTGCGGGTCCACACGGCGCTGGGCTCCGACCTCGTCCTGATGCGCCTGGCCGATGCGATCGCCGAGGCGGACGGCATCGAGGGGCTGCGGGTCCACCGGTCCTGGTGGGTCGCGCGGCATGGCGTGCTCGGGGGCAAAGCCGAGGGTCGGCGAGCCGTCCTCACCCTCGCCAACGGAGCCATCGCGCCCGTCACCCGCGACGCCGTCCCAGAGGTTCGCAGGGCCGGCTGGATCTAAGTTCCGAAAAAACCTGTGCGTCACATAGTATGCGATAGACACTGTGCGAAACACAGTGTACGACGCACACCATGGGAACCGAAACCGACATTTTCGAATCGCTGCGGCTGGAGCTGCGGCGGGGCTCGCTGATCCTGGCGGTGCTGGCGCAGCTCAAGGCCGAGCACCACGGCTATGCGCTCCGCCGATCGCTCGCAGAGGCCGGCGTCGAGATCGACGAAGGAGCCCTCTACCCGATGCTGCGGCGCCTGGAATCCCAAGGGCTGCTCGTGAGCGAATGGCGCGAGGAGGAGAAGCGGAACAAGCGCTTCTACCGGCTCTCGGCGCTGGGCGCTGAAACCCTGGATCGCCTGCTGGTGGAGTGGCGGTCCCTCAACGGATCCCTCGACGGGATCCTGGCCGAAAGGGCGTGACCATGGACCTGTTGGACCGTTACCTCGCCGCCGTGGCGCGGCAGCTGCCCGACCGCCAGAAGGCGGACGTCACCGCCGAGCTGCGCGACGAACTGCTCTCCAAGTTCGAGGACGAGGAGGCCGCCCTCGGCCGTCCGCTCGAACGCGACGATGTGGAGCGGCTGCTCATCGACTACGGGCACCCGGTGAGCGTCGCCGGTCGCTACCGCCAAGTGCAGCACCTGATCGGGCCCGACGTCTTCCCCTGGTGGTGGGCGACGCTGAAGGTCGTGCTGACCATCGTGGCCGCGATCTACTTCGTCGGCCTGTTGATGGCGATCCTGGGCGCGCCCGGCGCCGAGGCGGCGATTGCCGCGAGGCTGCCGGACGTGACGACGGCGCTGGCGCTGTCGTTCGGCTGGGTGACTCTGGTGTTCGCTCTGATCGAGCGCTTCAAGCCAAAGCGCGGCAAGTTCAAGTGGAAGCCGCGCGACCTGCCGCCGGCGAAGAGCCGTGGCCGCGGCCGGTTCGACGTCCTGGTCGAGCTGTTGATGACGGTGGCCGTGATCCTCTGGTGGATCGGGGTGATCCGCTTCCGCAACTGGATCCCGGACTACGGTTTCCACGTGGAGCTGGCGCAGGTCTGGGACGACTGGTTCTGGCCGATCCTCGGCTACCTGGTGTTCGACGCGGCGGGCAACGCCCTGACGCTGGCGCGCCCCGGGTGGATCCGGCTGAACGCCGGGCTGCGGGCCGTGCGAAACCTGGCCGGCTTCGGGATCATGGTGGGCGTGCTGCAGGCGGGTCACTGGCTGGACGTGAGCGGGCCGTGGCCGGCCGGCGAGCAGCCGACCGTCGCCTTCCACTTCGACCAGGGGATGCAGATCGGCCTCATCGTCACCGCGATCGTGTTCGCGATGATGCTGATCTGGGAGCTCTGGCGCGCCCGCCAGGCCTTCTTCACCGCCCGCGCGCCGGCCAGGGCCTGACCTTTTCCACCCGAGCCGCAACTGGAGCCTCCGCGCGAGCGGAGGCTCTCTTTTCATGCCTAGAACGCGTGGGCGGCGGTCGCGGCGGCGTAGAGGACACCGGCAAGGGCGGTCAGAGCGATCAGCAGATGGCGCATTCTCGCGCGTCCTTCCGTCCGTCGATGGGTACGGAGCAAGGGCGGCGCCAGATGCAGAAGCCGAGGAGTCTTCACGCAGGGCCGATGGAATGGACTTTGAGGTCCATCGGGTGATGGCTGGGCGCGAGTTAAGGTTATTCGCCCTGGTTCAAGTAACATGCGACAGCATTGAACTCGAACACTGGCATGACATGAAACTTGCAACGCGCCACTCGCAAACAACGTCGCGCGTCCCACTCGGAGACGCATGCGGACAAGTCAGGAGGCGATGTCCAGTTTCTATGTTGCACCGCACAAGACGCTTGCCATGCGGGGGTTCATGCTTCATAGACCGTTCACCATTTGCCGTCGCCTGCGCCGAGAAACGGATCGGACAGGCCCGCCAGCGGCCGCTGCCAGCATGAGCAGGAGCGTACCGGGCGACACTTGAGTTGGGGGGCCGGTCGCCCTCGCCGTCGAAGGATCGTTCGTTGTCAAACCTGAACCCCGGCCGCGCCGATTGGCGCGCGCGGACAGGCGGCCTGTTGGTCGGCGCGTGTGCAGGCCTCGTTCTGGGCGCGGCCTATCTGGCGGCCGGAATGGCCAGGCACGCCGTCGCCTACGCCCACGCCCAGGACCTCGCGGCAGCTGCCGCCGAGGGCTACGCCGGCGAGGTCCTCTCACCCGACCTGTCGCAGACCATGCTGCGTCTGGTGCAGCCCCAGGGCGCGCGCCAGCGCACGGAGGGGTTCGCCAAGGCCGCCAAGGCCCGTGAGCTCGATTGCCTGACCGGCGCGGTCTACTACGAGGCGCGCGGGGAGAGCCCGCGCGGCCAGTACGCCGTCGCGCAGGTGGTGATGAACCGGGTAAAGCACCCGGCTTTCCCGAAGAGCGTCTGCGGCGTCGTCTTCCAGGGCGCGAGCCGCCGGGGCTGCCAGTTCAGCTTTGCCTGTGACGGCTCCATGCGGGCGCGGGTCGAGGGCGACGCGTGGCGGCGGGCGCGCCGCGTGGCGGCACGGGCGATCACCGGCGCGGCGATGGCCGAGATCGGCTCGGCGACCCACTTCCACACCACCGGCGTCGCGCCGGCCTGGCAGCTGGAGATGGCCCGCGTCACCCAGGTGGGTGCGCACGTCTTCTACCGCCTTTCACCGCGCAAGGCGGCGGCCGCGCGAGCCGCCGCGTCCCTGCGAGCGGCCGGCCTGCAGCGCGCGGTGCTGACCTCAGGCGCGCCGCCGGCGACCGAGTTCCGGCTGATGGCGTCCGTGGTCGACAGGACGCTGGAGACCGCGGTCGAGGCGGCCGCGCCCGAGACGAAGCCGGCCCTTCCGTCGCCAGCCAAACCAGCCGAGGCCGCCGCACCGCCCAGTGCGACACAGGCCCCGGGCGAAGCCGCGTCCTGAGCCGCGCGACGGCGCTTGCAGCGCCGCCTGAGTCCGACTGAAGCTCCGCCCGGGCCTTCCGCCCCGAGGCGCGACGCATGTCAGACCGACCGCAAGACGACCTGGCCCAGCAACTCCTGGGCCGCGACTACGCCAGCCTGAATCCGGTGCAGCGCAGCGTCATCGACCTCATCACGACCGAGGCGCCGACCGGCCTGAACCCCAGGCTGGAGGTGGACGACCGCAGCTTTGGCCAGCGCCTGGCCGACCGGGTCGCCTCGATCGGCGGCTCGTGGGCCTTCATCATCGGCTTCGGCCTGGCGCTGTCCCTCTGGATGGGCTGGAATCTGATCGGCCGCGGCGCCGGCCTGGCGTTCGACCCCTACCCCTTCATCTTCCTGAACCTGATGCTGTCGATGCTGGCGGCGATCCAGGCGCCCATCATCATGATGAGCCAGAACCGCGCGGCGCAACGCGACCGCCAGGCCGCCGAGCACGACTACATCGTCAACCTGCGTGCGGAGCTCGAGATCATGCACCTGCACGACAAGCTCGACGCTCTGCGCGACAGGCAGATCGTCGAGTTGCTGAAGGCCCAGAGCGAGACGCTGGAGCTCCTGAAGGCGCGGACGGCCAAGTCCTGACGCGCCGCGGCGGCGGACGGCTCGAAGCTCAGGATCGGGCCGCGCGTCTCAAGGCCTGCGGCGGTTGGCCGTAGGCGCGCAGGAAGGCGCGGCGCATGCGTTCGGGATCGCCGAAGCCGGCGGTCTCGGCGACGCGGTCGATGGGGGCGTGGCCGGTCTCGACCGCCGTGCGGGCGGCCTCCAGGCGCAGCCGCTCCACCGCCTTGGCCGGCGTCGTGCCGGTCTCCGCGGCGAAGGCCCGGGCGAAGTTGCGCGGGCTCATGGCGGCGCGGTCGGCCAGTTGCTCGACCGTCAGCGGCTCGGAGAGGTTGGCTCGCATCCAGTCCATGAGCTCCGAAAAGCGGCCGGAGTGGCCGCCCAGCTCGACCAGCGCCGAGAACTGCGACTGGCCGCCGGGCCGGCGCTGGTGGACCACCAGTTGCTGGGCCACGCGGCGGGCGACTTCGGCCCCCAGGTCGTCCTCGATCAGGGCGAGCGACAGGTCGATGCCGGCGGTGATCCCCGCCGACGTCCAGACGTCGCCGTCGCGGATGAAGATGCGGTCGGCGTCCAGACGCGCCTTCGGATAGCGCCGCTGGAATTCGTCGCCGCTGCCCCAGTGGGTCGTGGCGCGCCGGCCGTCAAGCAGGCCCGCTTCGGCGAGGAAGAAGGCCCCGGAGCAGACGCTCGTCACCCGCCGCGCTGTCCTGGCGACCCCGGGCAGCCAGTCGACGATCGTTCGGTCCTTCTCGATGGCCCGCGCCGCCTGGCCACCCGCCACCATCACCGTGTCCCACGGCCCGTCCGACAGGTCCTCGGTCTCGAAGGTGGCGACCGAGCTCGACTTCACCTGGCCGCCGCCGGGTGCGAGGATGTGGATGTCGTATGCGCCGCGTTCGTAACGCCGCGCGATGTCGAAGGCCGCGATCGGACCGGCGGCGTCCAGCAGCTGGAAACCCGGGAAGACGACGATGGCGAGCCGGCGCAACATGGCAGAATCCGTGGGAACCTTGTCGTTTCGGCCAAGACATGCGCCCTCTAGGGTGGCTTCGTCAAGGAGGCCGCCATGCCCAGGCTGATGATCGTCTTCGCCCTCTACCCGGGGATCACCCACCTGGACTTCACCGGCCCGCATCAGGTGCTGGTGCGCACGCCGGACGCCGAGGTGATCGTGGCCTCCATGGGTGGCCAGGACATCGAGGCCGACGGGCTGACCTTCACCCGCCTGGCGGACCTCTCGAAGGTCGCCCGCTGCGACGTGCTCTGCGTGCCGGGCGGGCTCGGTACGATGGACGCCATGCTGGACGAGGCGTTCATGGCTGAGATCCGCCGCTTGGGCGGGCAGGCGCGCTACGTGACCAGCGTCTGCACCGGCTCGCTGATCCTGGGCGCGGCGGGTCTCCTGGCCGGCAAGCGGGCGGCGACCCACTGGGCCTGGCGCGATCTGCTCATCCCGTTCGGCGCGACGGTGTCCGAGGCCCGCGTCGAGCGCGACGGCAACGTGATCACCGGCGGCGGGGTGACCGCCGGCATCGACTTCGCGCTCACCTTGCTCGCCGAGCTGGCGGGCCGCGACTACGCCGAAGGAGTCCAACTCGGACTCGAATACGCGCCGGCGCCGCCGTTCGAAAGCGGCCGGCCGGAACTCGCCAAGCCGGAGGTGCTGGCGCGGGTGAAGCGGATGCTGGCGGCCAGCGCGGATGCCCGCGCCGCGGCGGCGCTCGAAGCCTCGACGCGGTTGCAGCCGGCCTGACCTGGGCTAGAAGCGCGGCCATGCGCGGCCGCATCGTCATCGTCTCTGGCCCGCCGGGCGCGGGAAAATCGACCGTGGCGCGCGCCCTGGCGCAGGGCTCGCCGGGGCCGCTGGCCGTCCACCTGCACACCGATGACTTCTACGCCTACATCAGGAAGGGCTGGGTCCCGATGTGGCGGTCGGAGTCGATGGCCCAGAACATCACGGTTATGCGCGCGCTGGCGGCGGCGGCGGCGGCCTACGCCAAGGGCGGCTACGACACGCTCGTCGACGGCTTGATCGGGCCCTGGTTCCTCGACCCCTGGCGGGAAGCAGCGGCGGCGCACGGCGTCGAGCTTCACTATGTCTGCCTGATGCCCTCCGAGGCCGAGACGGTGGCGCGCGGCACGGCGCGCGCCGAGCCCGGCGCGATGACCGACGAAAGCGTGATCCGCCAGATGTGGCAGGCGTTCTGCGACCGGCCGCCGGAGCCTGCGAACGTGGTCGACACCACCGGGGAGGCGCCGGAGTCAACCGCCGCCCGCCTCGCGGCGCTCCTCACGCAGGGTGTGCTCAGCCTCACCTGACGGGCGCGATCGTCCCCCCTCAATGTCCGGATCGTCGTCTATCGGCGGTCGGGGGACAGCGGCACCTTGCGGCCACAAGCAAGGAGTTCCCGATGAAGAAGTACCTGATCGAGCGCGACATCCCCGGCGTCGGCCAGCTCAACGCAGACCAGCTGAGGGGCGCGGCCCAGACCTCCAACGCGGCGCTGGCGCAGCTCAAGGGCGTGAAGTGGGATCACTCGTACGTCGCTGGCGACAAGACCTTCTGCGTCTACGAGGCCGAGAACGAGGACGTGATCCGCGAGCACGCGCGCATCTCCGGCTTCCCGGCCAGCAAGATCACCGAGATTGGTGGCGTCATCGACCCCACGACGGCGACCTGAGGCGCGCTATGCTGGCGCGTACCGGAGGGCCGCGGGCGATGTTGGACGTGACGGTGGTGTTGCTGGACGACGGGCTGTCGTCGACGTCCATCACGCCCATCGAGATCTTCCATTCGGCCGGCGCACTCTGGAACGACCTGCACGCCAAGCCGGCCGAGCCGGCCTTCCGGGTGACCACGGCGTCGCTGGACGGCCGGCCGGTGCGCAGCCCCTACGGCCTGGGCCTGGCCCCGCAGGCGGCGATCGCCGACATCGAGCGCACCGACATCGTCATCGTGCCGACCTCCGGGCTCGAGCTGGACCTGAAGCTCGTCGAGAACAGCGTCCTGATCCCCTGGCTCCAGCGTCACTACGCCCAAGGCGCCTACATTGCCGGCGTCTGCATGGGCGCGGCGTACCTGGCGGAGGCCGGGCTGCTGGACGGCCGCCTCGGCACGACCCATTGGGCGGTGGCCGACAGGATCGCCGCGCGCTGGCCGCGGGTGCGCTGGCGGCCGGACCTGTTCGTCACGGAGGACGCGCGGCTGCTCTGCTCCGGGGGCGTCTACGCCGGCGGCGACGTCAGCCTCTATCTGGTGGAGAAGCTCTGCGGCCACGAGATGGCTGTGCAGACCGCCAAGGCGCTGCTCTTGCCGATGCCGCGCGTGCACCAGTCCGGCTACGCGATGCTGCCGGTGTCGCGGCCGCACGACGACGCGCGGATCCGCGAGGTCGAGGCCTACCTCCAGGCCAACTATGCGGACGAAATCGCCACCCGGGAACTGGCGGACCGGGCCGGCCTGGCGGCCAAGACCTTCGTGCGTCACTTCAAGGCCGCGACCGGCCGGCTGCCGGCAGCGTACCTGCAGGCGCTGCGGATCGAAGCGGCCAAGGCGATGCTGGAGCGCGACACCAAGCCGATCCAGCGGATCAGCACGGAGGTCGGCTACGACGACGTCGCCTTCTTCCGCAGCCTGTTCAAGCGCGCCACCGGCATGACCCCGGCCGACTACCGCGCGCAGTTCGCGCCGCTGGCGCTCCGGGGCCACGCGACCGTCGAACCGGCCTGAGCGCTCAGTGCTTGGACTTCTGGATGCGGTTCTCTTCGGTGTCGCGTTTGGCGCGTTCGTCGTGGCCGTGGTGGCGGTCGCGTTCGCCACCGCCGCCGGAGACGTGGCTGAAGGGCTGGTTGGTCGGCTCGTCCTTGCCGCGGCCGCCGCGGGCGGGCTTCTCGGGCTGGGCCTCCGAGCGGTCTTCGTGGCTCGCGCCCGGTCCGCCCCAGCGTTCGGTGTTCTCGTGCTTGTCCGGCATGGTCAGCGGTCCTGCTGGTAGCCCTGGTGGTGGGTGTTCTGGTCGATGTTGCCGTGGCGGCCCTGCTGTTCCAGGTTCACGTCGTCATCGCCAGGTTGCTCGGACTGGGCGCCGGTGACCTTGTCGCGGCGGCCGGTGTCGGCGCCTTCGATGTGCGGAGTCTCGCCGGGATGCGAGCGTTGATCCGGCGGGATGGGGGGCTGCTTGGCCATCAGTTCTGCCTCCTCGTGAGGAGGGTTGAACCCCGGGCCGGCGCGACGGTTCCTAGTTCGAGACGGCGTCCAGGCCGATATCGAGCACCTTGGCGGAGTGGGTCAGCGCGCCCGAGCTGATGACGTCGACGCCGGTCTCGGCGATGGCGCGGACGGTCTCGAGGCTGACGTTGCCGGACGCTTCCAGGACGACGCGGCCGGCCACCGTCTTCACCGCCTCGACGAGGTCGGCGTGGCTGAAGTTGTCCAGCATGATCACGTCGGGGTCGTGGGCCAGGGCCTCCTGCAGCTGGACGAGGCTGTCCACCTCGACCTCGACCTTGACCATGTGGCCCGCGAAGGCCTTGGCCCGGCGGATCGCCTCGCCCACCGATCCGCAGGCCGCGACGTGGTTGTCCTTGATCAGGATCGCGTCATCGAGCCCGAAGCGGTGGTTGACGCCGCCGCCGCAGCGCACGGCGTATTTCTCGAGCGCCCTGAGGCCGGGGGTGGTCTTGCGGGTGTCGGCGATGCGGGCGCGCGTGCCCTCGACGGCGTCGACGAAGTCGCGGGTCAGGCTCGCGATGCCGGAGAGGCGGCCCATCAGGTTGAGCGCCGTACGTTCGGCCGAGAGGATGGCGCGCGCGTTCCCTTCGACCGCGGCGAGGGTCGTGCCCGCGGACACCACCTGGCCGTCGTGGGTCTCGGCGGTGAAGGTCGCCGTCGGGTCCAATTCGGCCAGCGCCAGGCGGGCGCAGGCGAGGCCCGCGACGACACCGCCGCGGCGCGTGGCGAAGACGGCGTTGAGGCGCGCGCCGGCGGGCACGCAGGCCAGCGCCGTGATGTCGCCCGCGCGACCGAGGTCTTCGGCCAGCGAGGCGCGGACGACCTCGCGGACCAACAGGTCCGGCAGCGGCTCGATCATTCGGCGGCGAACTTCAGGCCCGGCCGCTCGACGTCGGACAGGGTGACGAACGTCCGGACCGGCTCGGCCGCGGCCGGGAAGTCGGCGCGGAAGTGGCCGCCGCGGCTCTCCTGGCGGGACAGGGCGGAGGCGGCGACCAGGCGGGCCGCGACCAGTGGCGCGCTGCGCCCATGGGCGCCTTCCAGGGCGTCGATCAGGGCGATCAGACGGGCCAGGCCGTCGGCGTCGCGGATGACGCCGGCCTCGCGGCTCATCGCGTCCCGCAATGCGCGGAGCGCGGCAGCCGGAAGCTCGGCCCCGGTCACGGCGTAGGCGGCGCCCTCGCCGCCCCGCTCGGCCGCTGCGGCGCGCCCGGCGCGCGCGCCGAAGACGGCGGCCTCCAGCAGCGAGTTGGAGGCCAGGCGGTTGGCGCCGTGGACGCCCGTCGAGGCGCACTCGCCGGCGGCGAACAGGCCCGGCAGGCTGGTGCGGCCCTCGGCGTCCGTGGCGATCCCGCCCATGTGGTAGTGGCAGGCGGGCGCGACCGGGATCGGCTGCGTGCGAGGATCGACGCCGCCGCCCATGCAGGCTGCGAATACGGTCGGGAACTCATGCGGAAAGTGGCGGCCCACGGCCTCACGGGCGTCGAGGAACGCCCCCCGGCCCGCCTCGCGCTCGGCGTGGATGGCGCGCGCGACGACGTCGCGCGGGGCGAGCTCGGCGGCCGGGTGGTAGGCGGTCATGAAGCGTTCGCCCGCGCTGTTGACGAGGATGGCCCCCTCCCCGCGGAGCGCCTCGGTGGCGAGCGGGGCCGGGTCGCGCCCGATGTCGATGGCGGTCGGGTGGAACTGCACGAACTCGGGGTCGGCGATCACCGCGCCGGCCATGGCGGCCAGGCCCAGGCCCTCACCCTTGAGCTCGGCCGGCGTGGTGGTGACGGCGTAGAGGCCGCCCAGGCCGCCAGTGGCCAGGATGACCGCATGGGCCGCGATTTCCATCGGCCGGCCGTCGACCACGACGCCCACGCCACGGACGCGGCCGGTGCGGTCCTGCAGCAGGCCGCTCAGTCGCGCGCCGGTCTGGATGCGGACGTGCGGGGCGGCAAGCGCCGCGACCGAGACCGCCCCCATGATGGCGGCGCCGGCCTGGTCGCCCTTCACGCGGGCCACGCGGGCCTTGCCGTGAGCGGCCTCCAGCCCTTGCGCGAAGGCGCCGTCGGCGGTGCGGTCGAACGGCGCGCCGAGATCCGCCAGGCGACGGACGGCGTCAGGGCCTTCTTCGGCCAGCAGGCGGGCCGCGGCCGGGTCGACGAGCCCGGCTCCGGCCGCGACGGTGTCGGCGGCATGCAGCTCGGGCGAGTCGTCGGCGTCGAGCGCCGCGGCCATTCCGCCCTGCGCCCAGGCCGAGGCGCAGCCGTGGTTCAGCAAGGCTTCGGTCAGCACCAGGACCTTCGCGGGCGCTGCGGCGAGGGCTGCGGTGAGGCCAGCCAGGCCCGCGCCCACGACGATCACACCGTCGTGGCGGATGCGCTCCATCAGATCAGCTCCACGTCCACGTGGTGGCGGGCCTTGACCAGGTCGTAGCGGGCCGGAACCGTCGGGGGCGGCAGGTCGACCATGCGCTGCACGGCCAGCCGCGCGCGCTCGATGATCGCGGCGTCGACAAACACCTCATGCTGCTCCTTCAGCAGGGCCTCGTAGATGTTCTCGAGGCTGATCCGCTTCATGTGCGGGCAGAGGTTGCAGGGGCGGACGAACTCGGTGTGGACCGCGTCGGCGGCCACGTTGTCGGCCATCGAGCACTCGGTGATCAGCACCACGCGCTTGGGCTGGCGCTTGACGACGTAGTCGTTCATCGCCGCGGTGGAGCCTGCGAAGTCGGACACCTCCAGCACCTCGGCCGGGCACTCGGGGTGGGCCAGCACCTCAGCGTCCGGGTAGGCGGCGCGGATCTCGCGGATGTCGTCGGCCGTGAACCGCTCGTGCACCTCGCAGCGACCCTGCCAGGCGATGATCTTCACGTCGGTCTGGCGGGCTACGTTGCGGGCCAGGAACTCGTCGGGGATGAGGATCACCCGGTCGACGCCCCACTGCCGCGCGGCTTCCTCCACGACCTGAACGGCGTTGGCGCTGGTGCAGCAGATGTCGGTCTCGGCCTTCACCTCGGCCGTCGTGTTGACGTAGGTGACCACCGGCAGGCCCGGGTAGCGCTGCTTGATCAGCCGCACGTCGGCGCCGGTGATCGAGGAGGCCAAGGAACAACCCGCGCGCAGGTCGGGGATCAGGACGCGCTTCTCGGGCGACAGGACCTTGGAGGTCTCGGCCATGAAGTGGACGCCGGCCTGGACGATGATCGCGGCGTTGCAACGGGCGGCTTCCTTGGCCAGGCCCAGGCTGTCGCCCACGTAGTCGCCGACCCCGTGGAAGATCTCAGGCGTCATGTAGTTGTGGGCCAGGATCACCGCGTTCTTCTCGCGCTTGATGCGGTTGATCTCGGCGATCAGCGGGGCCTGCAGGCGCCATTCCATCGGCGTGACGTGGCCCTTGACCTTCTCCCAGGTGGGCGCGGTCTCAACCTCGACCTGAGGCGTGAAGTCGAACTGGAACCCGTCTGCCATCTGCCCCTCCCCTTATGCTCAATTTGAGCATTACTGAGGTCCGAGAAATGCGCCGAGGGCGACCCTGGCGCGGACACTTATGCTCACTTGGAGCAAAACTAATATATAGCACTGTGCGGTCCGCGCAAGGGTGATTCGCGCGTGACGTGGGGTCAGGCGGCCTGCCGGGCCTTCAGCACGTCGGAGATGGCCGCGGCGAGCGCGTCGGCCCCGTAGGGCTTGCGCAACAGGGGCCAGGGGGCGTCCTCGGCGGCACTCAGGGCTTCGCCGGTGTAGCCGGACGACAGGATCACCGGCAGGCCGGGCCGCATGGCGACGGCCTCCCGCGCGAGGTCCACCCCGGTCCGGTCGCCGGGCATGATCAGGTCGGTGAGCAGGAGATCCACCGGCGTCCCGGCGCGCAGGATGCGCAGCGCCGAGTCGGCCTCTGCGGCGCGGACGACCTCGTGACCGAGGTCGCGCAGCAGGGCCTCGACCAGTTCGGCGACCTGGACGTCGTCCTCGGCCAGCAGAACGCGCAGGCCCCCGAAGTCGTCGGCCGGCGGGTCGGCCGCGCGGGCGGCCGGGCTGGCGGAAGCCGCCACGAGCGGCAGGTACAGGCAAACGCTGGATCCCTTCCCCGGCGCCGAGTCCACCGTCGCCACGCCGCCGCTCTGACGGGCGAAGCCGTAGGCCTGACTCAGCCCCAGGCCGGTGGCCTTGCCGGGTTCCTTGGTGGTGAAGAAGGGCTCGAAGACCCGCGCCAGGGTGGCCGCGTCCATCCCTTCGCCCGTGTCGTGGACGGCGATGCAGAGGAAGTCGCCGTCGCCCAGATCCTCGATTTCGCCGGCCTTCAGGCGAACTGGCAGGGTCTCGACCCGGATCATGCCCCCGGGCGGGGTGGCGTCACGGGCGTTGACCACCAGGTTCATCAGTGCGGCTTCCAGCTGGCTGGGATCCACGTTGACCACGAGGTCGGCCGCACCCGGCACGATGGCCAAGCGGACGGACTCGCCCACCGCGCGATGCAGCAGCGGTTCGGACTCGACGATGAGATCGTCGATGCGCGTGGGCTGCGGCTTCAGCGCCTGGCGTCGCGAGAAGGCCAGGAGCTGCTGTGTCAGCCGCTCGCCGCGGCGGGCCGCGCCCATGGCGGCCTCGATCATCCGTTCGCGTCGCGCTTCGTCCTTCGGGTGGCGCTGCATCAGGTCGAGGGCGCCGATGACCACCGTCAGCAGATTGTTGAAGTCGTGGGCGACCCCCCCGGTCATCTGGCCCACCGCCTCCAGGCGCTGGGCGCGGTGCAGCTGGGCCTCGGCCTGGTCGCGTTCAGCCAGCGCGAGGTCGACCCGCTCGTTCAGGAGGTCGTTGATGCGCTCCAGGTCCTGCTGCGCCCGCTTGGCATCGGTGACGTCGACGCCGACGCCGATGAAGCCGACGACCTGCCCGTCGGCCAGGCGCGGCTGCGAGACCGAACGCACCCAGCGGTACTCACCATCCGCACGACGGTAGCGCGCCTCGAGCACGAAAGAAGCCCGCGAGGCCTCGCCGGCGACCTGCTCGGCGAGGATGCGGTCGAGGTCATCGGGGTGCAGCGCCTTACGCCAGTCTAAGGTCAGCGCTTCCTCGAAGGTGGTCCCGTGGAAGTCCAGGTAGGCGCGGTTGACGAACTCGCGGCCGCCGCCGGGCCGGCGACTGACCCACATCATGATCGGGGCGCTGTCGGCCAGGGTGCGGAAGCGGGTTTCGGTGACCTCCAACTCGCGCTGGGCGGCGGCCTGGGCGGCGTTGGCCTCGTCGAGACGCAGCAGGGCCTCGCGCAGCGCCCCACACACCGCCACGGTCACCCCCTGCGAGACGACGATCTGGATCACGATCCAGGTACCCGACAGACCGACCGGGAAGTTGCGCGGCGAGAGCAGCGCGATCAGGGTCGCCGCCGCCAGCGCACCCCAGCCCCAGCGTGGCCCCGCGTAGAGGGTGGCCACGATGAGGGCAGGAAAAAGGGTCGAGGAGAAGCCGGTCGCGGCGCCCCACCCCAGCATCGCGCCGCGCAAGATCATGGAAAGCCCGACCGCGCCGACGCTGATCGCGAGCCCGGTCCAGAACGGCGGCGAGCGGCGCGGGATCAGGCGAAGGGGCCACTCGAGGCGCGTCATCCGCGCTACAATCGGACGCCAACGGGGCGCGAGGCAACCTGCCTTTGCATGCGGGACATAGGGTCGCGGACCAGGGTTCGCGTTCCTCGGGGTGCAGCCGGCCGTGTTGCAGGCCCGTAGCTGCTGTGCACGATTCTTGCCTTCCAGGGGTCAAAAGAAGGGCCGTTTGCGCCTATATGCGACGGCCGGAAGAAAACGAGGGGTGTCTTCTGACCCATCCGCTTCGATTTTGGCCTCGCCGAG
>CAZBXO010000034.1:0-3302 GCA_964495645.1 uncultured Phenylobacterium sp. | reverse complement strand
TGCCGATCCGCGCCATGCGGCCATTCACGATGCCGGTGGGCGGCGAGGACCGCGCCAGGGCGCTGCACTGCCTGACCCAGGCGATCTACTACGAAGCCGCCCGTGAGGGCCTGAAGGGCCAGCAGGCGGTGGCCCAGGTGGTGCTGAACCGCATGCGCCACCCGGCCTACCCGAAGTCGATCTGCGGCGTGGTCTTCCAGGGCTCGGCGCGCTCCACGGGCTGCCAGTTCACCTTCACCTGCGACGGGTCGCTCCGTTGGCGGCCCGAGCCGGTGCTGTGGGACCAGGCCCGCCGCGTGGCCGAAAAGGCGCTGGCCGGCTATGTCGACAAGCAGGTCGGCTCGGCGACCCACTACCACGCCCGCTACGTCGCCCCGTACTGGGCGCCGACGCTGGTGAAGATGACCCAGGTGGGTCAGCACATCTTCTACCGTTGGACCGGTCCCTGGGGTGAGCCTCCCGCCTTCACCGGCCGCTATGCCGGCGGCGAGGGCTTCCTCTCACGGGCGATCCTGGGCGGTATCGACCAGCGCACCCAGGGCGGCCTGCTCGCGCCGGAGTTCGAGCCGATCCCGCAGGAACGGCAGGTGACCATCGCCGTCGGCGGTGAAGTGCGCACCTACAAGGTTGCCGACGCCACCGTGGCGGGCGGGGGCGCGCGCTCCGTCGGCACGATCTACCCGACGCGCCGCCAGCCAACGGCCGAAGAGATCAGGCGGATCAATGACAGCCTGGCCGCAATGGAGCGGGGCATGGGCGGGGCAACGCCCGCGCCGGCCGCCACCGCGGCGGCCTCGGCCTCCAGCGCCCAGGCGCCCGGGCAGTAGGATCACACGGCCGCTTCGAAGGTGACCACGAGGCCCTCCGGCCGCCAGTCGTAGCAGACCTGTCCGCCCAGCTGGGAGGCCAGACGGTGCACCAGCCGGTAGCCAAACCCCGTAGCCTCCGGCGGCCGGACCGCCGGTCCGCCGGCTTCCCGCCAGCTCAGCACCAGGCGGTCGGGACGTGGCAGGCTCCACTCGACGGCGACCCGACCTTCGGTCGTCGAGAGCCCCCCGTACTTGCGCGCGTTTGTGGCCAGTTCGTGCAGCGACATGCTCATCGCCTGCACCTGGTCGGCGCTCAGCAGGACATGGGCGCCGTCCAGCGTGACCTTGTCGGTGAGGCCCAGCGCCACCAGTTCCTGCTCGATGACCTCGCGCAGGTCGCCACCTTCCCAGCGCCGGCGCGCCAGCGAGGTCTGGGCGCGGGCGAGCGCGTCGACCCGGCCGGTGACGATCGTCTTGAACTCGCTCAGGTCGCGCGCGTCGGTGAGGCGCACGATCGATTGTACGACCGTCAGCGCGTTGCGGGCGCGGTGGTCCACTTCGCGCATCAGGAGCGAGCGGGCGTCCTCGGCCCGCCGCTCGCGCACCTCTCCGGTCATGTCCCGCACGGAGGAGATGATGTGGGTGATCGCGCCGTCCGGGCCTCGGACGGGAGCGTTGACCGCGCTCCAGTAGCGCTCCTCGGGTTGTCCGGCGGCGTCGACCACGGGGAACGGCTTCACCGGCATCTGGTGTGGCGCGCCGGACGAGAGCACCGCCTCGAAGGAGCGGCGGATGTTGTCGACGAACTCCTGGACATCCGGCGGCAGTTCGGCGGGGAAGACCTCGAAGACGCCGTAGCCGGTCAGCGCCTCGGTGGTCGTTCGGAAGGCGGCGGCGTGAACGCGGTTGACCGCCACCATCGTGAACCGCGGCGGGTCGTTCGCGACCAGGAGCAGCGGGGTCGGGGCAGCGTCGAAGACAGCGCGGAACAGCGTATCGAGCGGCGCGACCGGCGGCTTTCCGTCGTCCATCACGCCTCTATCGGCCGCAAGGTCGGCCGTGGCAACGCCTCACGCCTATCCGGCGAAGGCGGCCGGATAGGCGACGCTGAGCGGCGCGTCGAGGGCGCCGCTCTCCAGCGCGATGGCCATGAAGGCCGGCGACCCCGCGTACGGCGCGTTGACCCGCGCCGCGGCGGCGGTCGAGAAGCCGAAGCGCGGGTAGTAGGCCGGGCGCCCCAGCACCAGCACGCCATGGGCGCCGAACTCGCGGGCGCTCTCCAGTCCGGCCCGCACCAGGGCGGAGCCCGTCCCGGCGCGCTGTAGGCCGGGTCGCACGGCCAGCGGAGCCAGAGCGGCGAACAGTTCGGCGCGGTCGGCCCACAGGCGGCTGAACAGGATGTGTCCGGTGACCTGACCGCTCTCCTCGGCCACGAGCTCGAACAGCACGTCGCCGTCGGCCCGAAGCCGGCCCACGAGCGCAACCTCGTCCGGCCCGCCGAACGCCTGGCCGACCACATCGTCGATGGCCGGACGGTCTGAGGCGCGGGCATAGCGGATCATGCGCCGGAGGTTAGCCGCGGGCCGCGGGAATGCTAGCGGTCCGCGAAGGAACGTGGCTCCGCAGCACGGCGCTCGTGCTCGCGGTCCTCGTTGCGGGCAGCCTCGCCGGCAAGTTTTCGCCAGCCCTCGGCGATGGAGACGTAGAGGTCGCGCTCCATCGGGCTCGCAGCCTTGGCCGCCAGCCGCATCACCGCTTCGGCTTGTTCGCGATAGCGCGTCGAGTCCCTCATCCCGCGCCCAACCCGTCAAAAGGCTAACGGGTTTCCGGCACAGCTTCGAGTGACGCGAATTTCACGTCCGCAGGTATCTCGCTACCACGCGGCGATCTTCTGGGCCTCGGAATGGGTCATGGGGTGCTGGGCGCGGCGGTGGTCTTCCTCGGCCAGGAAGCGCACCGCCTCCAGCGCGGCCATGCAGCCCATGCCTGCCGCAGTGACCGCCTGGCGATAGACGTCGTCAGTGACATCGCCGGCGGCGTAGACGCCCTCGATCGCTGTCGAGGCCGTGCCCGCCTTCACCTTGAGGTAGCCCGAGGCGTCCATCTCCAGCTGGCCCTGGAACAGCTGCGAGGCCGGCGCGTGGCCGATGGCGATGAAGACGCCGTCGCAGGCGATCTCCGAGACGGCCCCGGTCTTCACGTTCTTGACCCTGACCCCTGTGACGCCGGGCGGATTGGACTGGCCCAGCACCGCGTCGATGGCGTGGTCCCAGACCACCTCGATCTTCGGGTTCGAGAACAGCCGTTCCTGCAGGATTTTCTCCGCCCGGAACTCGTCGCGGCGGTGCACGACGGTGACCTTGGACGCGAAGTTGGTCAGGAAGAGCGCCTCCTCGACCGCGGTGTTGCCGCCGCCGACCACGACCACCGGCTTGCCGCGATAGAAGAAGCCGTCGCAGGTGGCGCAGGCCGAGACGCCGAAGCCCTGGAACT
>CAZBXO010000033.1:22184-28430 GCA_964495645.1 uncultured Phenylobacterium sp. | reverse complement strand
GACACCCTGATCGAGCAGGCCGAGCAGGGCGTGGACTACTTCACCATCCACGCCGGCGTGCGCCTGGCCTTCATCCCGCTGACGGCGAAGCGGGTGACCGGGATCGTCTCACGCGGCGGCTCGATTATGGCCAAGTGGTGCCTGGCGCACCACCGCGAGAACTTCCTCTACGAGCGCTTCGAGGACATCTGCGAGATCATGAAGGCGTACGACGTCAGCTTCTCGCTGGGCGACGGCCTGCGCCCCGGCTCCATCGCCGACGCCAACGACGCGGCCCAGTTCGCCGAGCTGCGCACGCTGGGCGAGCTCACGAAGATCGCCTGGAAGCACAACGTCCAGACCATGATCGAGGGCCCCGGCCACGTGCCGATGCACAAGATCAAGGCCAACATGGACGAGCAGCTGAAGCACTGCCACGAGGCGCCGTTCTACACCCTGGGCCCGCTCACCACGGACATCGCGCCGGGCTACGACCACATCACCTCGGCGATCGGGGCGGCCATGATCGGCTGGTTCGGCACGGCGATGCTCTGCTACGTGACGCCGAAGGAGCACCTGGGCCTGCCCGACCGGCAGGACGTGAAGGACGGTGTGATCGCCTACAAGATCGCCGCCCACGCCGCCGACCTCGCCAAGGGGCACCCGACCGCGCGGGCCTGGGACGACGCCCTCAGCCGGGCGCGGTTCGAGTTCCGCTGGGAGGACCAGTTCAACCTCGGCCTCGATCCGGAGACGGCGCGCGAGTACCACGACGAGAGCCTGCCGAAGGAGGCGTTCAAGACCGCCCACTTCTGCTCCATGTGCGGCCCGAAGTTCTGCTCAATGAAGATCAGCCAGGACATCCGCGATGCAGCCCGGGCGCAGAACGAGGTCGACGCCGGCATGGCCGAGATGGCCCGGAAATTCCGCGATGGCGGCGGAGAGATCCTGGTGAAGGTCTAGCCGGGCTGACGCCGCCGCTGCTGGAAGAGCCATGCGGGCAGGGCCGCGTCGCCGAACCCGGGGTCCCACGAGTTGTGGTTCACGCCCGGGAGTTCCTTGTAGGTGACGTTCGCGCCAGCCGCTTGCAGCGCCGCGGCCATCTTGCGGGACTCGCCCACCGGCACGACGCTGTCGGCGGCGCCGTGGACGATCCAAACCGGAAGGCGCGCGATCTTGACGGCGAGCGCCGCATAGGGATCGGGCCCGGGCGCCACGGCCGGCAGCGCGCGGAACGTCCCGGCAAAGCCGCACACCGGCACGATCGCCGCGAACCGTTCAGGGTTGTTGTAGGCCAGGTACCAGGTCCCGTTGCCGCCCATCGACAGGCCCATCAGGTAGACGCGGTCGGGATCGGTGCGGAACGCCTGCTCCTCCTGGGCGAGCGCCATCATGGCGACCCGTGCCGGCAGCCCCTGCCAGGGCTGTTCGGGAGGCGCCTGCGGGAAGACGACGATGGCCGGCCAGCGCTCCGGATGGCGGCGAATGGCGCCACCGAGCCCCACCTCAGTCTGCAGCAGACCGTCGGAGCCGCGCTCTCCAGCGCCATGCAGCGCCAAGATGATCGGCGAACCGCGCTTGCCGCTGAAACCGCGCGGCACATAGACCTGATAGGCGTAGGCCTTACCCTCGACGGTGACGACGCGGTCGAGGAACCCCGTCTCACGCGCGCTGGCCAGCGGCGCGAGCGCCAGCATCAGCAGGGCCGCCACGGCCCCGATCCAACGCGCCATGTTACACCCCCGTCCGCCTGGGCGCGGAGCCTAGCGCAGCGCCGGGATCTTTGCGAGCGCGGTACCGCCAGCGCAGGCCGCGTTCGCCCGCGCCAGACCTGGCAGGAAGCTCTTGTGGAAGCCGGTGATCGTGCCCTTGGCCTCCAGGTCCTCGAGCACGGCCTGGGCCTCACGCCAGCTGGCGCAGGCGAGCGGACGCTGGCCGGCGTTCTTGGCGATGATCCCCTGGATGGCCAGCGAAAAGCCAAGGCTCCCCACCGTCCGGCCGTTGGGATCGAGGGCCGCCGAGGCTCTACGGCCGGCCACCACCTCCCGCTCCAGCGCCACCGCTTCGTCGAACCGGTCGCGATCGCGAAGGTCTTGCGCCAGACCCTCGCGGATGTTGGAGGCCAGGATCGCCGCGGCGCGATCGCGGTCGTCGACCGCGCGCAGGCGGTCGATGCTGTCGCGCGCCTTCTCGATCAGCCGGTGCGAGACCTCCTCCTCGCCGGCCTGCGAGGCCGCCGCGAAGCCGTCGTAGACGTTCCAGGTCGCCAGCCACAGGAGCGTCGGGTCGTTCGGCCGCTTCGCCAGAAGGGCGTCGAATCGCCGCTCGGCCGCCAGGTGCTCGGCGAGCGCCGCCTTGGGGTCCTTGGTCGCGGCGAACAGGGCGCGGTAGTAGGCGATGAACACCTCGTCGAGCTCCCGCGCCGGCGACGCCCTGCGCTCGGCCGGCCAGGCAGCCATGTCGGCGACCATGGCGTCGGCCAGCGCTGGAATGTCCTCGCGCCTGTTGGCGACGTCGGCCATCTCCAGCCGCGCCTTGCGGGTCACCCGCCGCGCCTCGATCCAGCGGTCGCCCCGCGCCGCCGCCGGGATTGCCTCAACCGCCGCGTCGGCCGCCAGGATCAGCGGCGCGGCTTCCGCCTGGCGGCCCTGGGCGCGGAGCAGCATCAAGCCGCGGTAGACCTGGACCATGGCCCGCTCGATGTCGCGCGTCGGACCTGATGGCAGTCCGCTCAGAATCCGGTCGGCCGCGTCGAGGTTCCTCGCGGCCTGCGCCACCTCGCCGAGGTTCGGCTCGCTGGGCACGCCCTGAACCCGGGCCAGTCGGATCAGGCCCCGCGCGGTCTCCAGCTTGAGCGCCTCGGACGCCGCCGGGGTGGCGACCAGCCGATCGAGATAGCGCTGCGCTTCCCCGGCGATGCTGGCCCGCGCGGCGGTGTTGCCCGCCACCTGCGCCAAGCGGTCGTTGAGGTCGAAGATCATGTAGCGGGCCAGCGAGCGCACCTGGGCGAAGCGCTCGGCCTCGACGCGACGAGCGGCCTCGGCGCGGACGTAGGACCAGCTGGCCACGGCGAAGGCCGCGACCAGCAGCGCCAGTCCCGCCGCCGAGGCCGCCACAGGCCCGCGGTGGCGCGACACGAAGCGGCGGAACACGTACCAGCGACCCCCGCCCCTGGCCGCCACGGGCCGCCCATCGCGCCAGGCGGCGAGGTCGTCGGCGAGCGCGTCCACGGTGGAGTAACGCGCCTCCGGCCGCTCGGCAGTCGCGCGCCGGACCACCGCTTCCAGGTCCGCCGGACGCGGCGTGGGGAACAGCGTCTCCAGCACCCGCCCCAGGGAATAGACGTCGCTCAGGGTCGTGGCCGCCTCGCCCGCCATCCGTTCCGGGGCCGCGAAGCCGGGCGTGAGGCTCAGCCCCGGTCCGGGCCCGACCTCCCCGTCTTCGCCCGATGTCATGGGCCGGGCGATGCCGAAATCGATCAGCTTGGGCGTTCCGTCCGCCTCCACCAGCACGTTGGCCGGAGTGATGTCGCGATGCACGATCAGGTTCTGGTGGGCGAAGCTCACCGCAGCGCAGACCTGCAGGAACAGCCGCACCCGGATCGCCTGCGAAGGGGCGCGGGCGATCCAGTCTCCGAGCGGCGCGCCTTCCACGAGCTCCATGACGATGTAGGGCTGGCCGGCCTCGGTCTCGCCCCCATCGAACAGGCGGGCGATGTTGCGGTGCGCCAGCCTCGCCAGCGTCTGCCGCTCGCGCTGGAACCGCTCCACCAGCGGTTCGGACAGCACGCCGGGGCGGATGACCTTGATCGCGACGGCGTGGTCGAAGTCGCCGGCCGCCCGCTCGGCCCGGTAGACGGCGCCCATGCCGCCCTCTCCCACCAGACCGGTGATTCGGTAGGCGCCGATCCGTTCAGGGGGCGGCGTCGCGTCCGCGCGGGCCGGCGCGCCGCCCGTCGGCATCAGCGCCGCCGCCTGGGTATGGGCGTCCAACAGCGCCTGGGCGCGGGCCCGCACAGCCCCCGGCGCGTCCTGGACGCCGATCCAGTTGCGCCGCGCGGCGGGGGCGACCTCCATGGCTTCGTCCAGCAGGTCGAGGGCCTGAGCATCGAGCGAGCGCTCAGCCATCCTGTTCCTGCAACGCCTCGTAAAGCCACAGCCGCGCCGACTGCCAACGCCGCTTCACGGTGGATTCCGACAGCCCCAGCACCTCGGCGATGTCGGTCAGTTCCATGCCGCCGAAGTAGCGCATCTCGACGATCTCGGCCCGTTCGGCGTCGACCCGCCCCAGGCGGTCGAGGGCGTCGTTGATCACGTCCAGCTCGGCATTGGGCGTATCCGGCAGATTGGTGTGCAGCTCCACCCGCTGGTGCTCGCGCTTGGCCCGACCCTTGGCGCGGACGTGCTCCACCAGAACCCGGCGCAGCATGACCGAGGTGAGCGCCAGGAAGTGGGCGCGGTCCTGCCACTCGATCTGGTCCAGCCGGATCAGACGCAGGATCGCCTCGTGCACGAGATCGCCGACCGACAGGGAAACCTGGCGCTCGCCGCGCAACATGGCGGCCGCGGCGATATTGATCTCGGCGTAGAGCAGCTCGAACAGCCGGTCCCGCGCGGACCGATCGCCGCCGCGCCAGTCGGCGAGCAGCCCGCGAACCTCCTCGGCGCCCCCCGGATCCCGCATGGTCGGGATAGTGCGGGTGGCCTCCCCGACTGGCAAGACGGCGCCCCTACGGCGAGAAAATCCCCTGCCAGTTGAATCTTTGGGCGACGTGACCCGTGGCGTCCCGTTCCGGCGCCTTGCCCCTTGAGTGGGTATGTCAAGAGGGTGCTTTCGATGCGTATCGCGTTCATCGCCGCCGCCATCCTGGCGTCGGTTCCGGCCGCTGCCTCAGCCACCGTGCTGACCTTCGACATCTCTGGCGGGGTCAGCAACTTCGAGGTCGTACCGCAGGCGTATGGCGACAACGTCGCGGCGAGCCCGCAGGCAGGCCACAGCTACGGCGTCGGCGCCGAAGGCTTCACGCCCAACGTCACCGTGTCCTACGGCGCGGCCGGCGAGGATCCGAACCTGTGGACCACTGGCTACGGCGACCTGACGAACATCCTGTTCAACGACGCCGACGGGGACACGACGTTCACGACCACATTCACGGCGGACGCAGGCTACCTGGTCGACCTCTACAGCTTCGACATGGCCTGGTTCTTCGACACGTCGGCGAACGTCCAGGGCTTCACGGTTCGCGACGGGTCCAACAACGTGCTGCACAGCCAGGGACCGTTCGTCCTGCCGGGCGGCGCCACGCACCTGACCTTCAGCTTCGCCCAGCCGCTCAGCGCCGCGACGCTGCAGCTGGTGGTCGACCTGACCGGCCTCGGCAGCGTCAGCGACGACCTCGGCCTCGACAACATCCGCTTCGGGCAGAGCCTCGTGCCGCCCCCCGGGGTGCCCGAGCCTGGGACCTGGGCGCTGATGATCGGCGGCTTCTTCGGCGCGGGCGCGCTCCTGCGCCGCCGCCAGCATCATTCAAGGGGGACTTCTCATGCGTAGGATTCTGATGGCGGCCGCAGCCCTGGCGCTGAGCGCCGGAACGGCCCAGGCGACGGTGATCTATTCGACCGGCTTCGAGGCGCCCGACTATGCCATCGGCGCGCTCGGCGGACAGAATGGCTGGAACATCTTCGGCCCCGGGGCGGCGTCCATCTCGGTGCAGAACAGCGTCGCGGCCTCGGGCCAGCAGGCGGCGCGCATCGACGGGTCCGGGTTCTCCACCCAGTCGGGCCCGTGGCGCACCGACGCGACCAGCGAGAGCCTGCTGTCGCTGTCGGCCGACATCATGATCACCAGCGCTCCCGGTCAGCAGGGCGGCTGGCAGTTCGCTGCGCTCGGTTCGAACCTGGTCGGCTTCGCGGGCGGCGTGAACTTCACGGCGGGCGGCAACATCTTCGCCATCAGCGGCCCGTCGAATCCGCTGATCGGGACCTACGACCGCGATGAGTTCTTCAATCTCGAGTTGGTCCTGGACTACGCCGCCCAGACGTATGACGTGAACCTCAACGGGGCCAACCTGGCTTCCGGCCTGGCCTTCTGCGGCGGCAACCTGACGTGCACCGGCGCAGCGGTCCCGGAATACCGCACCATGCTCTTCGACCGCCGCGGCGGCGCCGACGGGGCCGACTTCGGCTACATCGACAACATCCTGCTACAGACGGTCGCCGTGCCGGAGCCCGCGACCTGGGCCCTCATGATCGGTGGGTTCTTCGGCGC
>CAZBXO010000033.1:0-22084 GCA_964495645.1 uncultured Phenylobacterium sp. | reverse complement strand
TCGCCGTGCCGGAGCCCGCGACCTGGGCCCTCATGATCGGTGGGTTCTTCGGCGCGGGCGCGCTGGTGCGCCGGCGCCGGGCGCAGCCGGCCTGAGCTACTCGGCGGCCTTCGCCTTCGCCGGCCAGACGCGGACGGCGACGGCGACGGTCACCGAGCCCAGCACGGCGACTACCGCGCCCGCCCACTGGACGACGGACATGCCGACGGCCGCGTAGTGGCCGGCCATGGCGCCGGAGAGCAGCACCAGGCCCGCCGATCCGTACTCGACGATATCCTTCTTGGTGACGGTCATGCGGCTCCCCCGGCCTCGATGTGCGAGCGGTCGACTAAGCCCCGGAGATGCCAACGAAACCTTGCCACGGCCATGCGGCGCCTCGCCGCGCTACTCGGCTCGCAGCGCGGGCGCGGGCCGTTTCGACAGCGCCTGGAAGGCGGCCAGCACGCCGCCGGCGCCGGCCACCAGGGCGGCGGCCCCCAGCAGCAGCGCCACGCCGCTCCAGTCGATGCTCCACTTGGCCTCGAACACCTTGACCACCACCGGCCAGGCGGCGGCGTAGCCGAGGCCCACCCCCGCTGCGCCGGCCACCGCGCCCACGAGGCCGTACTCCAGCGCATAGGCGGCCAGCACCTGGCCGCGGCTGGCCCCCAGGACCTTCAGCGTCGCGGCCTCGCGGGTGCGCTCCTGGGCCCGCGCCGCAATGGCGCCGGCCAGCACCAGCAGCGCCGCCAGCAACGCCACGGCGGCCGCGGCGCGGACCGCCAGCGCCACCTTGTCGAACAGCTCGGTCGCCTGCTCCAGCTGCTCCCGGATCGAGATGATCGTCACCGCCGGGAACTCGCGCCCGAGCGCGCGGGTGATCGCTGCCTCCTCGGCGCGGCTGGCCTTGGCGATGGCGACCTGGCGCAGCTCGGCGCCTTCCAGTGCTCCCGGATTGAGCACCAGCGGGAAGCCGGCCCCGAAACCGCCGACGTCCACGTGGCGGATCACGGCCACCCTGGCGTCGACATCGACGCCGAGGACCTGCAGCGACAGCACGTCGCCGATCTTCATGCGGGTGGCGCCGGCGACCTCCTCGCCGACCGCCACCAACGGCGGGCCCTCGTAGTCGGCGCGCCACCAGCGGCCCTGGCGGACCCCGGCGTTCGGCGGCTTCGGCCCGATGGCGGAGATGGTGATGTCGCTGTCGTAGGCCCAGCGCTCGCCTCGCGGGATCTCTTCGCGCACGATCTTCTTGCCCCGCACCGCGACAATGCGCCCGGAGAGGTAGGGCGCGCGCAGGTACGCCTCCGGCGGCATGGCGTGGCCGACGGCGCGGGCGACCGTGGCGTCGAACTTCGGCCCGTCACGGCCGGCGATGCCCGCGAACACCAGCGCCGGGGCGGTCTGCGGCGCCACCACCGATATCTGGTTCAGGAGGCTGGACTGGATCAGCACTACAGCGGCCAGCAGGGCCACGCCGAGGCCGATGGCAGGCGCGGCGGTGCGCGCCGCCGACCGCGGTCCGGCGAGGTTGGCGAGCGCGATCCGCAAGGGACCCCGCGTGCCGGTCCGGAACCGCCCCGCCGCTTTGGCCGCGCCCCAGCCGAAGCCCCACAGCAGGGCGAAGGACACCACGGTGCCGGCGATCATCGCACCGGCGGCCAGGGGGGTCGGCGCGGTGAGCACAGCCATCGCGGCGAGACCAGCGGCGGCGAGCGCCGCGCCGACCAGCTCCGGACCGAAGCGGACGGCGCCGGCGAGGTCGGACCGGAACAGGCTGGCGGGCGGCGTCGTGCGGGCCCTCGCCAGCGGCGCCAGCGAGAAGGCGGCAGCCGAGAGGAGCCCAAAGGCTCCGGCCTTCAGCAGCGGGGCCGGATAGACCGCGAACAGCGCGGGAATCGGCAGGTCCCGAGCGAAGGTCGCCCCCAGGATCAACGGCGTGGCCGCCCCGACCGCGAGGCCGATGACCACGCCCAGCACCGCCAGCAGGCCGATCTGGGCCAGGTAGATGTCGCGGATCAGTCCGGCCTCGGCCCCCAGAGCCTTCAGCGTCGCGATCGAGGGCTTGCGGGCGTCGACGTAGGCGCTGACGGCGCCGAACACGCCCAGTCCCCCGGCCACCAGCGAGGCGAGGCCGATGAAGCCCAGGAAGTACTCCAGCTGGTCGATCAGGTTGGAGACGCCCGGGGCGGCGTCGTTGCGGTCGCGGATGCGGTAGGGCCCTTGCATCTTCGCCGCGATCCGCGCCTTGGCCTGCGGCAGGGTGATGTCAGGCCGCAACTCGACACGCACGGCCTCGCCGAACGGCAGGCCGCGCTCCAGGAAGCCGCCTTGCTCGAGCGCGCCGCGGCGGGTCAGGACCCGCGGCCCGAGCGCGAAGCCGCGCGACAGGCGGTCAGGCTCCTCGACCAGGATCGCGCTGGCCCGCATCGGCACGTTGCCGGCCAGAAAGCGGTCGCCCAGCCGGATGCCGAGCCGGTCGAGCATCTGCTGCTCGACCGCCGCGCCCCACACCCCGTCCTCGACCCGCAGCGCCTCGGCGAGCGACGCGGCTCCCTTCAGCGTCACCTCGCCGGCCAGCGGGTAGACCGCATCGACGCCGCGCAGCTCGATCAGCCGGCGTTGGCCGGAGGGCGCTTCTGCCATGGCCTCGGTCCCCGCAGCGTAGGAGATGCGGCCGAGCTCGGCGAGGTCCTTCAGCTCCGCGGCGGAGAAGCGGCGCAGACCACGGGTGACGGAGAGGTCCCCGCCCAGGATGTCCCGCGCCTCGGCGGCCAGACCCCGCCGGAAGGCCTCGGCGGTGGAGCTGGCGGCGGCGATCGCCGCCACGCCGAGCGCCAGGCAGGCCAGGAAGATGCGGAACCCCTTCACGCCGCTCCGCAGCTCACGCGCGGCGAAGCGGAGGAACAGCGGCATCAGACCGTATGTCCGTCGCTGAGGGAAACGATCCGACCCGCCCGTGCCGCGAGATTGGTGTCGTGCGTCACCAGCAGAAGCGCAGCCTGCGTCTCGTCGGCCAACTCGAACAGCAGGTCGGCGACGTGGCGGGCATTGGCGCTGTCGAGGTTGCCAGTGGGCTCGTCGGCGAAGATCAGCGCCGGCCGGGGCGCGAGCGCCCGGGCGAGCGCCACTCGCTGCTGCTCGCCGCCGGAGAGCTGGTGCGGGTAGTGGCGCAGGCGAGGCGAAAGGCCGACGCGGTCCAGCCACTCGCGCGCCACCGCCATGGCGTCGCGTCGGCCGGCCACTTCCATGGGCGCGGCGACGTTCTCCTCTGCGGTCATGTTCGGAAGCAGATGGAAAGACTGGAAGACCAGGCTGACCCGGCCTCGCCGCAGGCGCGCGCGACCGTCCTCGTCGAGGCGGGCGAGATCCTGGCCGAACAGCTCAACGCGACCTGCGCTGGGCCGCTCGAGGCCGGCGGCCACGGCGATCAGCGAGGATTTTCCGGAGCCGGAGGGACCGACCAGGGCGGCCCGTTCGGCGGGCGCCAGGGTCAGGGACAGATCGCGGAGGATCTCGACCGGCCCGGCCGCGGACGGCAGGGTGAGCCCGACGTGGTCGAGCCGAAGCGGCGGCGTTTCGTCCAAGCGGGCTCCCGATCCAGCGTTCGTCTCTTACATAGGACGTTCATGTCCTCGCCAAGGCCCCATCGCCGCGCTTTCTTGATCGCCGCCGCGGGCGCGGCCGCTCAGCCGGCGTGGGCGGCCCCGCGCCCGAAGGTGATCACCATCCTCGGCGACTCGATCACCGCCGGCCTGGGACTGCGGCGAGAGGCGGCGCTGCCGCACCAGCTCAGCCTGGCGCTGACCCGGCTGGGGGTGGCCAATGTCGTCCGGGGGGCCGGTGTCTCGGGCGACACGTCCGCGGACGGGCTGGCGCGGCTCGACTTCTCCGTCCGCAAGGACACCGACCTCGCCGTCGTGGCCCTGGGCGGCAACGACCTGCTGCAAGGCCTGGACCCGAAGGCCACGCGCGCCAACCTCGACCGCATCGTGGCGCGGCTGCAGGCGCGGAAGATCGGCGTGGTGCTGGCCGGCCTCTCCGCTCCGCGGGCGATCGGCGCAGGCTATGCGCGGGACTTCGGGGCCTCGTTCGCCATGGTGGCGAAGACCCGGCGGGTGCCCCTCTACCCGGACCTGCTGGCCGGCGTCCTGCGCAACCCCGCGCTGATGCAGCGCGACGGCCTGCATCCCAACGCCGCCGGGGCGAGGCTGATCGCCGCCCGACTGGCGCCGGTCGTCGCGAAGGCGCTCAGCGGGCGCTGAAGCGAAGCGGCATGCGCTTGGGGCCGCTGATGAAGTTGGAGGGCAGCCACTCGACCGGCGCGGCCAGTTCGAAGTCCCTCATCCGGGTGAGCACCTCCGCCAGCATGGCGTCGATCTCGATGCGGGCGATGTGCTGGCCGAGACAGCCGTGCGGCCCTGTGCCGAAGGCGATCTGCGGGTTCGGGTCGCGCGCGAGGATAAGCTCGTCGGGGCGGTCGAACACCTCCGGGTCGCGGTTGGCGGCGCCGAAGTACATGACCACCTTGTCGCCCTCTCGGATCGTCTCGCCGGCCAGCTCCACGTCGTGCCTGGCTGTCCGTCGCATATAGATGACCGGGCTCGTCCAGCGCAGCAGCTCCTCGCGCGCCGAGGCCAGCCGTCCCGGCAGGTCGGCCATCAGCCAAGCGTACTCCCCGGGACGCTCCATCAGAGCCAGGAGGCCGCCGGAGAGGAGGTTGCGGGTGGTGTCGCCGCCGGCGTCGACGAGCAGCAGGAAGAACAGCAGGAACTCCATGTCGGCGAGCTTGCGGCCGTCGACCTCGCAGGCCAGCAGCTTTGAGGCCAGGTCCTCGCCCGGCCGCGCCCGCTTCTCGGCGATCACGCCGGATGCGTACTCGAACATCTTGGCGACGGCGGCGCCGCCTGCGCCAGGCGGCAGCGCCTCCGGCGCGGTGTGGATGATCTCGGTCAGCTTGTAGAGCTCGCGGCCGTCCTCGAGCGGCAGGCCCATCAACTCGGCGATCACGAAGGACGGCATCTCGCCGGCCACCTGATCGACGAAGTCGCATTCGCCCTGGCCGATCACCGCGTCGACGATCTGCCGGGCCAGCTCCTGGATCCGCGCCTGGCGCAGGCGCGCGGAAGGCTCGGTGAACTCGGACCGGATGAGCTTGCGGAACGCCGTGTGCTCCGGCGGGTCCATCATCAGCATCATCTTGTAGGGGCCGAACGACGAGCCGGACTCCGCCAGCGGGTCGTTGATCATGATCGTCGGCTCGGAGGAGTAGTTCTGCCAGTCGCGGTCGACCGCCCAGACATCGGCGTGGCGGGTCACCGCCCAGAAGCCACGGCCGTTGGGCTCCTCGTGGCGAAAGACCGGCGCGTTCTGGCGAAGCCAGCCGAACTGATCGTGCGGCTGCCCAGCCGCGAAGCTCTCGGGCGACAGCAGGTCGATCTTCATGGCGCCGCATTGGAAGCGCCTGCCCGCGCGTCACGCAAGCGTTGCCCTGGTTCATGCCCCCTTCACGCGGGGACACGCATGTGGCGCGCCAAGCCGGCTCCGAGGCGTACCCTTAAGGGCCCGGCTTCCGACGGATAGTGCTGGTCGCGCCTGTCGGTGGGGCCTTCGGCGTGCGCGTATTGTGCGCCGGGGGCTCCTGACCGTACTGAAGGACATGCGCACAGCCCTCCCCGTACTCGCCGCCCTGACGCTTACCGCCTGCGCCAGCGCGCCGCCGCCGGCCGCCGCGCCGATCAGGTACACCGGCACGCCGCAGGAGCAGTGGGTGCAGGGCAACCAGGCCTACCTGGCCTGGAGCGGCCAGCGGAGGGGTTGGACCACCACCGCCAGCGGCCTGCAGTACCGCCGCGTGAAGGCCGCCCCGGCCTCGGCGCCGAAGCCAGCGCCGGGCTCGGTCGTGACCATTCACTACACCGGCACCTTCATCGACGGGCGGAAGTTCGACAGCTCCCGCGACCGCGGCGAGCCGGCCACCTTCCCACTCAACCGGCTGATCCAGGGCTGGCAGGAGGGCGTGCCGCTGATGCGGGTGGGCGAGGTCTTCGAGTTCGTGATCCCGTCGAACCTGGCCTACGGCGACCGAAACCGCGACCCGATCCCCAACGGCAGCACCCTGCTGTTCGAGATCGAACTGGTGGCGATCCCGCCGCAGTAGGCGCGGGCGGCGACCTCACCCAGGAAAGCTGCTCCGGATGCGCTACAGGCTGGCCGCGCGGAACGTATCGCAGGCGGCGGGGTCGCCGGCCTCCGCGCCCTTGCGGAACCAGCGCATGCGCTGTTCGGACGAACCGTGGGTGAAAGCGTCGGGCATGACGCGGCCCTGGGCCTGGGTCTGAATGGCGTCGTCGCCGACCGCCGCGGCGGCGCGCAGGCCGTCCTCGATGTCCCGCGGCGCCAGCGCCACCTGGCCGTTCGAGACCTGCGCGGCGTGGGCGGCCCACACGCCTGCATAGCAGTCGGCCTGCAGCTCGAGGCGTACCGAGCCGCTGTCGGCGCCGCGCGCGCCCATCCGCTCGGCCTGACGGGTGGCGCCGGTCAGGCCCTGCACGTGGTGTCCGATCTCGTGGGCGATGACATAGGCGCGCGCCGCCTCGCCGCTGGCGCCGAACTTGCCCTCCAGCTCCTGCCAGAACGCGAGGTCCAGATAGACCTTGCGGTCGGACGGGCAATAGAACGGCCCCATGGCCGACTGGCCCATGCCGCAGCCGGTGCCGGTGGCCCGGTCGTAGAGGACGACCGCGGCCGGCGGCCGGTAGGTCTCGCCCTCGCGCTCGAACACCTGGCGCCAGACGTCGTCGACGTTGGTGGCGACCACGTCGACGAAGCGGCCGGCCTCGTCGGAGACCTGTCCGCGAACGCCCTCCTGCTGCTGCACCGCCTGCCCGCCGCCGACGACGCTCATGGTGGTCGAGGGATCGATGCCGAAGACGAAGTAGCCGATCAGGGCGAGGACGACGCCGCCCACGCCCATGCCGCCGACGCTGGCCGGGCCAAGACCCCGGCGATCCTCGATGTTGCCGCTCTCGCGTCCGCCGGCCCAGCGCATGCCGCTTGCTCCTCTTGGGTTAGTGGCGGATGCCTAACGCAGGTTCTCAGCGCGGGTTCTTGGCCGCATCGCGCACACGCCGGTTGGACTCCTCCAGCGCGGTGTCCGGTATCGACGGCAGCTGGCCAGGGTCGACTTTCACGCTAGGCCCGCCGCTCGGGTGCGGCGGCGTCGGGACCGGGGGCGGCAATAAGCGCTGCAGTTGCAGGTCCAGGATCGCCTGCTGCGCCTTCAGCCGGGCCTCGAGGGCCATGCGTTCGTTCGCCTCGTTGATGGCGCGCAGCTGCGCCAGCGACTGCTCGGCGCGCAAGGCGTCCAGCTGCAGCGGCGTCAAGCCGGCGGGATCCTGAGCGAACGCCGGCGTCGCCAGCGCAGCCGCGGCTATCACGATCAGAGCTCGCATGGGCCGAATATGGGGACCGGGCCGGCCCACGCCATCGCTACCGGCGCTGGACCGTGAAGCGGGCCAGCTCCTTCATCGGCATGTCCCACTCGGGCTTCAGTTCCAGCGCCTTTTGGTAGTCGAAGTAGGCGGCCTTCACGTCGTCCAGGCCTTCGTAGGCGAGCGCGCGGTTGAAATAGGCCTTCTCCGGCTCGTCGAGGCCGAGCTGCAGGGCCTTGTTGAGGTCGGCGAGCCCGTCCTGATAGCGCTTCTGGCCGACCGAGGAGGCCCCGCGGTTGACGTAGATCTCGCCGAGGTCGGGCTTGATGGTGGCGGCCTTGTTGAAGTCGAAGGTGGCGCTCGCGAACTCCAGACGCCGAAGCTTGAGGATGCCGCGGTTGACGTAGGTGCCGGCCCTGTCGCGCAGGGTGAGCAGCTCGCCTTCGAGCGCCTGGGTGCAGAGATCCTCGAACTTCTTGGCCGCCTCGCCGTTGAGCGCGGCCTCGGCGCATTCCTTGGCCATGCCGCCGCCGATGACGGTGACCGCGCCCTGCGCCGGGAAGGCCATCGCCGCCGCCGCGAGTCCGAGAATGCCGATGAGTGCTCTGCGCATGGCCATGTGCTCCTGGGCGGGCCGCAGGCGCGCATGGGGAGGCCGGCGCCGGGCCGCTATGCGGTCTTGAGATTCGGCGGGTAACCCCGCTATGTCAACGCAAAGCTTCCGCAACGTCACGTGCGCCGGAAGCGGCGCAGCTCGCGACGAAGGATGTAGACGCCGCTGCCGGCGACCACCACGGCGCCGACCAGGGTGAGCGGATGCGGCCACTCGCCCCAGATCAGAAGGCCGAACACCGCCGCCCACACGAGTTGCGTGTAGTCGAACGGGGCGATGACGCCGACCGGCGCGTTGCGCAACGCCTCGGTGAGGAAGAGCTGACCGACGCCGCCGATCAGCCCGGCAAGGACCAGGAGGCCGAGCGTCATGAGGTCAGGGGTCACCCAGTGGAAGGCGCAGCCGGCCAGGCCCAGCAGCGTGCCGCCGAGCGTGAAATAGAAGACAATGGTCGGGCCGCGCTCGGTGTCGGCGATCTGGCGAATGGCGACCATCGCCCCGGCCGCGCCCATCGCCGAGAGGATGCCGAGGGTCACGCCGGTGACGTTCATCTGGCCAGGGATCGGGCGGGCCATGATCAGCACCCCCAGGAACCCCACGATCACCGCGCCCCAACGGTGGCGGCCCACGGGCTCGGCGAGCAGCAGGGCGGAAAGCGCGGTCATGAACAGCGGCGAGGTGAACTGCAGCGCCGTGGCTTCGGTCAGCGGCAGGTGCTGCACGGCGGAGAAGCCGCAGACCATGCCTGAGAGCCCGATCGCAGAGCGGACCGCGTGGCCGACCGGCCGCTTGGTCTTCAGCACCTCGAAGCCGGTGGTGCGCCAGATGTAGAGGCCGAGCGGCAGGAAGGCGAAGGCGTTGCGGAAGAAGATGATCTCGAACACCGGCACGCCGCGCGAGCCGGTGTACTTCACCAGAGCCGACAGGCAGGCCATGCAGGCCATCGCCGCCACGCGAAGCGCGATGCCGAGAAGGATGCGCTGGAGGGGCGGATGGGCTGTCACAGCCGCATCATCACCACGCCGCCCGCGATGCAAAGGCCGGCCGCCCAGCGCCAGCGGCCGGCCTCCTCTTTCAGGAAGAGAGTGGCGATCAGCATGGCGAAGAGGACCGAGGTCTCCCGCAACGCCGCGACCAGGGCGACCGGCGCCTTGGTGAACGCCCAGAGCGCGATCCAGTAGGAGCCGAGCGACAGGGTCCCGGCCGGCAGCCCGGTCTTCCAGGCCGGCAGAATGGCCGCGAAGCCGGCGCGGCCGCGGGTGGCCAGCGCATAGACCAGCATGGTCGCCCCGTCGCCGACGAACATCCACATGGCGAAGCCGGTGGCCGTCCCGGCGATCCGCGCGCCCTGACCGTCGGCGAGCGTGTAGGCGGCGACGAAGCCGGCGGTGGCGAGCGCATACGCCAGCGCCTTGCCCGGCAGGCGCGCGAAGCCAGCGCCGCCGCGGGCCGCCATCAGGCCAACGCCCACCGCGATCGCCATCACCGCGGCCCAGCCGGTGACCTTCAGGTGCTCGCCGAAGAGGGCGATGCCGCCCAGCGCCACGATCGGCGGCGCGGCGCCGCGGGCCAGCGGATAGACCTGGGAGAGGTCGCCGTGCTGGTAGGCGCGGATCAGGAAGAGCTTGTAGCCGGTGTGCAGAACACTGGCTCCGGCGATCCACGGCCAGGTGGCCGGCGCCGGCAGCGGCACGAAGGGCAGCAGCGCCAGCGCCAGGCCGCTCTGCGTCATCGACAGCAGCAATATCGAGGAGAACCGGTCGAGGCCGGCGCGCACCACCGCGTTCCACCCCGCGTGCATCAGGGCGGCGGCAAGCACGGCGATGAAGACGACGAGGTCCGTAGGCTGCCCCCTTCCCGGCCCTCGCATCCGCGCGGGACGGGGCGGATTCGTCAACCCGGCTTAACCGTAAGCGTTAGGGCCCCGGTACCCATGCGGCTTAATTCGATCGTATCTACAGACGTTTAGCTTGTTTCCCGAAGCCGGAAAAACCGGTTCGGGAGGCGCTGAATGCGCGTGATGGTGTGGGTGGCTTCGGCCACCGCGGCGGCCGCATCGGTCGCCGCGGCTCCGGCTTGGGCGACGGTCCTCGGCAACGAGGATCCAGGAACCCGGTTCTCGCCGGTCTATGCGACCATGGCCGAGGCCTGGACGGGCGTCGCGCCCTGCCTGGGGATGCGCGAGACGGCGGCGGCCGCGGCGTTCACCGGCGCGCCGATGTCGGCGAAGATCGCAGGCGTAAGCCTGACCGATACGGCCGAGCGGCTGGCCGCCTTCAAGGCGATTTCGAAGCGCTCCGGCAAGGCCGCGCTCAAGCGCGCGAAGGACGCGGACTGCGCCGACGTGGCCTGCGCCGCGCGCGCCATGTTCGGTGACGAAGCCGCGCCGCTGATCGTCAACCTGGCCGTCCGCTATCACTACATCGCCGCCGACAAGAAGACGGCCTGGGGGGCCGACGACCTGGAGGAACTGACCGGCAGTCTCTCGGACCTGCCGGACTCCTGGTTCACGGCCGACGCCAAGTCATACCGCCTGCTCGTCCGCCGATCGGGCGACGCCTGGACCCCGACGCCGATCCCCGCCAGCCTGACGCTGGTGGCCATGGCCGGCGCGGGCCTGCCCGGCATCCTGGTGCAGGACGGCTGGTCGACGCTTCGGCCCAATGCACGCCGCGCCGCCATCGTCCACGAGATGGCCCACGAGCTCTCGCGCAACAAGTCCGGCAAGTGGAAGGGCGCCTGGCGCACCGCGATGGCGGCCGACGAGGCCGCCGGCCGCACGATGCCGGTTTCGGCCTATGCCGGGACCAACGCGGAGGAAGATTTCGCGGAGAGCGTGACGGCCTATCGCTACATGGCCCCGGCGCTGATGCGCCGCGCGCCGGCCCGCTACGCCTTCCTGCGCGATAAGGTGTTCGGGGGCCTGGAGTATGGCTCGGAGGCCAAGTGCCGCCGGACCTACGCTTCGGCCGGCCCTCCGCTGAGCGGCCGCTAGAGCAGGTATTTCAGGGCCACGATCAGACCAATGAGCGCGACGGCTGCGGCGCTGGCCATGAGCGCCAGGCGCTGCTCGACGAACGCGCGGATCGGCTCACCGTAGACCTTGAGCAGCAGCGCCACGAGGCCGAAGCGCAGGCCACGAACGAGGATCGACACCCCGATGAAGGTGGCGAGATCCAGCTTGGCCAGGCCCGAGGCGATGGCGGTGATCTTGTAGGGGATCGGCAGGGCGATCAGCAACGCGCCCCACTTGTCGTACCAATCCTGGAACTGTTCGAAGCCCTGCGCCGAGCCGGTCAGGGCCAGCACCGCGTGACCGACCGGCTGCAGGAAGTAGCCGATCAGGTAGCCGGTCAGGCCGCCCAGGATCGAGCAGACCGTGCAGATCGCCGCGTAGCGCAGCGCCGCATGGCGGTTGTGCAGCACGATCGGCATCAGGAGCACGTCGGGCGGGATCGGGAAGAACACGCCTTCGGCGTAGGCGATGGCGCCGAGGGCCGCGGGCGCGTGGCGGCCCGCGGCCAGACCCATCACCCAGTCATAGGTCTTCCGAAGCATGAGGCTCCAAGAGCGGGATTCGAGCGTTCCGCCTAGCAGGGTGCGCTACGCTTGTCTCGCCGCTACCCGAAACTGGTTTCAGATGATACGAACCGCGCCGAACCGGAGACCCTTTCCATGACCGTGACGGCAAAGGCCGAGGGCCGCGACCTCTTCGAGAATCCCCTCGGCACCGACGGGTTCGAGTTCGTCGAGTTCACCTCGCCCGAGCCGGAGCGGCTGAAGGGCCTCTTCGAGCTGATGGGCTTCACTGCGGTGGCCAAGCACCGCTCGAAGAACGTGCTGCGCTTCCGTCAGGGCGACATCAATTTCATCCTGAACATGGAGCCGCAGGGCCAGCCGGCGACGTTTCGCGAGGCCCATGGGCCGTCGGCCAACGCGATGGCCTTCCGGGTGAAGGACGCCGCCAAGGCGCTGACGCTGGCCGTGGAGCGCGGCGCCAAGGCGGTCGTCGGGCCGGTGGGGCCGATGGAGTTGAACATCCCAGCCATCGAGGGGATCGGCGGCTCCAACCTCTACCTGGTCGACCGCTACGGCGCGCAGGAGATCTACGACGTCGACTTTGTCCCGCTGCCGGGGGCGGAGGAGCAGGTGGCGAAGAACGCGGTGGGGCTGACCTACCTCGACCACCTCACCCACAACGTCTTCCGCGGCAACATGAGCAAGTGGGCGGACTTCTACGAGCGCATCTTCAACTTCCGGGAAATCCGCTACTTCGACATCGAGGGGCAGCAGACGGGCCTCTTCTCCAAGGCCATGACCAGCCCTTGCGGCAAGATCCGTATTCCGCTGAACGAGAGCCAGGACGAGCACTCGCAGATCGAGGAGTTCCTCAAGGACTACAAAGGTGAGGGCATCCAGCACGTGGCGCTGGGCACCGACGACATCTTCCACGCGGTGGAGACGATGCGCGACCGTGGGGTGACGTTCCAGGACACGCCGGAGACCTACTACGAGCAGCTGGACGCCCGCGTGCCGGGCCATGGCGAGAACCTGCAACGCCTGAGGGCCGACCGCATCCTAGTGGACGGCGCGCCGACCGAGGGACAGGGCCTGCTGCTGCAGATCTTCACCGAGAACATGATCGGCCCGATCTTCTTCGAGCTTATCCAGCGCAAGGGCAACGAGGGCTTCGGCGAAGGCAACTTCAAGGCCTTGTTCGAGAGCATCGAGCTTGATCAGATCAGACGAGGGGTGATCCCGGCGAAGGAAGACTGATGCGGCTTGCGGTCCTCGTTGGCTTCTGGGCGGCGGTTCTGACGGTGAGCATGACGGGAAGCGCGGCGGCGAAGCCGAAATGGGCGATCGTGGTGCACGGCGGCGCCGGCGTGATCGAGCGCAACGACCTCTCCCCGGAGCAGGACAAGGCCTACCGCGAGGCGATGGGCCGGGTGGCGAACGTCGGCGCGGACATCCTGAAGACGGGCGGCAGCGCCCTCGACGCCATCGAGGCGGCGATCCACATCCTGGAGGATGACCCGCTGTTCAACGCCGGCCGCGGCGCGGTCTTCACCGCCGAGGGCAGGAACGAGCTGGACTCGTCGATCATGGACGGGGCGACGCTGAAGGCCGGCGCCGTGGCGGGCGTGACGACCACGCGCCACCCGATCTCGCTGGCCCGGGCGGTCATGGAGACGTCGCCGCACGTCTTCCTGATGGGCCGCGGCGCCGACGCCTTCGCCCAAACCCAGGGGCTGGAGCAGGTGGAGCCATCCTACTTCTTCACCGAGCGGCGCTGGCAATCGCTGGAGCGCGAACTGAAGCGCCAGAACCTGCCGATCCCACAGCGGCCGGCGGGGGCGCCGACGGCGCCATCGGCGCGGGCCGAGCTGGCCCACGACGAGGGCAAGAAGGGCACGGTCGGGATCGTGGCGCTGGATTCCAGGGGCAACGTGGCGGCCGGCACCTCGACCGGCGGCACCACGGCCAAGCGCTGGGGCCGGATCGGGGACAGTCCGATCATCGGCGCCGGGACCTATGCCTCGAACGCGAGCTGCGCGGTGTCGGCGACCGGAACCGGCGAGTATTTCATCCGCCTGACCGTGGCGCGGTCGATCTGCGCCCTGGTCGAGTACAGGAAGATGAAGCTGCAGGCGGCGGTCGACCAGGTGGTCCAGAAGGAGCTCCGCGGGCTGGGCGGCGACGGCGGCGTGATCGCGGTCGGGGCCGACGGCCAGATGGCCTGGAGCTTCAACACTTCGGGCATGTACCGGGCGCGGATGGCGGACGGCGTCCCACTGACGGTCGGCATCTACAAGGACGATCCGTGATGGCGAAGGGCGACTGGATTCCGGTCCGGGCCGCGCAGGGGAAGCACTCGCGCCAGGCCCACGCCGACCTGCCGGAGGGCACCTACGAGCGCGAGATCTCCAAGGAGGGCTTCTTCGGGCCAGCTGCCTTCCTGCACCACAGGCGCCCGCCCACCGGCTGGACGTCGTTCGAGGGCCCGTTGCGGCCCCGGGCCTTTGACCTGGCGCGCCTCAACGCCGCCGAGCCCTCCCCCTGGGCGGCAGGGGTGGTGCTGCAGAACCCGGCGGTCGAGGTTCGCTTCTGGAAGCTGGCCGAGGCCATGCCGGCGCTGGCCCGCAACGCCGACGGCGACCAGATCCTGTTCGTCCACGAGGGCGAGGGCGAGGTGCTCTGCGACTACGGCCGGCTGACCTATCGCGGGGGCGACTACCTCTACTTGCCGCGCGGAACCATGTGGCGGCTACGCCCGGCCAGCCCGACCGCGATCCTGATGATCCAGGCGACCAACACCCACTTCCGGCTGCCGGATCGCGGGCTGATGGGCCCGCATGCGCAGTTCGACCCGGCGGTGCTGGAGACGCCGGTGATGGACGCGGCCTTCACGGCGCACCAGGACGAGGCCGGCAACTTCGCGGTCGAGATCAAGAAGCGCGGCGCGGTCTCGACGGTGACCTATCCGTACAACCCGCTGGACGCCGTCGGCTGGCACGGGGACCTGGCGCCGGTGAAGCTGAACGTCCGCGACATCCGCCCCGTCGCCAGCCACCGGTACCACCTGCCGCCCAGCGTCCACTCGACCTTCGTCAGCGACCGGTTCGTGGTCTGCACGTTCGCGCCGCGGCCGTTCGAGACGGACCCGGGCGCGCTCAAGGTGCCGTTCTTCCACAACAACGACGACTACGACGAGGTGCTGTTCTACCACGCCGGGGACTTCTTCAGCCGCGACCACATCGAGGCCGGGATGATGACCTTCCACCCGTCCGGCTTCACCCACGGGCCGCACCCGAAGGCGCTCAAGAACATGCTGGTGCAGCCGAAGGCCGCCACCGACGAGTATGCGGTGATGATCGACACCCGCGACCCGCTGGACGTGGGCGAGGCGGCCGCATCGGTGGAAAACCCGGCCTACGTGGACAGCTGGAAGGGCGGATGACGGCGCTCGACGACGACCTGAGGACCGCCGCCCGCGAAGAGCTCGACCGCGCCTGCACGCTGAAGTGGCGCGACCTGGCCAAGCTGACGCCCTGGGGCGACACCTTCGAGGGCTTCTCGCCGCTCGGCCGCGAGGTCTGCTTCGAACGATCCTACCTTTGGGAAGACGAGGCGGGTGGCGACATCCGCGTGGAGGTGAACGTGTACGAACCCAGGGCCTTCGAACGCGGCGTGCGCGTCACCGGCTCCATCCCGAGGGCCGACGCATGAAGCTGGCGTCACTGAAGGGCGGGCGCGACGGCCGCCTCGTGGTGGTTTCGCAGGATCTGGCCTGGTTCGCTCACGCCGACCGGATCGTCCCCACGCTGCAGGCCGCGCTGGACCGTTGGGAGGAAGTCGAGGGCGACCTCAGGGGTCTGGCCGACAGCCTGGAGCACGGCGCCGTGCCGCGTGAGCGTTTCCATGAGCACGACGCGGCAAGCCCCCTGCCCCGCGCCTACCAGTGGGCCGACGGCTCGGCCTACGTGAACCACGTGGCGCTGGTGCGCCAGGCGCGCGGCGCGGAGATGCCGGAAAGCTTCTGGACCGACCCGCTCATGTACCAGGGCGGCTCGGACGGGTTCCTGGGGCCGCGCGATCCGATCCCGCTGGCCGACGAGGCCTGGGGCTGCGACCTCGAGGGCGAGGTGGCGGTGATCACCGGCGACGTGCCGCAGGGCGCGAGCCGCGAGCAGGCGCTCAGCGCCATCCGGCTGGTGATGCTCTGCAACGACGTGTCGCTTCGGAACCTCATCCCCGGCGAGCTCGCCAAGGGCTTCGGCTTCTTCCAGTCCAAGCCGGCCTCGGCCTTCTCGCCTGTGGCGGTGACGCCGGACGCCCTGCCCGGCTGGAAGGACGGACGGCTGAACGGGAAGCTCGAGGTCGAGCTGAACGGCCGGCCGCTGGGCGAGGCCGACACCGGGGTCGACATGACCTTCGACTTCGGGACGCTGATCGCGCACGCGGCCAGGACCCGGGCGCTGGGCGCCGGGACCATCATCGGCTCCGGCACGGTTTCCAACCGCGACGAGGGCGGCGGGCCAGGCAAGCCGATCCCGGAGGGCGGACGCGGCTACTCGTGCCTGGCCGAGGTGCGGACTGTGGAGACGATCCTGCACGGGGCGCCCAGGACGCCGTTCCTGAAGGCCGGCGACCTGGTGCGCATCGAGATGGTCGACGCCAAACGCAAGTCGATCTTCGGCGCGATCGAGCAAGAGGTTCGCGGTGGCTGACGATTCCGAGCCGTCTCTGCGCCTGGACGCCTACCTGCCCTACCGGCTGTCGGTGGCCTCGAACGCGGTCTCCGGACTGATCGCGCGCGCCTACCAGGACCGCTTCGGACTGACGATCCCGCAGTGGCGTCTGATCTGCGTGCTGGCGGAGGACGGACCCTCGACCCAGGGCCAGATCGTGGCCCGCACGGTGATGGACAAGGTCACGGTCAGCCGGGCGGCCCAGGGCCTCCTGGGCCGCCACCTGGTGAAGCGGACCGACCATCACGCCGACGGCCGCAGCCATGTCCTGACGCTGTCCGGCGAGGGGCGGCGACTCCACGGCGACATCGCCCCGCTGGCGCTGGCCTACGAAGCGGCGCTGATCTCGGGTCTGACCCCGGAGGAGGTGGCGCAGCTGCAGCGGCTGATCACCCGGCTCCAGGCCGCGGCGGTGCAGCTCTCGGGCGACGGATTGAGCAAACCGTAACCCTCTTCGCATCACCCTCTGGGCGCCCGTCGTATTTTGGGATTGGAATGCGTGGTACGCGGGCGGGGCGGGAGTCGGGGGGCTCTGTCGCCCTTTGCGGAGTAGGCGTCGGGATGTCGAGCCCGAAGAGCATCGCAAGACCCCCCGGGCCGGACAGGGTGTTCGGCGAGGCCGCGCGCCGTATCGACGAACTCGAGCGGCTGAACGCGGAGCTGCGCCGGGCGCTGGCCGACAAGCAGGCCGCCGAGCTGGCGCATGCGCGCAGCGAGGCCCACTTCCGCGCCAGCTTCGAATCCGACGCCGTCGGTCAGCTGCACCAGGACCCGGTGACCGGCGTGATCATCCGCGCCAATCGCTGCTTCGCCAAAATGCTGGGCTACGAACCGGAGGAGCTGGTCGGCCGGGCCGGCACCGAGTTCACATGGCCCGAGGACAGGGCGCGCGCACCCTGGGAGCGGCTGGTCGCCGGCCGGGTCGAAACCTACTCGCGGGAGAAGCGCTACCTGCGACGCGACGGGACGCCGGTGTGGGGCCGGGTGTCGGCCTCGCTGGTCCGCGAACCGGGATCGAGCGAGCCGTTGCTGGCCGTGGCCGTGGTGGAGGACATCGACGACCGCAAGAAGGCCGAGCTGGCCCTGGCCAGGACGATGAGCGACCTGGAGCGCGTGGTCGAGGAGCGCACCGCCGCGCTCGCCCAGCGAGACCTCCTCCTGCGAGAGGTCTACCACCGGGTGAAAAACAACCTGCAGATCGTCGAGAGCCTTCTGCACATGCAGGCGCGGCGGCTTGGGGATGGGCCGGCCGGCGACGCGCTGAGCGACCTGCGTGGGCGGATCTATGCGCTTGGCCTCGTCCACCACCAGCTGATGGGCTCCGACGACCTGGAGACCTTCGACATCGCGCCGTTCCTCGACGATCTGTCGCGCCATCTGGTGATGGGCTCGGGCCACACCGGGGTGGAGCTGACGGTGACCTCCGATCCGCTGCGGGTGGGGCTGGATCAGGGCATCCCCCTGGGCCTGGTGATGACCGAGCTCGTGACCAACTCGATCAAGCATGCCTTCCCGGACGGGCGCGGAACAGTGACGGTGTCGCTCACCGGAGGGGCGGACGGTTCGATCGCGCTGGAGGTGGCCGACGACGGCTGTGGCTACGACCCCGATCCGGCGGCCTCGACCCTGGGCGCGACGATCATCCAGGGGCTGGTGCGCCAGCTGCGCGGGACGATCAGCGTCAGGTCGGATGGCGGCGTGACGACCAGGGTGACGATCCCTGGAGCGGACCGCCGATGACGCTGCTCAACAAGTCCGTCGCTGTGGTCGATGACGAGTACCTGATCGCCCTGGGCCTCTCGGCCCAGGTGGCGGAGATAGGACTGCCGGTCTGCGGCACGGCCGGTTCGGCCGAAGAGGCGATCACGCTGGTGGAGAGCGAGCGGCCGGCGGTGGTGCTGATGGACGTACGCCTCGGAGGCGACAAGGACGGCGTCGACGCCGCCATCGCGATCCATGAGCGGGTCGGCTCGAAGGTCATCTTCGTCACCGGCTCGCGGGAGCCGGAGACGATGGCGCGCATCCGGGAGGATCACCCGGCCGCGGTGCTGTTCAAGCCGATCTCCGACCGCCAGCTGCGCGACGCGATCGAAACCGCCCTTCAGGACTAGCTGGGCCCCTCCAGCTCACCCTCCTCACCCGTAGGGGAGGAGACGAGCCGATCGCCGCTGCCTAGGCGGCCCAGGCGTCGAGAGTGCGCACGCTCCAGCGGTGGGAGCCTTCGCCGAACGGCAGGTGGAAGCCGTAGGCGGCGCGCTTCTTCTCGTCGCGCCAGCTGGCTTCGAACGAGATCACGATGGCCTGTTCGAGCTCTTCCGGAACCTGGCGGACGTCGTGGCCATAGGTCTTGGCGACCTGCTGGATCACCATCGAGCGATGGGCTTCGCCACCGAGGTTGAGCAGAGCTTCGCGGACACGCTTGCAGAGAGTGGGGGTGACCCGGACGCGGGGTTTCATGGTGGGGGTGTCGTCTGTGTGCTGCATGACGATGATGACCGTGCCGCACGGGCGATTGCGGCCCGGTTAAGGCGCACGGCAAAAGTGCGGTTAACTCATCTTGGGATTGTGCGGGGTCTCAGCCCGCGCCGAGCGCCACGGCGGCGTGATAGACGACCAGCGAGGCGAGGTAGGCCAGCGTCACCATGTAGCCGAACATGACGGCGGTCCAAGCCCAGGAATTGGTCTCGCGCTTGACGACGCCGAGGGTCGCCACGCACTGCGGCGCGAAGATGTACCAAGTCAGGAACGAGAGGCCGGTGGCGAGCGACCAGGCCTCGGCCAGGCGCGAGCCGAGGGCCCCGACATTGGCCTCGGCGTCGCCCACGGCATAGACGGTTCCGAGGGCGGCGACCGCGACCTCGCGGGCGGCGAAGCCCGGGATCAGAGCCACGACCATCTGCCAGTTGAAGCCGATGGGCGCGAACAGCGGCTGGATCGCGTGGCCGATCATCCCGGCGAAGCTGTAGTCGATGGCTGGCGCAGTGGCGCCGACGGGCGGTGACGGGAAGGTCGCCAGGAACCAGACCAGCACCATCAGCGGCAAGATGATGCGACCGGCGCGGCTGATGAAGATCTGGGCGCGGAGCAGGAGGTTGCGGGCGACGTTCTCGGCCGACGGCAGCTTGTAGGTCGGCAGCTCCATCAGGAAGGGCTCGACGGCGCCGCGCCAGAACACCTTTCGGATCACGAATGAGACGACGAGGGCGCTCAGCACGCCGGCCACGAACAGGCCGAACATGACGAGCCCCTGGAGGTTCAGCCCCGGGCCGACCGTGCGATCCGGGATGAAAGCGCCGATGATCAGCGTGTAGACGGGAATGCGCGCCGAGCAGGTCATCAGCGGGGCGACCAGGATCGTGGTCATGCGGTCGCGCTTCTGGTCGATCACACGGGCCGACATGATCCCCGGGATGGCGCAGGCGAAGGAAGAGAACAGCGGGATGAAGGCCCGCCCGTGCAGGCCGGCGACGCCCATGATCCGGTCCATGAGGAACGCGGCGCGGGCCATGTAGCCGAAGTCCTCGAGCAGGATGATGAAGAAGAACAGCACGAGGATCTGCGGCAGGAAGACGAGCACCGAACCGACGCCCGCGAAGAGGCCGTCGACGATCAGGCTCTGCAGGAGGCCGTCGGGCAGGACGGCGGCCACCTGGGCGCCCAGCCAGGCCACACCGGCTTCGATGGCGTCGGCCGGCGGGCCGGCCCAGCTGAACACCGCCTGGAAGACCACGAACATCAGGGCGCCGAGGATGGCCAGGCCGGCCACCGGGTGCAGCAGGACGGCGTCGACCTTGGCGGTGAAGGTGTCGGGGCGCTCCGGGGGGCGGACGTAGGTCTTCAGGATCCGCTGGGCCTCGCGGTGGGCGGCGCGGATTTCCTCGGCGTCGGGCTCGCGCCATCTGCTGGCGTGGCCGAGGGCGCCGGCGGTGACCAGCTCGTCGACCCTGGCGGTCAGGTGATCGATACCGCGCTTGCGGGTCGCGACCGTGGTGACGATCGGGCAGCCGAGCTCGCGGGCGAGGCCGTCGAGGTCGATGCGCAGGCCCTGGCGCTGGGCGATGTCGAACATGTTGAGCGCCAGCACCATCGGCCGGCCGACCGCCTTCAGCTCCAGGATGAGGCGCAGGACGAGGCGCAGGTTGGTGGCGTCGGCGACGGCGACCACGATGTCCGGCGGCTGCTCGCCGGCGAGCTTGCCCAGCACCGCGTCGCGGGTGACCGCCTCGTCGGGGCTGCGGGCGCGCAGCGAATAGGTGCCGGGCAGGTCCAGGATGGAGAGGTGGCGACCACCCGCTGTGGTGACGAAGCCTTCCTTCCGCTCGACGGTCACGCCGGCGTAGTTGGCCACCTTCTGGCGCGCGCCCGTGAGCGCGTTGAAGAGGGCGGTCTTGCCGGTATTGGGGTTGCCGACGAGCGCGACCCGGGTTGCGACTTCGCTCATGGGCCCTTGCGCGCAAGGCGAACCCAGACGTCCTCCGCGTCCCTACGGCGCAGCGCCACGCGCATGTCGTCGAGCCGCACGGCGATCGGATCGCGCCGGAGCGCGCCCTCGTGCAGCACCTCGATGGCCGCGCCTTCGACAAAGCCGAACTCGAGCAGGCGGCGCAGGAGTTCCTCGACGTCGACGCCGTGGTCGCCCGGGTGGGATTCCGCGCGCACCTCCACGATGACGCCGGCGTCGCCGGGCCTGGCGGCGGAGAGGCGCGTGAGGTCGGGGGCGTCGGCGGACATAGCAACGGCGGCAGCGTCCGCGTAGTTGCGAACGATTATCAAGTATAGGGTGAGCGAAGCTTCCGCAAGCTTGGTGCCCCAGGTCGGACTCGAACCAACACGACCTTTCGGCCAACAGATTTTGAGTCTGCCGCGTCTACCATTTCGCCACTGGGGCACAGGGCGGGCCGGCAACATAGGCGCCGCGGGGGTGGCGTCAACGCACACCCCTGAACGTCATCCCCGGGCTTGTCCCGGGGACCCATTTCGGAGCGCTCCTGAGGTGGAGGCACGGGAGGGCGCGCCCGGGCCAGTGGCCCGTGCGCGACGGCGAGCGCCGTGAAGCGGCGGCATGGGTTCCCGGCTTGGTCCTCGGGCCAAGCCCGAGGAGGGAATGACGTTCTAAAGGGGGAGAAGTGAGGGGCGCGCGCTCGTGTCGCCGCTCAGCTGCTGTCCGGGGCGGGGCGGAGCGCGATGACCTCGGCGGCCGGGCGCACGTCGGGCTCGCCGCGCAGGGCGGCTTCGGCGGCGGCGCGCAGGGCGTCGGGGATATCGGGCGGCTCCAGGCCGGCTTCCTCGCAGACGATGCGGACCACGTCGTCGAAGGTGAGGTCGCCCAGGCTGACATGGTCGTCGAAGGCGTCGAGGGCGGCCAGGCGGTCCTCGCCGTCGGGCCAGGGCAGGCGGGCCAACTGGGCGCGGACGCGGGCCTCACGATGGGACTCGGCTGCGCGGCTGCGATCCTGCTCGGCGGCCGTGGCGTCGCGGCGCTGGTCCAGGACGTTGCGGCGGGCCTCGAAGTCGAGGCGGGCGAGCGCCAGGCCGCCGGCGCGCACCGCGCGGGCCATCTTGTCGAGGTCGCCGATGCAGCGGGAGCGGTGCTCGGGATCGGTGCTCTGGCCCAGATCGGCGGCCACGGTCTCCGCCGCCTCCGCGCACAGGCGCGTGACCTGCGCGATCATCTCGCGGACGTCGGTGTAGGGGGTGGAGGCGGCGGGCGCGTTCATTGCGAACGAATGTAGAACATTGCAAAGGCCGACGCAAGTGCAAAATGCAAGGCGCCCGCGGATGAGATAGGAGAGTCCGGCGGGAGG
>CAZBXO010000032.1:14342-28651 GCA_964495645.1 uncultured Phenylobacterium sp. | reverse complement strand
ACGTAGAACATGCTGGCGATCGGCTTGCCGTCGTCATCCCGGAGCGTGAGCGTCCCGGCCGTAGCGGTGTAGGCGATCGTGCGCCCGCCCAGCGCCAGGGTGTGGCGCGTGACCCGAGCCACCTCGCGGATCGGCGCCGTGGCGACATCCGAGTCGCCCACCCGTCGTTCCGCCGCCTGCTGGCCCCGCTCGGAACGTCGCTCGACCACCGGTCCGGTGTCAGGCAGCGGCTCGTCCGGCTGATCGCGCCGCGATGTGGCGGCCGGCGGCGGCCGGTCCTGCATCCGCGCCTGCGGCTGCGGCGCGGCCGGCTGGGCCCACGCGGGCCACGCGGCGAACGCGGAAAGTGCGGCGACGGCCGCGATCCACTCACGCTTCATCGAACCCCTCTCTCACCCTGCGCCGAACGCACGATGACCCCTCGATACCTTGGCGAAAAGCGAGCCCGCGCGCCTGGCGATGTCAAGGCGGCGGCGGGATCGATGGCGGTTTCCGGCAACCATCGCCCCCACCCGCGAACGCTCCGTAAACCCTTCCCGTTTAGCCTCTTTCCCTCAGTCAGACGGCGGCGTTCGCAACGCCGCAGCCTCGGGGGAGGAGATGGACCGCTCGATGGGTGCGCAGCCGGACACTGCAGCTCGAGGCGGCGCGCCCGGGGTGCTGCAGCTGCTCAGTTTCGTCTTCGCCAGCGCAGACATGGTGCTGGAAATCGAGCTCGCCACCGGCCACGTCACCTTCGCCACCGGGGCCACGGCGCGGCTGATGGGCCGGCCGGCCGATTCCATCATTGGCAAGGCCTGGCGCGACCTCATCGACCCTGCCGACGCCGACCTCGTGGAAGCCGCCCTCGAGACGCTGGGCGGCGGCGAGCGCCGCGGGCCCTTCCGCCTCGGCCTCGCCTCGACCAGGGGCGCGCAGCCCGCCGAACTGTCGCTGTTCCAGGCGCCGCAACGGCCGGGCTTCACGGCCGCCGCCATCAGCCTCTGCCAGCCGGGCGTCGCCGCCGTGCGCGTCGACGCCAACGGCATGACCAGCCGCGAGGACTTCGAGGCCGCCGCCGCGACCCTGGCGCGCGAGGCCGAGGCCGCCGGCATCGGCCTGCAGGTCGACCTTCTCGAGTTCGCCGGCCTGGCGTCCGCCCTCACCGGGATGGAGGAAGCCGGCGCCGACGAGGCGCGCCGCAAGCTGGCCGCGATGATGCGCGCAGCGTCCTATGCGGGCTTTCCCCCGGCGGCGCTCTCCGACGAGCGGTTTGCGATGCTGTCGCAGGGCGGCGCCGACCAGGCCGCGCTGGTGCGCCGCGCCCGCGAGGTGTCCGGCGCCGACGTCACGCTCAACATCGGGCAGCTGAGCCTCGAGGGCGCGGCCGCCGCCGAGAGCCTGCGCGCCATCCGCTACGCCATCGACCGCTGCATCGAGGAGGGTCCTCAGGCGGCCGCCAAGAGCTTCGAGGCGGCGCTACGGCAGACGGTCACCGAGTCCGCCCGCTTCAAGGAGCTGCTCAAGGAGAACCGCTTCGAGCTCGTCTACCAGCCGGTGGTCGACCTGAAGACCCGCGACCTGCACCACTACGAGGCGCTGACCCGCTTCGAGGGCGGCGGCGGCCCGGCGGCGCTGATCAAGCTCGCGGAGGAGCTGGGCCTGGTCGTCGAGTTCGACCTCGCCATCGTCAAGGGCGTGGCCGCGGCGCTGCGCGAGGCGCCGGTCGAGATCAGCATCGCCGCCAACATCTCCGCCTTCTCCCTGCAGACTCCGGGCTTCGTCGAGGAGCTGCTGGCGCAAACCGCCATCACGCCCAAGATCCGGCCGCGGATGCTCCTGGAACTGACCGAGAGCCACAAGCTCACCGACCTCGACCACGCCAACGTGCTGATCCAGAAGCTGCGCAAGGCCGGCCACGTGGTCTGCCTCGACGACTTCGGCGCCGGGGCCGCCTCGCTGGACTACCTGCGCCGCCTGGAGACCGACATCGTCAAGTTCGACGGCCATCTGGTTCAGTCGATCGCCGCCCGCCCGCGCGACGCCACCGTCCTGCGCCGCCTGGCCGAGCTCTGCGCCGAACTCGGCATCGAGACGGTCGGCGAGATGATAGAGACCGAGGAGTCGGCCCGCCTCGCCGCCGAGATGGGCATCGGACTGGGCCAGGGATGGCTGTTCGGCAAGCCGGTCCCCCGCCCCGCCCCCCTGGCCAGGCCTCAGCCACTGCCCGTCCGGCGAAAGGGGGTCACGGAGACGTGGTCCTAGCCCGTTAGGGCGCCGGCGCCGCGGCCATCCCGCCGTTTCCGCCCGGCCACGCCGTGCTCTAGTCTCCGGCGGTCCAACGCCGGAGACCCCATGCGCCGCCGCACCTTCCTCGCCGCCGCCCCCGCCGCCATCGCCGTGCAGGCGCGGGCTTCGACGCGGCAGGAGAATCCCAACCGCGACCGGCCCGACGTGCGCGGCGGCGACCGCATCGACGGCGCCACCTTCGCCAGCCGCTCCGCCGCCTGGGGCCTGCACGGCGCGGCGGCCACCGCCCACCCGCTGGCGACGCTCGCCGCCGTCGAGACCCTGAAGGCCGGCGGCTCGGCGGTCGACGCCGCCATCTGCGCCAACGCCGTCCTGGGCTACGCCGAGCCGATCGCCTGCGGCATCGGCGGGGACTGCTTCGTCATGCTCTGGGACCCGGAGCTGAAGAAGGTCGTCGGCCTCAATGGCTCGGGCCGCAGCCCCCGCGCCCTGACGCTGGCGACCCAGCGGGAAAGGGCCCGCGACGGCCTGATCTGGCGCTATGGGGCGTCCGCGGTCAGCGTCCCCGGCGCGGTCGACGCCTGGGCCACCTTGCACGGGCGCTACGGCAAGCTGCCCTGGAAGCGCCTCTTCGAGCCGGCCATCCGCCACGCCACGGAAGGCGCGCCGGTCAGTCAGAACGTCGCCTACTACTACGAGAGCGCGGCCCGGCTCTTCCTGGCGCCCGGCGCCGGTATCGAGGAGGTGGAGAACTTCAAGAAGGTCTGGACCATCGACGGCAAGACGCCCGCCGAGGGCCAGGTGTTCAGGAACCCGGCGCTCGCCCGCACCTACCGCCTGATCGCCGAAGGGGGCGGGCGAGCCTTCTACGAGGGCGAGATCGCCGCCACGATCGAGGCCTACTTCAAGCGCATCGGTGGCTGGATGACCAAGGCGGACCTGGCCGCCCATCACAGCGACTGGGTGGAGCCGGCCTCGACCAACTACCGCGGGGTCGACGTCTGGGCCCTGCCGCCGAACACGCAGGGGATCGCCACGCTGCAGATCCTCAACATGCTGGAGACCTTCGACCTCAAGAGCATGGGCTTCCAGTCGGCGGCCGCCATCCATCACGCCGTAGAGGCCAAGCGGCTGGCCTACGAGGATCGCGCCCGCTTCTACGCCGACCCCGCCTTCTACAAGTCGCCGATCGAGTGGCTGATCTCCAAGGACTACGCCCGCGAGCGGGCGAAGCTGATCCGCCCGGACCGCATCCTGAGCCCCGCTTATCCCGGCCAGGCGCCGAGCCGCGGCGACACCACCTACTTCTGCGTGGCCGATGCGTCGGGGATGATGGTGTCGATCATCCAGTCCAACTACCGCGGCATGGGCTCGGGCCTCTCGCCCGACGGCCTGGGCTTCATGTTCCAGAACCGCGGCGAGATGTTCGCGCTGACGGACGGCCACCCCAACGTCTATGCCCCGGGCAAGCGGCCGTTCCAGACCATCATCCCCGGCTTCGCGACGCGCGGCGCCGAGCCCTGGCTCGCCTTTGGGGTCATGGGCGGCGACATGCAGCCCCAGGGGCAGGTGCAGATCGTCACCAACATGGTCGACCACGGCCTCGCCCTGCAGGAGGCGGGCGACGCCCCGCGCTGGCACCACGAAGGCGGAAACGAGCCCACTGGCGAGCAGCAGGATCCGATCGGCAAGCTGAACCTGGAGACCGGCGTCCCCGACAAAACCCGCGCCGCCCTGGCCGCCCTCGGTTGGCCGCTGGCGCCCAACCCCGGCATCTACGGGGGGTATCAGGCGATCGAGCGGTGGCCCGGCCGCTACGCCGCCGCCACCGAGATGCGCAAGGACGGCGTGGCGCTGGCCTACTGATGGCGGCGGGGCCTACCTTCTTTGCGACCGCCGCCGCCTGGCGCGCCTGGCTGGAGGCGAACCACGCCACCGCCGCCGAGCTCTCCGTCGGCTTCTGGAAACGCGAGACCGGCAAGCCCTCGATCACGTGGCCGCAGAGCGTGGACGAGGCGCTCTGCTTCGGCTGGATCGACGGCGTGCGCCACCGCATCGACGACGAGGCCTACCGCATCCGCTTCACGCCCCGCCGGCCGGGCAGCGTCTGGAGCCGCGTCAACCTCAAGCGCTTCGCCGAATTGGACGCGGAGGGCCGGATCGCCCCGGCCGGGCGGGCCGCCTTCGAGGTGGGCGGCCGATCGGCCTATTCCTACGAGAAGCCGGCCAGCGAACTCCTGCCCGACGAAGTCGCCGCGTTCCGCGCGCAGGCGGCGGCCTGGGCCTACTGGCAGACCTGCCCGCCCGGCTACCGCAAGCAGATGGTCCACCGGATCACCGACGCCAAGCGTCCCGAGACCCGTTCGAAGCGTTTGGCCGGCCTGATTGACGCCTGCGCCGCGGGGCGCAGGATGGACGCCATGGCGCCGGGAGGCCTGAAATGACGGCAGACGAGATGCGCCAGATCGCCCTCAGCTTCCCCGGCGCCGAGGAGGGCATGAGCTACGGCCGTCCCTCCTTCAAGGTGAACGGCAAGTTTTTCACCCGTCTGCGGGCCGAGGACAATTCCATGGTGCTGCTGGAGGTGCCGTTCGACGAGCGGGAAATGCTGATCGAGGCCGATCCGCAGACCTATCACTTCACCGCCCATTACAAGGACTATCCCAGCGTACTGGCTCGACTGGAGCACCTGCACCCCGGCTCGCTCCGCGGCTTCCTGGAACGCCGCTTCCGCAAGATCGCCAAGAAGGCGGTGATCAAGGCCTGGGAGGCCGATAAGGGCGAGGCGGCGTGACCGCCGAGGAGTTCAAAGCGCTGGCCATGTCGTTCCCGGGCGCGGTGGACGGCCACAACATGGGCTCGGACTTCGTGAAGGTGAACGGCAAGGACCTGGCCCGCATGCTCTCCGCGGAGCGTGTCTACTTCACCGGCGTCCCGGTCGAGGAGGTGGAGATGCTGACCGAGGTCGAGCCCGAGACCTACTGGGCTGACGCCCACTACAAGAACGCCCGCTGTATCGTTGCCCAGCTGACCAGTCTCGACCCCGCCGTCGCCCGCCGCCTCGTCGAACGACGCTTCCGGCAGACCGCCAAGAAGGCGGTTCTCCGCGAGTGGGACGCCGGCCGCTAGAACTCGTCCTCGACGGCCGAGCGGAAATTCTCGAACACCTCGCGAGCGTGCTGCTCGGGGCTGAGCGCGGGCTCCGGCGGCGCCGGCGGCTCAGCCGCCCCCGCGGTGAGACGGCCCACGACCGCGCCGTGCTGCACGAGCGTGAGCTCCTCGCCTTCCGGCAAGCCGGCCAGCAGGGCGGCGATCTTCGGCGGCAGGTCGTCCAGGTCGAGGCGGGCCATGGTGCGATCCTAGACCGTGGGGGCGGGCGCCTCTAGGTTCCCGCGCGATGGCATACCGGTCGCTGCGCGAGTTCATGGGCAAGCTGGAGGCGGCCGGGGAGCTGGCGCGCGTCTCCGAGCCGGTGTCGACCGTACTGGAGATCACCGAGATCCAGCGCCGCCTGCTGGCGACCGGCGGGCCCGCGGTGCTGTTCGAGACCCCGATCCGCGCCGACGGCCAGGCCTCGTCGATCCCGGCGCTCGCCAACCTGTTCGGCACCGTCAAGCGCGTCGCGATGGGCGTCACGCTGGAGGGCAAGGAACGCACCACCGCCCAGGAGCTGCGCGCGGTCGGTGAGCTGTTGGCGTTCCTGCGCCAGCCGGAGCCGCCGCGCGGCCTGAAGGACGCCTGGGACCTGCTGCCGATGGCCCAGAGCGTCCTCTCCATGCGGCCCAACATCCGCAAGACCGCGCCGGTGCAGGAGGTTGTGCTCAAGGGGTCGGACATCGACCTTGGCCAGCTGCCGATCCAGACCTGCTGGCCCGGCGAGCCTGCGCCGTTGATCACCTGGCCGCTCGTCGTCACCAAGGGGCCGTCTGAGAGCCGCGAGGACGACTACAACCTCGGCATCTACCGCATGCAGGTGACCGGCCGCGACCGCACGATCATGCGCTGGCTGGCGCACCGTGGCGGCGCCCAGCACCACCGCCGCTGGAAGGCCGCCGGCAAGCCCGACGCCCTGCCCGCCTGCGCCGTCATCGGCGCCGATCCAGGGACCATCCTGGCCGCGGTAACGCCGGTGCCGGATACGCTGTCGGAGTACCAATTCGCGGGCCTGCTGCGCGGCGCCAAGCTCGACCTCGTGCCGGCCAGGACCGTGCCCCTGATGGTCCCGGCCCACGCCGAGATCGTCATCGAGGGCCACGTCATGCTCGACGACTACGCCGACGAGGGCCCCTACGGCGATCACACCGGCTACTACAACTCCGTCGAGCCGTTCCCGGTTTTCCAGGTCAGCGCCATAACCATGCGGCGCGACCCCATCTACCTGACCACCTTCACCGGTCGCCCCCCGGACGAACCGTCGGTGCTGGGGGAGGCGCTGAACGAGGTCTTCATCCCCCTGATCCAGCAGCAGTTCCCGGAGATCGTCGACTTCTGGCTGCCGCCGGAAGGCTGCAGCTACCGTATCGCCGTGGTGTCGATGAAGAAGGCCTACGCCGGCCACGCCAAGCGGGTGATGATGGGCGTCTGGAGCTATTTGCGCCAGTTCATGTACACCAAGTGGGTGATCGTCGTGGACGACGACATCGACGCGCGGAACTGGAAGGACGTGATGTGGGCCATCTCCACGCGCATGGACCCCGTCCGCGACGTGACGATCGTCGAGGGGACGCCGATCGACTACCTCGACTTCGCCTCGCCGGAGAGCGGCCTGGGCTCGAAGATCGGGCTGGACGCCACCAACAAGCTGCCCCCGGAAACCCATCGCGAGTGGGGCCGCCTGCTCGGCATGGACCGCGCGACCATAGAGGCGGTCACCGAGAAGTGGGCGGGCCTGGGCCTGCCCGGCGACGGGCGGCCGGTCGAATGAGCGCCGCATGACCCCCGGGTCCCACGCCACCGCGCTCTGGGCCGGGCTGCACCTGATCCTGCTCCTGGTGCTGGCTGTGCTCGTCACCCGCCAGCGACGCAAGACCGGCGTCCTGATCGGCCACGGCGACGTGCCCGACCTGGAGCGGGCCGTCCGCGCCTTCGGCAACGCCACCGAATACGTGCCGACCGCGCTGGCGGGCCTCGCCATCCTGGCCATCGCCGGTGCGCCGCCGCTGCTGATCCATCCGATCGGCGCCCTGCTGTTCGCGGGCCGGGTCCTGCACGCCATCGGCCTCAGCCGCTCCCGCGGCGCCTCCTGGGGAAGGAACTACGGCGTCGTGGCGACCTGGGTCGCCTACATCGCCGCCGCCGCCGGCCTGCTGTTCTTCGCCATCCCTTGAGCCGCGGCCAAGGGTCCGCCATATGGCGGGCCATGGACGAAAACCTGTTGCGGGACGTGGTCGACGCGGCCCTGAAGGCCGGCGCCGACGCCGCCGAAGCCGTGGGCGCCGAGCGCCGAAGCCTCTCGATCAGCGTGCGCAACGGCGACCTGGAGGAGGTGGAGCGCGAGGAGTCCCGCGACCTGGGCCTGCGGGTCTTCGTCGGCCGCCGCCAGGCCTCCGTCTCCGGCTCCGACATCTCCGCGGACGCGCGCCGCAAGCTGGTGGAGCGCGCCGTGGCCATGGCGAGGCTCGCCCCGGAAGACCCTTACGCAGGCCTTGCCGACCCCGAGCAGCTGGCCCGCGGCCCCCTCCCCGATCTCGATCTCTACGACGCCTCGGAGCCCACGGCCGAGGCGCTGGAGGACCGCGCCCGCGCTGCCGAGGCCGCCGCCCGCGCAGTGCCCAAGGTGACCAACTCCGACGGCGCCTCCGGCTCCTGGTCGACCTCGCAGTGGACCATGGTGACATCAGGCGGCTTCGCGGGCGTGCACCGCGCCTCCGGGTTCTCGATCGGGGCCTCGGCCATCGCCGGCGACGAAGGGGGCATGGAGACCGGCTACGACGGCCGCTCGGTGCGCCACCAGGGCGACCTGCCGGCGCCCGAGAGTCTCGGGACCGCTGCCGGCGAACGCGCCGCCGCCCGCCTCGGAGCGCGCAAGATCGCCTCCACAACCGCGCCGGTTATCTTCGAGAACCGCCTGGCCGCCTCGGTGATGAGCCCCCTGGTCGGGGCCATCTCCGGCCCGGCCATCGCCCGCGGGACCTCGTTCCTGAAGTCCAAGCTCGGCGAACGCATCTTCGCCAAGGGCATCGACATCACCGACGAGCCGCACCGCCGCCGCGGCCTCGGCTCCTCGCCGTTCGACGACGAGGGCGTGGCCAACAAGAACGGAAAGATCATCGACGACGGCGTGCTCGCCACCTGGCTGCTGAATTCGTCCTCGGCCCGCCAGCTGGGCCTCGCGACCACTGGCCATGCCAGCCGCGGCCTCGCCGGGCCGCCGGGCGTCTCGCCGTCGAACCTGACCTTCCAGCCGGGCGAGAAGGACCTTGCGGGACTGATGAAGGACGCCGGGACGGGCCTGCTGGTCACAGCCATGTTCGGCCCCTCGCTCAACGGCAACACCGGTGACTGGTCGGTGGGATGCTCGGGCTTCTGGTTCGAGGGCGGGGAGATCGCCTATCCGGTCAGCGAGATCACCGTCGCCGGCAACCTGCTGGAAGTCTTTCCGCGGGTCGTCCCCGGCTCCGACCTCGAGCTGCGCGGCGCTTCCAACGCGCCGTCGTTGCTCGTGGACTCCCTCGCCATCGCGGGACGCTGAGCCTGGACGACCTGACCCTCATCACCCGTGCGGCCCACGCCGCCGGGGAGCTTGCCCATCGCCTCCGCCGCCAGGGCCTCGAGATCGAGTACAAGGCGGGCGACGACACGCCGGTGACCAATGCCGACCTTGCCGCCGATGCGCTGCTGCGCAAGGCGCTCGGAGACGCACGGCCCGACTACGGCTGGCTGTCGGAGGAGACGGCCGACGACCGCGGCCGGCTGGGCAAGCGGCGGCTCTTCGTGGTCGACCCGATCGACGGGACGCGGGCCTTCCTCAACGACCGGCCCTGGTGGTCGATCTCCATCGCGGTGATCGAGGACGCCCGGCCGGTGGCCGCCGTGGTCTTCGCCCCGGAGCTCGACGAGACCTACGCCGCCGCGGCCGCTGCGGGCGCGACGCTCAACGGGCAACCGATCCGCCCCACCACGGCCGCCGCCCTGGAAGGCTGCGCCATGGCCGGCAACCCGCAGATGTTCACCTCATCCCGCTGGCCCAAGCCCTGGCCGCCGATGCGGGTCGAGGCCCGCAATTCCACGGCGCTGAGGATGTGCCTGGTCGCGGCGGGGGCGTTCGATGCGGCCGTGGCCCCGGTCAGCAAGGCCGACTGGGACGTGGCCGCCGGCGACCTCATCGCCTCGGAAGCCGGCTGCTACGTCGGCGACCACACCGGCGCGGGCTTCACCTACAACCGCGCCGAGCCTCGTCAGCGAAGCCTGGTGGTCTCCGCCCCGGCCCTGGCCCCATTGATCCTGGAGCTTCTGCAGCCTATCGGGGCGCCCAACTGACCTCCCCCGCGTTTCAAGAGACCATGCCTGACAAACAACTCCTTCACCTCGTCATCGGCGGCGAGCTCCAGACCCTCGAAGGCCCGCCCCAGTTCAAGGACCTCAGCAAGGTCGACCTGGTCGGCGCTTATCCGAGCTATCCGGACGCGCTGAAGGCCTGGCGCGGCAAGGCGCAGCAGACCGTCGACAACGCCATGACGCGCTACTTCATCATCCATGCGCACAAGCTGCTCGACCCGGACTCCGACGAGCCCCACGAGCACTAGATCTATTCGCGCCGCAGCAGCTTCTCGGTGATCACGCTGCCCAGCATCCCCGCGCGGAACTTGGCCTTCATGCCGGCCGGGTCGTACATCGGGCTGTCGACCCACTCGAGGAAGGCCATGCCGGCCGGCTCGCCCTCCTCGAGGTAGCGCTCGAAGGTATAGTCCAGCACGCCCGTCTTGCCGGCCTTGATGTGCAGGTAGCGCAGGTGAAGCTGGTCGAGCGCCTCGCGGATCGTCTTGCCCTTCCGGAAGTGCATGTAGAGCACGCTCATGATGCCGGCCCGGTCCGCGCCGGACTTGCAGTGCATCAGGGCGGGGTACTCGATCGTCTCGAACAGCCGCTTGGCGCCCAGCACCCGGTCTCGGGACGGGACTTCCCGCGAAGTGATGGTGAAGTCGACCATCGTCAGCCCCAGCCGCTGGCAGGCGTCCTTCTCCAGCGCATGAAAGCTGGCGTCGAAGCCGCCGCGCAGGTTGATCACCGTTCTGATGCCGCGGTCCCGCCAGGCCTTCAGCTGGTGTGGCCAGGGCTGGTTGGCCCGCACCAGCTCTTCGCTGATCCAGTGGGCGTTGGAGAATCCCAGCCGCAGGTAGGCGTGGTCGTTCCACAGGTAGTCCGCATAGGCCCGCGCGCGGCCGAGCGGCGAGGAGAGGTCGAAGTCGTTGGGTGGCGCAGCGTCGGTCACGTCCGCCAGATAGGCCGCGCCGGGCTCCGGCGAAACCCGCGGCTTGCTTGACTTGCGCGGCGCATCGTCCGACGCCTCGGCCATGACCGCGCCTGCCCCGCCGGAGCTGCCCGCCCGGGATCTGATCGCCCGCGTGGCGCGGGTCTACCTGGCGCCGCGCTGGCCGGGCTGGGCCGGGGCCCTGGTCGCCGCTGTCGCCGCGGCCTGGTTCACCACCGAGCTGGTGCAGATCCTGGAGCCGGCCACCAACGACCTGATGGTCAACCACAAGCCCGGGACCCTGTTCGCTTTGCCCCTGACCATCGCCGCCTACGCCGTGGCGCGGGCAACGGCCCAGATCGTCCAGGCCACCCTGGTGAACCGCATCGGCAATGCCGTGGTCGGCGACGTGCAGGTGCAGCTGTTCGGGAAGCTGGTCCGCGCCGACCTCGCCCACCTGCGCAGCCGCCATTCCGGCAGCTTCGTCTCCTCGGTGCTCTATGACGCCGGCCTCATCCGCGAGGCCGCGACAGCCGGGGTGATCAACTACACCCAGCACCTCCTGATCGTGATCGGGGCGGTCACGGTCATGGTCTCCAACGACCGCTGGCTGTCGATCCTGCTCGTCGCGGGCTTCCCGGCCGCCGCCTGGATCATGCGCCGCTTCGCCAAGCGCACGACCAAGGCTGCCCGTGGGGCCATGACGGAGACCTCCAACCTCTCCACCGCGATCATGGAGAGCCTGGACGGCGTTCGGGTCGTGAAGCTGGAGAACCGCGAGGCCTACGAGGAAGCCCGGGTGGCCGAGGTGGTGCGCCGTCGCCAGACCCACCTGACGAAGGGCGCCAACGCCCGGGCCCGCGCTGCGCCCTCGACCGAGCTGCTCATGACCCTGATCACCGCCACGGTGATCGCCTACGCCGGCTGGCGGGCGCGGCAGGGCGGCATGACAGTCGGCGCTTTTGTGGCCTTCATCGCCGCACTGGGCGTCGCGTCGCAGTCGCTGCGTCAGTTGGCCAACCTTCAGACCGTGATGGCCGAGGGCATGTCCGCCGCCAGGCGCCTGTTCGCCGCCCTCGACGTGGAGCCGGAGGTCCGCGAGCGCGCCGGCGCGACGCCCCTGCCGCGCGGCGACGCCACGATCCGCTTCGAGGATGTGGCATTCACCTACGTCGCCGAAGGGCCACCGGCGCTCGACGGCGTCAGCTTCGAGGTGCGGCGCGGCGAGACCGTGGCGCTGGTGGGCCCGTCCGGCAGCGGCAAGACAACCATCCTCAACCTGATCCCGCGGTTCTACGACCCCACCGCCGGCCGCGTATGCATCGACGGCCATGACGTGCGCGACGTGACCCTGGCCTCGCTGCGCGAACAGATCGCGCTCGTCACCCAGGAGCCGTTCCTGTTCGACGATACGGTGCGCGCCAACATCGCCTACGCCCGGCCCGACGCCTCCCAGGCCGAGGTGGAGGCCGCCGCCCGCGCCGCCGCCGCACACGAGTTCATCGCCGCCATGCCGGAGGGGTACGAAACCCAGGTCGGCGAGGCCGGCGCGCGGCTCTCCGGCGGCCAGCGCCAGCGCATCGCCATCGCCCGCGCCTTCCTCAAGGACGCCCCGATCCTGCTGCTCGACGAGGCCACCAGCGCGCTGGACACCGAAAGCGAGGCCCAGGTGCAGGAGGCGCTCAAGCGCCTGATGGCCGGGCGAACGACCATCCTGATCGCCCATCGCCTGTCCACCGTGCGAAACGCCGACCGAATCTACGTGGTCGACCAGGGCCGCATCGTCGAGGCCGGCGACCATGCGGGCCTGGTCCGCAAGCGTGGCCTCTACGCGCGCCTGGCCCGCAGCCAGGATCTGGAGGCGGAGCCGGCGGCTTGAAGGCCTTCTTCCGGAGCCGTCCCGTGCAGGCGACGCTGGGCGTCCTGCTCGGCCTCTACATGCGCCTGGTGCTGGCGACAGTCCGCTGGAAGCACGAGAACATCGAGACGGTGGAGCCCACCCTGGCGGGCGACGGCGGGGCCATCACACTCTTCTGGCACGGCCGCATTCCGCTCTGCCTCGGGACCGCCCCGCAGTGGTGGAGGAAGCCCCTGCGCGGCCTGATCAGCCCCTCTGCGGACGGCGAGTTCATTGCCCGCGCTTTGGCGATGTCCGGGTTTCCGGCCATCCGCGGCTCTTCCGCCAAGCCCGGCGACAGCCAGAAGGCTCGCGCCGCGGTCGCCGCGGTGCGCGAGGCCACGGCCTGGGTGAAGGCCGGCGGCGCGCTGGCCCTCACCCCGGACGGCCCGCGGGGCCCGCATGAGGTGATGCAGCCCGGCGTGCTGCACATCGCCCGGCGCACCGGCGCGCCGGTGTTCCTGATGGGCTATGCGGCAAAGCCATGCTGGCGACTGAACGCCAGCTGGGACCGAATGATGTTTGCGGTCCCGTTCGGCCGCGGTTCAGTGGTCTGGGACGGCCCGCTGACCGTGCCCGCCGGCGCCGACGACGACGCCATGGCCGCGCTTGCGGCGGAGTGGTCCGCACGCCTCTCCGCCGCCAATCGCCGCGCCGAGGCGCTGGCCGGCCTGCGCCCCGATTGATCCCGGCTCCTGTTCGCGGGACATAGGCTCCGATGGCCCACGACCACCATCATCACGACCACGGGCATCAGCACCCTGCGCCCGCCGACATGGGCCGCGCCTTCGCCGTGGGCGTGGCCCTTAACAGCCTGTTCGTGCTGGCCGAGGCCGGCGCTGGACTCTGGACCGGTTCGCTGGCGCTGCTGGCCGACGCCGGCCACAACCTCTCCGACGTCCTGGCGCTGGTCCTGGCCTGGGGCGCGGCGGTGCTGGCCAGGCGCGCGCCGGCCGGCCGGCGCACCTACGGCCTGCGCAAGGCGACCATCCTGGCCTCGCTGGCCAACGCGGTGCTGCTGCTGGTGGCGGTGGGCGCAATCGTCTCCGAGGCCGTCCACCGGCTCAACGCGCCGGAGGGCGTCGACACCCGCGTGGTCATGCTGGTCGCCAGCTTCGGGGTGCTGATCAACGGCGCGACCGCCATGCTGTTCATGCGCGGCCGCCACAACGACCTGAACGTCCGCGGGGCTTTCCTGCACATGGCCGCCGACGCCGCCGTTTCGCTGGCGGTGGTGGCCGGCGCCCTGATCATGGGGGAAACCGGCCTCGTCTGGATCGACCCGACGCTCAGCCTGTTCATCGCCGGCGTCATCGTGCTCGGCACCTGGAGCCTGCTGCGCGACTCCGTCGACCTGGCCCTGGACGCGGCCCCGCGCGGCATCGACGTCGATGCGGTCCGCGGCTGGCTGGCCGAACGGCCCGGCGTCGAGGGCGTCCACGACCTGCACATATGGGCGCTGAGCACCACCGAGACGGCGCTCACCGCCCACCTGCTGCGGCCGGTCAACGGCGATTGCGACCGTTTCCTGCACGAGACCACCGAAGGCCTCGCCCACCGGTTCAACATTGGCCACGCCACCTTGCAGGTGGAGACCGACGCCGCCCACGCTTGCCGGCTGGCGCCGGCCGAGGTGGTTTGAGGCCGACCTTGCCGCTCGCGCTCTATGGCGCGGCGACCGGCCTGCTGGAGCCGCTCGCGCCCCTCGTCCTGGCCGCCCGCGCCTGGCGCGGCAAGGAGGACGCCGACCGCCTGACCGAGCGCCTCGGCCGC
>CAZBXO010000032.1:0-14242 GCA_964495645.1 uncultured Phenylobacterium sp. | reverse complement strand
CTGCAGGCGTTCGACCTGATCCTGCCACAGGATGCGGCCACCGAGGCGCGCCTGCGGAGCCTGGGCGGCGCGCCGGGGCCTCAACGGAACCTCAAGACCGTCGCCGAAGACCTTCCCTGCGACCCTCTCGAGCTCGAACGCCTGCGCGCGGCGGCCGCTGGCCGCAAGGTCGTGCTTGCCGCGAGCACCCATGCGGGCGAGGAGGGGGTGGTCGCCGCCGCCACGCCGCCCGGCGCCCTGCTGATCGTCGTCCCACGCCATCCCGACCGGGGCGCCGCCGTGGCCGCCGAGCTTCAGGCGCCGCGCCGCACAGTTGGCGATCAGCCGGACGCCCGGCCGGTCTATGTGGCCGACACCCTGGGCGAACTCGGGCTCTTCATGCGGCTGGCCGATGTCGTGGTGATGGGAGGGGGCTGGGCGGCGGGCGTCGGCGGGCACAATCCGCTGGAGGCGGCCCGGCTTGGCAAGCCGGTGATCTCCGGGCCCCACGTCCACAACGCCGCAGAGCTCTACGACGGCCTCGTGGCTGCTGGCGCAGCCGTCCTCACGTCCGAGGCCGACGTGGGATGCGATGTCGAGCGCGTGCTGGTCGCAGCCCGTGCCATGGGCGAAGCGGGATCCGCCTACGCCCGCGCGCAGGGCGCGGCCTTCGACACCGCCCTCGCCCTCCTCGAGCCCCTGCTCCCGTCATGAAGCTCGCGACGCCCCGCTGGTGGTACAGCCGCGACGCCCGCTACATGCGGATGATCCGGCTGCTGCTGACCCCGCCCTCGTGGATCTGGGCGGCCGTAACCGCCCGGCGTATCGCCAGGACGCGTCCCGTCGACCCGGGGGTCCCGGTGATCTGCGTCGGCAACCTCACCGTCGGCGGAACCGGCAAGACGCCGGTCGTCCGCGAGATCGCCCGCAGGCTCGCGGCCGACGTCCTCTCCCGCGGCTACGGCGGGCGCCTCGAAGGTCCTGTCCAGGTCGACGCGCGAGCCCACACCGCCGCCGACGTCGGCGACGAGCCGCTGATGCTGGCGCGCGACCTCACCGTCTGGGTCGCGCGCGACCGCGCCGCCGGCGCCATCGCCGCCGCAAAGGCCGGGGCGACGGCCATTGTCATGGACGACGGCCACCAGAACCCGTCGGTCCGCAAGACCCTGAGCCTCGTGGTGGTCGACGGCGAGACCCGCGACGGCGAATGGCCGTTCGGCGACGGCCGCGTCTTCCCCGCCGGTCCGATGCGCGAGCCGCTGAAGACGGGCCTCGCCCGCGCCGACGCCGCCATCCTGCTGCTGCCGGCCGACCTGGAGGCGCCGGACCCCGAGTTGCTGGCCGCCCTCGCCCCCGTACCGGTGCTGATCGCTCGCGTGCTGCCGGGCGAACCGCCGCCCGACGGCCCGCAGGTCGGCTTCGCCGGCGTCGGAAAGCCCTGGAAGGTCGAGCGCGCCTTGCAGGCGGCCGGCTGCGCGCTGGCGGACTTCGCCCCTCTCCCCGACCACTTCGCCTACGACGGATCGACGCTGCGCATGCTGGAAGACCGCGCCCGCCAGTTCGCCGCCGGCCTCGTCACCACCGAAAAGGACTGGGTCCGCCTGCCGCCCGCGTGGCAAGCCAAGGTCAAGGCGTGGCCGATCCGCGCGGTCTTCGACGATGAGGCGGCGCTGGACGCGCTGCTGGCGAGGCTCTAGGCCCCCGCCTTCTTGGCGAACGCCCAGCTGGTCTGGGCCAGGACCTTGACGCGGTCGGCCTGCTTGGCGGCGTCGGGGTGGTTGGCCGTTCCGTCGCGGACGCGGCCGACGATGCCCTGGATGATGCCGCAGAGGCGGAAGGCGTTGTAGCTGAAGTACCAGTTCAGGTCAGGCAGGCCGGAGCGGCCGGTCAGGTCGCAGTACTGCTCGACAGCTTCCTCGAGCGTCGGGATGCCGTGCGCCTTCATGTCCGGCAGGGTGGAGATCGTGCCGTTGACCCAGTTCATCAGCAGGTAGGTGAAGTCGGCCAGCGGCTCACCCAGGGTGCAGAGCTCCCAGTCGAGCACCGCGGCCACTTTCGGCTCAGTGGCGTGGAAGATCATGTTGTCGAGGCGGTAGTCGCCATGGACGATCGAGGTGCGCTCCTGCACCGGCAGGGTCTGGGGCAGCCACTCGATCAGCCGCTCGACTTCCGGGATCAGTTCCGTTTCGGAGGCCTTGTACTGCTTGGTCCAGCGGTCGACCTGGCGGCCCATGTAGTTGCCGGGCTTGCCGAAGTCCTCCAGGCCGATGGCCACGTAGTCGGTGTTGTGCAGGTCGGCGAGGGTCTTGATCTTGTCGCGGAAGATCGCCCGGCGCTCGGCCGGTTCGCAGTTGGGCAGCGTCTGGTCCCAGAGCACCCGGCCCTCGACCATGTCCATGATGTAGAACCAGGTGCCGATCACCGCGTCGTCGGTGCAGAGGCCATAGGTCTTGGCCACAGGAAAGCCTGTGGGCCCGAGCGCCGAGATGACCCGGTACTCGCGGTCGACCGCATGCGCCGACGGCAGCAGCTTGCCCGGCGGCTTGCGGCGCAGGACGTACTTCTGGCCCGGCGTGACCAGCTGGTAGGTCGGGTTCGACTGGCCGCCCTTGAACTGGCGCACCTCCAGCGGGCCCGCGTAGCCCGCGACGTTGGCTTCCAGCCAGCGGGCCAGCGACGCCTCGTCGAACTTGTGGCTCTCGGCCACGGCCTTGGTGCCGGTGTTGGCCTGCTCGCGCTCCTGCTCTGGAGTGAGGGTGGCGGTCGCGGCCATGGCTGCGTTTCCTCGTACGCTTGTTTGACGTCCGTCTTAGCGAGGCCGCCCGCCAGCGCAAAGCCCTGGAGGCTTACCGACGAGCGCCGCCGGGACTATGTAGTCGCCATGATCTGCCGCAGAGTTTGCCTCGCATTTGCAGTTGCCCTCAGCCTGGCGGTCCCGGCCGCCGTCGCCGGATCCCCACCGGAGCGCGAGCGGCAGGCGATCCTGGCCATGGCCGGCGACTACAAGGTCCGCTTCGACATGCGCGAGACGGTGTCGTTCCGGCCGGACTACAAGCCGATCCCGGCCAAGCTTTCCGGCGGCTACGAGGCCGTCCGCGTCATCGAGGACACCGGCGACGTCATCCGCCTGCAACACCTGCTGGTCGTCGATGACGACGGCAAGCCGATGGTCATCAAGCACTGGCGACAGGACTGGACCTACGAGCCGGCGACGGTGCTCACCTACGACCGCACCAGCCGCTGGACGCTGAAAGCCGTGCCGGAGGCCGAGCGCAAGGGCGCCTGGTCGCAGACCGTCTGGCAGACCGACGATTCCCCACGATACGGCGGCGTCGGACGATGGTCGTTCGTAGGCGGCGTGGCCAGCTGGCAGTCCGAGCGAACGCTGCGGCCGCTGGCCCGCCGCGACGCCACCCGCAAGCCGGTCTACGCTTGGTATTCCGGCTGGAACCGCCACAGCCTGACGCCGACCGGCTGGGTCCACGAGCAGGACAACGCCAAGCTGGGCGTGAAGGACGGCAAGGACGTGACCTACGTCCACGAAACCGTGCTCAACACCTACGATCGTTCGGGGGCGTTCCCGGTGAAGGCGGCCGACGACTATTGGGCCAAGACCAGGGCCTACTGGGCGGATGTGCGCAAAGCCTGGGACGAGGCCATCGCCAAGGACGGCGGCGTGACCGTCACCGAGGAGGCCGACAACGGGTCCGTGGTGGGCGAGCGGCTGATGGAGTTGGCCGACGGCATCGCCGACGAAGGCAAGGACTCGGCGGCCGCCACGCGGCAGGCCCGCGCCCTGATCGGCTCGCCCGAGCGTTCGCAGCCGCTGGGCGGGCGTTAGCCGAGCGCGCGCCAGCCGATGTCGCGGCGGCAGAAGCCGTCCGGGAAGTCGATCGCGTCCACCGCCGAATAGGCCCGGTCGCGGGCTTGCCGAAGCGTCGCGCCGCGCGCGCAGACGTTCAGCACCCGACCGCCCGCCGCGAGGAGCCCGTCGTCTGCCAGCTTCGTGCCGGCGTGGAAGACCACGACGTCCGGGCCGAAGTCCGCGCCGGCGCCGCGGATCGCGCCGCCGGCCACGGGCGTCCCGGGGTAGCCCTTGGCCGCCAGCACCACGCAGATCGCGGCCTCGTCGCGCCACCGGGGCTCCGGCAGCTCGGCCAGGCGGCCCGTCGCGCAGGCCATCAGGTACGGGACCAGGTCGCTCTCCAGCCGCAGCATCAGCACCTGGCACTCCGGGTCGCCGAAGCGGACGTTGAATTCCACCAGCTTCGGCCCGGCCGACGTCGCCATGAACTCGACGAACAGGATGCCCCTGTAGGGCGCGCCGTCCGCCGCAATTCCCGCGAACGCCGGTTCGGCCAACCGGGTGCGCACCTGTTCGACAAGCTGCGGCGTGAACACCGGGGCCGGCGAATAGGTCCCCATGCCGCCCGTGTTGGGCCCCTGCTCGCCGTCGAAGGCGCGCTTGTGGTCCTGCGCCGAGCCGAAGAGACGCGACGTCGTTCCATCGCAGATCGCGAACAGGGAGCCGATCTCGCCGTCCAGGAATTCCTCGATGACCACGCGCGCGCCGGCTGCGCCGAACCGGCCGCCGAAGGCGTCATCGATCGCGGCCTCCGCCTCGCCGCGATCCTGGGCGATCACCACGCCCTTCCCCGCCGCCAGACCGTCGGCCTTGATGACATAGGGCGGCTCGAACAGCGCGAGAGCCGAGCGCGCTTCGTCCGCCGTCTCGCAGGTCCGGTAAGCGCCGGTCGGCAGGCCGTAGCGGTCGGCGAACGCCTTGGTGAAGGCTTTGGAGCTCTCGAGTCGGCCCGCCGCCGCGGTCGGCCCGAAGCAGGGGATGCCGGCCTGCGCCAGCGCGTCCGCCAGCCCCGCCGCCACCGCGGTCTCCGGCCCGATCACCACCAGGTCCGCGGCGATCTCCCTGGCGAGCGCGACCTGCCCGTCCACATCCGTCGGGCCGACCGCCCGAAGCTCGGCGTGGGCCGCGATCCCCGGGTTGCCCGGCGCGGCCACCAGCCGCTCGACCAGCGGCGAGGCCGCGATCTTCCAGGCCAGCGCATGCTCGCGCCCGCCGGAGCCCACCAGCAGGATGTTCATGGCCCGCGCCTTTCGCTTGCGCCGGGCCCGCCGGTCAAGCCGCGGCCGGCTCGCGCAGCCAGCGGCGCACCGTCTCGACTGCGCTGGGCAGGCTGAGCTTCGAGACCCGCGACGCCGGCCACGTGATCTCCAGGATCACGCCGTCGGGGTCGGGGAAGTAGATCGACGACTGCTCGCCGTGGTTCTCCTCCCAGAAATCGACGTCGGCCGCGCGCAGCTTGTGCCGCCAGTGCTCCAGCGCCGCCTCGCTCTCGGCGGCGAGCGCGTAGTGCCGCGCATCGATGGGCAGGCCGCGATAGTCCGGCGCCGGCGCGCCCTTCAGCGCCACGCAGACCAGCTCCTGCGCGCCACCGAGCCCGAAGATCATCATCAGCCACGGGAAGCCATCCCAGTCGTCGCCCGAATGGGCCTCCACCAGCGGGAGCTCCAGCACTTCGGTGTAGAAGGCGAGCGTGCGTTCGGCGTCGCGGACGGGAAAGACGGCGTGATCGAGCGTCAGCATGGGGCCCTCGCGCGTTATGCCCTTAGCATGTGGGCAGGCCGCCTCGGGGAACAAGCCATGGATGACGCCGATGCCCGGCTCCGGGAGGCCGAACACCGCACCAAGAACACCCTGCAGCTGATCTCCTCGATCGTAATGCTCCAGGGCCGCCGCGCAGAAGCTGGGACGCGGGATGAGCTGAAGGCGCTGCAACAGCGCATCGCCGCCGTGAGCCTCGCCCATCGCCACGTGCGTGACGAGCGCATCGAGCTCTCTGCCCTGATCCGTGAGTTGGCGACCGACATCGCCCGCGGCTCGGACCGTGAGGACGTCTCGCTCGACCTCGAACTGGAGGCGGTGACCGTCCCGGCCCGGCACGCCGCGCCGATTGCCCTGTGGGCTTGCGAGGCGATCGGCAACGCCGTGCGCCATGCCTTTCCCGCCGGCCGGTCCGGCCGCGTGCAAGTGGCGCTCCACCGCGCGGCCGACGGCTTCGAGCTGTCCGTCTCCGATGACGGGGTGGGGCTCGCCGAGCCGCCCAAGGGCTTCGGAACCACGATCCTGCAGTTGATGGCCCAGCAGCTCAAGGCCAGCTTCGAGACCAGGGCGCAACCGAGCTGCCGCGTCGTCGTTACCGTGCCCGTGGAGGGCCCTTGAGCACCATCGCCAACGTCGTGGGCACGCTCGCGGCCCTCTGTTCCATGACCAGCTTCGTCCCGCAGATCGCCAAGATCTGGCGCGAGCGCGATGCCTCCTCGGTGTCGCTGCGGATGTATGCAGTGACCGTCACGGGGTTTTCCCTGTGGATCGCCTACGGCCTACTGATCGGCAGCTGGCCCGTAGCCGTGGCCAACGCCGTCTGCCTGGCGCTGTCGGCCACGATCCTGACGCTCAAATGGCGGTTCTCCCGAGCCGCCCGCTAGCTATTCCTCGCGGAACGCGTCGCGCACCGTGTCGGCGAGCGGCTGCACCAGGTACTCCAGGACGCTGCGCTGACCCGTGACGATGATGGCGGTGGCGGGCATGCCCGGCCGCAGCTGCGCGCCGCGCTTCAGCTTGCGCAGTTCGGTCGGCGCGATGGTCAGGTCGATGCGGTAGGCCGCCACGCCCGTCCGCTCGTTGGTGATCCGGTCGGCCGAGACCAGGATGACCTTCGCATCGAGGTCTTCCGAGAACCGCGGATTCAGGCCGGTCAGATGCACTCGCGCCCTTTGCCCCACCTGTACAGAGTCCACGTCTTCCGGCCTCACCATAGCGGTGACGGTCAGCGGTTGCCCGGCCGGGACCACGTCCATGAGCACCTCACCGGCCGCCACCACGCCGCCGGGGGTGAACTGGGTGAGGCCGAAGACGTAGCCGTCGGCCGGCGCCTTCACGACCGTATTGGAGAGCTGCTGGCGGGCCGCGGTCAGCCGCGGGATCACGTCGGCAAGGCGCGTCTGGCTGTCGCGCAGGCCTTCGGCGGCCTCGCTGGCGCGCTCGTTCGAGAGGCTGGCGAGTTGTAGGCGGGTCTCACCCATCTGCTGGCGCAGGCGGGCGACGTCGGAGAGCAGCTGGCCCTTCCGGCCGGCCAATTCAGCTTTCTGGCCCTCGTAGCGCAGCACCATCGACTTCGACGCGAAGCCCTGCTCGTTCAGGCGCACGTAGCCGCCGAGTTCCTGGGCGTTGATGTCGGACTGCGTGTCCACTGCGGACACCTGAGCCTGAACGCCGACGACCTGGCTCTGCAGCTGGTCGATGCGCTGGCGCATGACCCCGGCCTGGCTCTGGTAGAGCGACAGACGTGTCGCGAACAGGAACTCCTGGTCACGCATCAGGCCCGCCACACGCGGGTCGGCCATCCGCGTCGAAAGCTCCGGCGGGACGTCGATCGCGGCCTTGCCGGTGGCCTCGGCCATGAACCGCGCGGTCTGGGCGAGGAGGGTGTCGTATTGGTTCTTCAGCACGTCGTGGCCCGCGCGGGCTTCCACGTCGTTGAACAGCAGCAGCGGCTGGCCGGCGGCGACCCGCTGGCCCTCGCGCACCAGCACCTGCTTGACGTTGCCGGCCTCGCGGGCGCGCAGGGTCTTCTTCGCCGACTCCGAACGCACCTCGGCTGGCGCATTGATACCCGCGTCGATCGGAGTCAGCGCGGCCCAGAGGCCCAGGCCCAGGACGCACACGGCCACGACGATAGCGCCGGTGCGCATGGGCCGCTTCAGGCGCTTTTCGAGCCGCGGATCGAGCGGGGCCCATTCCTCGGCGCCGAACTGCGGCGTCACATAGGCCTGGCGGGCGGGTCCGAGGTCCAGCTTCATGCGGCCGCCTCCGTGGCCGCCGGCGCCGGCTCGGGCGTCCCGGCCAGCTTGGCGAACACCTGGTCGCGGGGGCCGAGCAGCTCCATGCGCCCGTCGCGCAGCACCAGCATGCGGTCGGCCGAACGGAAGATCGACGGCTTGTGGGCGATGATCACGACGGTGGCGCCGCGCTCGCGCATGGCGTCGATGGCGATCAGCAGCGCTTGTTCGCCCTCCCCGTCCAGGCTGGCGTTGGGCTCGTCGAGCACCACGAACGGCGGGTCGCCCAGCATGGCGCGGGCCAGGCCGACGCGCTGGCGCTGGCCGGCGGACAGCACGGCGCCGCCTTCGCCAACCTCGGTGTCGTAGCCTTTGGGCAGGCGCAGGATCAGCTCATGTACGCCGGCGAGCTTGGCCGCCTTGATCACCGCCGCGTCGTCCACGTCGCCGCGGAAGCGGGCGATATTGGCCTTGATCGTACCGGCGAACAGCTCGGTGTCCTGCGGCAGATAGCCGATCCACCGGCCGAAGTCGGTGCGATCCCAGGTGAAGACGTCGGCGCCGTCCAGGCGCACCGTCCCCTGGCTTGGCCGCCAGACCCCGGTGAGCAGGCGCGCCAGCGTCGACTTGCCGGCCCCGGAGGGTCCGATGACGCCCAGCACCTCCCCTGGTCCGGCCGCGAACTGGATGCCGCCCAGCAGGTAGCGGGTGGCGTTCGGCGGCGCGAAGGCGACGCCCTCGACGGAGAGGCGGCCCTCCGGCCTCGGCAACACGGTGACCGGCGGCTGCGGCGGGGTCTGGACCAGCAACTGCTGCAGGCGCGCGTGGGCCCGGATCATGTCGTTCAGCGGCTGCCACGAGCCCACGACCCTCTCGATCGGCTGCAGGGCGCGGCTGGCCAGGATCATGTTGGCGAACAGCAGGCCGGAATGGATCTTGTGCTCCATCACGAGCCAGGCGCCGACCGTCACGATCAGCACCTGCATGGCCATTCGCGCGGCCTTGATGGCGTCGTTGTAGACGTTGGAGATCTCGCCGGCGGCCGCGCCGCGCTCGATGGTGACAGCCCGGTGCTGCGCCCACGCGCCGCCGAGACTGTTCAGCATGCCCATGGCGCGCACGACCTCGCCGTTGCGCAGCGCGGCCTCCGTGAAGCCGTAGCTCTTGAGCGCCGCGTCGCCGGCCTCCTTCGAAGGCCCTTGGGTCGCGCGTCCCTGCAGCACCGCCAGGGCGAACAGCACGCCCGCGCCCAGCAGCGTCAGCACCCCGATGCGCCAGTCGACGACGAACAGCACGCCCAGGAACACCGGAATCCACGGCACGTCGAACACCGCCGCGGCCGCAAGCCCCGTCAGGGTCTGGCGGAACTGGTCCAGGTCACGCAGAGCCTGGCTGCGTCCGGACGGATCGCCGCGCACCGTCGCCTCGAAGAGGGCGGTGAACACGCGCCCCGAAACCCGCTGGTCCAGCGCCACGCCGTAGTTGATCAGGATCTTGGCGCGGACGTCGTCGATCACGCTGGAGACGACGAACACGAAGAGTGTGATAGCCGTCAGCGCCCATAGCGTGGCTTCGCTCTGGCTCACCAGCACGCGGCCGTAGACCTGCGTCGTGTAGAGAGGCAGCGCGAGGTAGAGCAGGTTCGACACCAGGCTGAAGCCGAACGCCACCAACGCCACGCGCCGGCCATCCTTCAACGCGCGCGTCAGCACGGTGTCCGGCTGGTTCGCGAGGAAGGTGAGCAGCTTCATGACGGCGGAATCGGCCCCTTGCGCCCGTGGGCGTGGATATTCCGATTTGCCGCGAAATGGTGAACGCCTGGACAAGACGAAGCGATAAAGTGGCGCTTGAAAGCGCCATTCCGGACGGACCCCGGTCAGATCCGAGACCCAGGGCGCATGAATTCCGCTGTCCTTGCGTCACCGCACCGCCGCTGTTACCTCCCCTGCCTTCCACCGGGAGACGCAATGCGTTCCGCCACCCACCTGCTGCGCACCGGACGGCGCGGCGGGGCCTTCCAGCTCCAGATGGCGTTCAGCGACCTGGCCCAGTCCCTGGGGCGGATCGGGCTGGCCTGGTCGCTGGCCTGGCACGACGTCGTCAGCCGCTACCGCGGCTCCATCCTCGGCCCGTTCTGGATCACGCTCTCCATGGGCATGATGGTGCTGGGGATCGGGGTGCTGAACGCCAACCTGTTCAAGGTTCCGCTGAACGAGTTCCTGCCGTTCGTGGCCATCGGCATCGTCTTCTTCGGCACTCTGGCCGGAATGATCAACGAGGGCTGCGACACCTTCGTCCAGGCCGCGGGCATCCTCTCCCAGACCAGCCTGCCGATGCTCACCTTCGTCTGGCGCACCCTGTTCCGGAACTTGATCTACCTGGCGCACCACGCGGTGATCGTGCTGGTGGTGCTCGCGCTCTATGCGGACTTCACCCGCGCCAACCCGTTCCTGGCGGTCGTGGGCCTGGCGCTGATGGTGCTGAACGCCGGCTGGCTCTCGCTGCTCGTCGGCATCGCCTCGGCGCGCTTCCGCGACATCCCGCAGGTGGTGGTTTCGGTGATGCAGTTCGCGATCTTCATGACGCCGGTCTTCTGGCTTCCGGAGCGGCTGGCCGGCTACGAGTGGGTGCTGAACTACAATCCCTTCTACTACGTGCTGGAGGGCATCCGCGCGCCGATCCTGGGACGGCCGCTGCCGGATAACGGCTACATGGTGCTGGTCGCGCTGGCGGTCGCCGGATGGGCGGTCACCTTCGCCCTCTTCGCCCGCACGCGGCGGCGGATCGTGCACTACCTATGAGCCGCCCCGTCTCCATCCGCTGCACGGACCTGACCGTCCGCTTTCCGGTCTATGGGGTCGACGCCCGCTCGCTGAAGAAGACTGTGGCGCGGGTGGCCGTCGGCGGCACGCTGGGCCGCCATGCCGGGGCCACCGACGTCACAGCGCTCGAGGCGGTCAACCTCGCCCTCGACGCCGGCGACCGGCTGGGCCTGATCGGCCACAACGGCTCGGGCAAGACGACGCTCCTGCGCGCGCTTTCCGGCGCCTACGAGCCGGACGAGGGTACGGTCGACGTGCATGGCCGGATCGCCGCCTTGCTCGACCTCTCGCTCGGCATCGACCCTTCCGCCACCGGTCTCGACAACATCCGCCTGCGAGGCCGCATCGCCGGCCTTTCTCGCCGCGAGATCGAAGAGCGCATGGACGAGATCGGCGAGTTCACGGGCTTGGGACCCTTCCTGGCCATGCCGGTGAAGACCTATTCGGCCGGCATGCAGGCGCGCCTCGGTTTCGCCGCCGCCACCGCCGTGGAGGCCGACATCCTCCTGATGGACGAGTGGATCGCGGTCGGCGACGCGGACTTCCAGAAGCTGGCCCACAAGCGGCTCATGGACCTCGTCGAGCGCGCAGGGATCCTGGTGCTGGCCAGCCACGACGTGGGCCTGCTGAACTCCTACTGCAACAAGGTCATGCGCCTCGACGCCGGCCACGCCTCGCAGATCGTGCCGATCGCGGACCTGCCGAGCCTGATGGCGGCGTAGGCTAGCTCTCGGGCCTCACCTTCGAGAACATCGCCAGCAGGGCCAGGTCGTAGCCGATCTTGAGCGCGCCGCCGATCACCAGCGGCCAGGCGAACGGCGAGGCGGCGTAGAGCGCACCCGCCAGCGCGGGGCTGACCGCACCGGCCAGGCTGCGCGGCACGTTGGTGACGCCCGCGGCGGCGGCCCGCTCCGCCGGGGTCACCACCGCCATCACGTAGGCGGTGCGCGCCGGCACATCCATCGACTGCAGGAAGGCCCGCGCCAGCAGGAAGCCGATCGCCCAAGGGAGGCTCGGCGCGAAGGCCGCGGCGATGGCGAAGCCGTTGGCCGGGATGTGGGTGAAGACCATGGTGTTCACGAGGCCGATCCGCCGGGCGATCCGCACAGCCGCGAGCTGCGACGCCGCTCCCAGGAGACCTGCCCAGAAGAAGAAGGCGCCTCCCGCCGCCAACGAGAGGCCGAACCGCTGGAACAGCCACAGTGCGATCAGGGTGTTCACCAGGAACCCGCCGCCGAACGAATCCAGGCTGAACAGGGCCGCGAGCTGCAGCACCCGCTTGCGCGACGGGCCGAGGCCGGTGCGCAACTCCGCCGCGTCGGCCGGCTCGTCGGGCAGCCGCGCGTAGATCGCCGCGCCCACGACGCCAAGCAGTCCGTAGAGGACGAACGCCGCCTCGATCGCCTGGGATCGGCTCCAGCCCGCCACATCGCGCAGGGGATCGACCAGCCCCACGCTGAGCGCGCCCAGGGACACCGCCAGGGCGCCGGTCAGGCCGTAGGCCGCATAGAGCCCGGTGCGCTTCTCGGCCGGCGCATGGGCCAGCATCGTCTGCTCGAGCGGCACGAACACGCTGACGTCGCCCGACGGGTTGAAGGTCCCCACGAAGGCGACGAGCGCCAGTGGCCAGAAGGCATGCAGCTGTGAGAAGCCGAGGCCCGTCGCCAGCATCAGGAGGCTGGCGCCCATCAGCAGGCGTCGCGCCGATATCCGGTGGCCGCCCAATCCGATCGCCAAGGTGAGCATCGCCGAGCCCGCCAGCGCCGCGGTCGCGATCGCCCCAACCTGCGCCGCCGAGAAGCCGGCGGCGGAAAGGTAGGCCGGCAGCAGCAGCGCGGTGAACCCGTCGCCGAATCCGCGCACCGCCTTGGCCGCGAGGAGAAGAGGAGCCCGACCCATGCCGAGCGCATACGACGGATCGGAAGGCGGCGGCAGGCGTTGACCGCGGCGCCCGCACAGTCAAGGAGCGTCAGATGAGCGTTTTCGGCTCTATCCTCTCGAAGATCTTCCACCGCAAGGAAGCCCCCGCGCAGGCCCCCTCCGCGCAGGAGTACGGCACGCCGGCCTACACCACCGCTCCGAGCCAGCCCCAGGCTGCCGCCCCGGCTGTCGACGTCGAGGCCGTGCTGGAGACCATGGCGAAGGACCAGTCGCAGACGCTCGACTGGCGCCACTCCATCGTCGACCTAATGAAGCTGCTGTCGATCGATTCCAGCCTCGCCAACCGCAAGGCGCTGGCGCAGGAGCTGGGCTACTCGGGCGACACCAACGACTCGGCGTCGATGAACATCTGGCTGCACAGGCAGGTCATGCAGAAGCTCGCCGACAACGGCGGGATCGTCCCCGACAGCCTGCGCTAGGCGTTGCGGCGGGCGCGGCGAACGCGCCCGCCGTCGACCTCACGGCGAGGTGTTCGCCGCCGTCGTGTTGCGAGCCTCGAACTTCGGCGCCGGGCAGTTCCCCGCGCGGGCTTCCACCACGTAGACCAACGCCCGGTTCTCGGCGAAGTCGGCGTGGGCGGCGATGGGCGTCATCGGCTCGCCCGTGAGCAGGCTCAGCGCCTGACCGCCGCCCTCGGGCGCGGGTCCGGACAGCGCCTGCTGGTTCCAGCGGGTCAGCTGCTGGCCGCAGGCCGCGACCGCGGCCTTGGCCACCGTTCCGGCGTGGTCCTCGGCCCGCGCCAGGGCGTAGCCCCAGCGGTGCAGGCAGTCGTCCACCGCCGCCGCGGGATCGGCCGGCGCCGCGGCGTCCTTGGGGAAGGCCTTGCAGAGCCCTCCCACGGCCGCCGCCCGGTCGCGGTTCTCGCAGGCGCCCAGCCCCAGCGCGGCGACCAGCGCCGCGCCAGTGAGGGCGGCTCTCATCGACACACCCTCGCCGGGGCGTACACGAGCCGCCCGTAGGCGTCGTAGTACGGCCGCGTCTCGTAGGTGCAGACCGAGCCGGCGGCTGCGTAGGTGCGCGGCGCAGACGCGCGCGCCGAGCGCGGCGGCGCGCGGTAGGCGCGCCGCTTCGACTTGCACTTGCTCACCTGGTTGCCGACCAGGCCACCGGCAGCGGCGCCGATCAGCGCGCCCTCGGTGTGGTCGCCGCGGCCCGCGACCGTGTGGCCGAGGAGGCCGCCGGTGAGCGCGCCGATCACGGTGCCGGTGGTGCGCTTCTTACAGGCCGCTTCGGCGGTGACGGGCAGGGCTGCGAGCGACGCTGCGGCGGCCAGGCCCGAGATCACGGCGATCATGCGCATGGGTATCCTCGTCTTCTTCGTCTCGGGACGTGAGACTCGGAGGCGCATAACGCCGAAATCCACGAGGGGATGCGCTACGGCCAAGGCCGTCATCTGCCGTTCATCTTCGGAGGGCGCGGCAGCGCCTGCTAGCTGGTGATCTTCAGCCACAGTCCGATGAGGCCGAGCGCAATGCACAGCCACATGGCAAGAGAGAACAGCAAAGCTGCCAATAGGCGCATGTTCTGTCCGCTGCCCGCGGCCCTGGTGCGCCGCCTCTCCCCAGGATGCCAGTTTCTACAGGTAAGGTTCTCAAAGTCTAACGTCTTCCGTCCCAATCCCACACGCTGGGGTAGGCATC
>CAZBXO010000031.1:21473-28716 GCA_964495645.1 uncultured Phenylobacterium sp. | reverse complement strand
CCGCCGCGCCAGCCAGGCCTCGCGGTCCAGCCGCCAGGTGACCCGCGTGGCCGGGCCGCCGACGTAGTGGCCGGGCTGGCGGTCGACGATGACGGCGCCCTGTTTCTCCTTGATGCGATGGGAGCCGGCGTTGACCTCGGCGTTGGTCAGCCACAGGTGCGGCCAGCGCAGGTCCTCGAAGGCGTAGCGGGTGACCTCATCGGCCGCTTCGGTCATCAGGCCTCGTCCCCAGAACGCCGGGTCGAGCCAGAAGCCGCGCATGTCGCGGTTGACGCCATCGTAGGCCCACAGGTCGATCCGGCCGACGGCCTCGTCCGGGCCGTCCTTGAGCACCAGCACCCAGTAGAACTTCTCGCCCCGCTCGCGGGTCGCCAGCGACTCGATCGTGTTCGTCAGGGCTCCGTCCTCGGGGTAGGGCCAGGGAATGCCCGCGTGCAGCCATTGCACCAGCTTCCACTGCGGGAAGCGGCGCTGGATGGCGGGGGCGTCGGTGAGGGCGAGCGGGCGCAGGATCAGCCGCTCGGTCGTCAGGGTGGGCGTGGGCGGAAGCATCGTCAGTCTCCGGGGTTGGGCCGGGTCGGACGAGGCGCCGGAGGTGATCCAAGCTGAGCCCCGGCCGACGCCGGCGGGGCTCGTTCAGGATGGTCAGTCCGCGCGCGCGAAACCGTCCCGACGCCCCGCGAGGGTGGCGGCGTTGCAACCGGACGGCATGGCAGGGCTGCGGAGCATGGCGGGCGCGTATACGCGAGGCCTGGCTGGAAGGCTAGGCCGTGGCTAGTTGAGGCGGGCGTGCCACGCAGGGGTCGGCCGGGCGTTGGCGTCGTCGCGATGGTCGCGGGCCCGGCGCCGCGACGCACGCGCCGGACCCTCGTACGCCTCTGGCTCGGCGGTCATCGACGGGAGGCTGGCCTCGATGGTGCAGGTGGCGCCTTCCGGCGGATACTCCATCACCACCCGTCCGCGCAGGTCCGCGGCCAAGCTGCGTTCGATCAGCCGCGTGCCGAAGCCCGAGCGGCTGGGCGGCTTCACGGGCGGACCGTCCTTTTCGCGCCAGACGATCTGCAGCTCGCTGAGGTCGCCGGCCGGGCGCAGGGTCCAGGTGAGAGAGACGTGGCCGGAGCCCGAGAGCGCCCCGTACTTCGCCGCGTTGGTGGCCAGCTCGTGGAAGGCCAGCGCCACGGCGATGGCGGTCTTGGGCGGCAGCCGCACGGAGGGGCCGCGCAGGATGAACCGCTCCTCGCCGCCGGCGTCGCGGTAGGGCGCGGCGGCCTGGGCGGCGATCTCGCGCAGGTCGGCGCCGGACCACTGCTCGTCGGTGAGCACGTCGTGGGCGCGGCTGAGCGCCAGGATGCGCGACGTCAGGGTCTCGCGCAGGCGCTCGGGGACATCGGCGCCGCGCAGCGTCTGGGCGACGATCGACTGGATGGTCGCGAGCGTGTTCTTCACCCGGTGGTTCAGCTCGTTGACCATCAGGCGCAGGTGCTCTTCGTCCTGCAGCTGGCGGCTGACGTCGGTGTTGGTGCCGAACCAACGCACGATCCGGCCCGCCTCGTTGCGCATAGGCACGATGCGCGTGAGGAACGGCCTGAAGACGCCGTCGGCGCCCTGCAGGGGGAAAGTCATCTCGAAGGGCTCGCCGGTCTCGAGCGAGTGGCGCCAGCGCTTCAGGACCTCGGGCAGCACCTTGGGGTCGTGCACGGACTCCCAGCCCCAACCCTCCAGCTGGTTCGGCGTGGCGCCCGTGTATTCGTACCAGCGCGGATTGTACCAGAAGATGTCGCCGTCGGGATCGGCCATCCAGCACAGGGTCGGGATGTTCTCGGCGAGGGTGCGGAACCGCTCCTCGGCCGAGCGCAGCGCCTCGATGCGTTCGCGCGCCTCGTACTGGCGCCGCCGGCCGCGCAGGGCCGTCTGCACCATGCTGACCATGGTGGTCGGGTGGAACGGCCGTTCGAGGAAGGTGACGTTGCCGAGCGCCGCGCTGAAGCGCGCGGCGGCGGGGTTGCGCTCAAGGCCAGGACCGCGCTGCGCCAGGATCAGGATGGGAAAATCCGACCACGCCGGCTGCGTCTCCAGCCAGCGGACCACACTGGCGAAGTTCTGCTCGTGCAGCACTTCCTCGACGATCAGAGCCACGCCGGCGCCGGCTTCCATGGCCTCGACCATGGCGGGGAGGTCCGCGCAGATGAACGACGACAGCCCCGCCTCCCGCAGAATCTGGGCGGCGATCTGCGCGTCGCGGCCCGTGGGTGCGAGGATGAGCGCGCGTTCTGAGACGGGGCTCGCCTCATGGCTCATGCCGATGCGTCGCCCATCAGCCCCGAGCCCGGCCCTACGAAGTTCGGCACGCCGCGCAGCACGCCCTGAAACGCCGTCAGAGGCGGTCCCACGGTGATGCCCTCCTGGTCGATCGCGTACTCACGGATGCTCTTCTCGTGCTGGCCGGCCCGTTTCTTGATCACCGAAACGGCGCGACGCACCTGGCCGCGCGCCTCGAAGTAGCGAAGCAGCAGGACGGTGTCCGCCAGGTAGGTGACATCCACCGGCGCTTTCATCTCGCCCACCAGGCCATGCTGCGCGACGGTGAGGAAGGTGGTGGCGCCGCGGCGGTTCATGAACTGCAGCAACTCGTGCATGTGCAGGAGCAGGAAGTGCTCCTCGGGCATGGCCGCCTGATAGCCGTTCAGGCTGTCGATCACGACGGTGCGCACGTTCTGCGTCTCCACGCAATTGCGCACCCGGGAGGTGAATTCGCCCGGCGAGAGCTCGGCGGCGTCGACCTGCTGGATGATCAGGTTGCCGCCGGCTTGCATCGCCTGCAGGTCCAGGCCGAGCCCGAGGGCGCGGGCGAACAACAGGCCGAGCTCCTCGTCGAATATGAACAGCGCGGCCTTCTCGCCCCTGGCGAGGGCGGACGCGGCGAACAGCACCGCCATCAGGGACTTGCCGGTGCCGGCGGGGCCCAGGATCAGGCAACTGGAGCCGCGTTCGACGCCGCCGCCCAGCAGCTCGTCCAGGCCCGCCACGCCGCTCGGCAGCGGGATGCGCTCGAAGTGGCCCTTGTGCTCGGCGGAGATCAGGCGCGGATAGACCTCCAGGCCGCCGGTCTTGATCGTGAAGTCGTGGTAGCCGCCGCGGAACTTGCGGCCGCGGTATTTCACGACCCGGACGCGCCGACGCTCCGCGCCGTACTCCGGGGCGAGCTCCTCGAGCCGCACCACGCCGTGCGCGACGCTGTGCACGGTCTTGTCGAGGGCGTCGGTGGTCAGGTCGTCCAGCAGCAGAACCGTGGCGCCGGCCTTGGCGAAGTAGTGCTTGAGCGCCAGCACCTGGCGGCGGTAGCGCAACGAGCTTTGGGCCAACAGCCGAATCTCCGACAGGCTGTCGATCACCACGCGCTTCGGCCTGACTCGCTCGAATGCCTGGAAGATCATCCGCGTCGTCTCGCCGAGCTCCAGATCGGAGGAGTAGAGCAGACTCTGCTGCTGCTGCTCATCGAGCAGGCTCTCGGGCGGGATGAGCTCGAACACCTCGATACCGTCCAGGGTCCAGCCGTGAGACATCGCACTCTCGCGCAACTCGCCCTCGGTCTCGGAGAGGGTGACGTAGAGCGTCGCCTCGCCGAGTTCGGCGCCGGCGCGCAGGAACGCTACGGCCGCCGTGGTCTTTCCGGTGCCGGGGCTGCCCTCGAGCAGGTAAAGGCGGTTTCTGGCGAAGCCGCCCGCCAGAATGTCGTCCAGGCCGGCCGTCCCCGTGGACGCGTCTGTGGCGCCGAGCGCCGACGGCTTGTTCATGTGGTGATCGTTCCCACCCGCTCCAATCGACGGGGAAACGGCTTAGCTGCGATCTGGTTCGCCAAAACTTGATCAGACGGTTCCGCGGCCATCAAGACGCCGGTGCTCGACCTCAGGCCCGGACGCGGGTCCGCGGGTCCTGGACGGCCAGGATCAGGATCAGGAGCGCCGAGGACAGGAACACGACCGAGGCCGTGAAGACGGTGGTGTAGCCGAAGGCCTCGGCGACCAGGCCGCCGATCAGCGGGCCGGCGGTGGCGGTGATGCTCTCGGCGGTGGCGGAGACGGCGATGCGCATCGGCAGATCCTCGCGGGCGCCGAACTCCAGGATCATCGTCTGGGCGGCCATCATGTAGCCGGCCTGCGAGGCGCCCAGCAGGGCGAAGGCCCCGAACACCCCCCAAACGTCGTGCAGCTGCAGCAGGAGGACCGTGGCGGTGACCCAGCCGACGAGCGCGGCCAGCAGCACGATCCGGAAGCCGCTCTTGTCGCCGAGGTAGCCCCACAGGAGGTTCGAGGCGGTGTCGGCGCCCAGGAAGGCGAAGGAAAGCAGTCCCAGCGTCGCCCCGTCCGCGCCGATGAACTTGCCGACATAGAGGATGTAGAACGGCGTCGCGATCCGTGCCGAGGTGGCCAGCATCTGCACGACGATGAACCAGCCGTAGGCGTGGTCCTGACGGATGAGGGCCGGAAACTCCCGCAGCCGGTCGCGGAACCGCGCCTGCGGCCGGGTGGTCGGCGGCTCCGGCTCCTTGAGCAGGATCTGCAGCGCCCAGAGGCCGAGCGTGGTCAGTGCGAAGCCGAACAGGAAGGTGGTCGAGTAGCCGTTGCCGAACAGGTTCGGGTCGATGAACCAGCGCCCGGCGACCCAGGCCAGGATCGCCGCGATCGCCCCGCCGGTGGCGTTGCGCCAGGCCTGGAGGCGGCCTCGCCGCGAGAGCGGGATCACCTTCGACATCAGGAGGGAGAACACCACCCTCTGGGCGCCCATGAAGACGCCGAACATGAAGATGCAGAAAAGCAGCGCCACGACGAGCGGCTGGCCCTTCAGGAACCAACCCGAGAGCGCCATGCCGAGGATCGCCAGGCGTCCCAGCCCGCCCATCCACATGGCCGCCGGCATCACCTTCTTGCGATGCTCGACCTTGGTGGCGCCGAAGATCGGCGAAATCACCCCACCCACCTGCTGCAGGGCCAGCGCCAGGCCCACGATCGCGTTGGAGCCGGAGACCTGGTGCAGGTAGGCCGGCAGGAAGGTCGGCGCATTGACCAGGCGGAAGCCGGTCATCCCCAGCATGCCGTGCAGGTAGTTGCCCAGGTAGTTGCGCTTCAGGTTGTCCCAGACGAACTTCTCGTACGCCGCTTCGCGGGCCTCGAGGTCGTCCTCGGGCGCGGCCGGCGCGGGCGTGCGGACGTCGTCGGTCAAATGGTCAGGCCGCGGGCTGGAAGGAAGCCGGCGCGGACCGCTGAGTCCGCCCCTTGCGGGATGCTAGGGCCTACGCCGCCTGCTCCGCAAGCCGGCCGACCTGGAGGAATTCGACGTCGGCGTCCTGCAGGCGCACGGCGCTCAGCACGCCGGTCATGAAGGCGCCCGTGTCGAGGCCGATGCGACCTTCGGCGAACTGCGGGCGGTGGTCCAGCCAGGTATGACCGTGGACGATGGTCTTCTCGAACGGTCCGGGCTGGTCGAGAAAGCCCTGGCGGATCCAGAGGAGGTCGTCTTCAGCCTGTTCGCAGAGGGGCGTTCCGGGACGGATCCCGGCGTGGACGAAGGCGTAGCCGCCGACCTCGACCATCAGCTCCAGGCCCTGCAGCAGCCGGAGATGGGAGGCGGGCATGCTGGCCAGCAGGTCGTCGCGGGCCTGGCGCATCTCGTCGGGCTGGCCGTCGGGACAGGCGACGCCATAGGAGGCCAGCGTCGCGTCGCCGCCGTAGCGCAGCCAGGGCGCGGATTGCTCGGGGGCCTCGAGGAAGGCCAGCAGCGCCTGCTCGTGGTTGCCCTTCAGCAGGTGGAGTTCGATGTCCTCGCGGCGGTGCAGCCATACGAGGGCTTCGAGGACGCGCGCCGAGTCCGGCCCACGATCCACGTAGTCGCCGAGGAACACGATCACCGGCCTGCGGCCGCGGGTCGCGAAGTCGGCGGTCAGCCGGGCCAGCAGGTCGCGCATCAGGCCGTAGCAGCCGTGGATGTCGCCGACGGCGTAGACCAGCCGCCCCTCGGTGGAGGCGCTCACGTGTCGCCGGTCCGCGCGGTGTGGGCAGCGGTCTCCAGGCCCATGGCCAAGCTGCCGTAGGCCCGAACCAGCCGCCGCGGTTCGTCGCGCGCGCCATGGCGCAGGTCGTCCCAGCGCTCGCGGTAGGTGGCGAGCACCGGACGCGGAACGCCCGCCCGGACGGCGCGGGTGTAGGCGCGGCGCAGGTTGCGATCGGCGGCGGCCACATCGGCGCGGCCGCAGGGGCTGGGGCAGCCAGCCACCAGGGTCGGCTTGCTGGCGGCGCGCGGCTTCGGCGCGCGCGTCCTGACCTTGACCACGACCGGTTCCGGCTCGGCGACCGCGACCGGCTCGGGATCGGGACGCGCAGCGACCTCCACCGGCAGGATCGGCGCCGGGGATGGGGCGGCGATCGATCGCGGTCCGTCGGCGATCAGCGAACCGCCAACGAGGCCGAGCCCGCCGGCCGCCAGCAGGGCGAGGAGGTAGGGTCCGCGCCGCATACTGCGGCCGCCGCGCGCCGGCGCCATGGGGGTGACCCGCGCGGCCGGTCCGGCCTCGAGCGCGGCCGGGACGTCGCGGAAGATCGCTTCCATGTCGGCCGACACGGCGCGCGACATCGCGAGCCGCCCTTCCGGCAACCCCAGCTCGCCACTCGCCAGCCCGCTCATCATCGTGCGATCGGCCTCCACACGCGCAACAACGACTTGCAGCGCCGCTTCGATCCATCGTGGACAGCCGGCTCGTGCGCGGCCACGCTCCTCCGATGGCCGGAACCCCGAAGACCCTGCTCAACGACGGCGATGTCGCCGCCTATCTCGACCGCGTGGAGCCGCCGGCGCGGCGGGAAGACGCCAAGGCGCTATGCGCGCTCATGCAGAAGGTGGCCGGCGAGGCGCCGCGCATGTGGGGCGACAAGATCGTGGGCTTCGGGACCCGGCGCTATCGATACGCCGACGGCAGGCCCGGCGAGATGCTGAAGATGGGCTTCATGCCCGGCAAGCAGCAGCTCAACCTCTACATCGATCGCCAGTTTCCGGGCGCGGAGGCCATCCTGGCGCGTCTCGGCAAGCACTCGGGCGGCGTCAGCTGCACCTACGTGCGCAAGCTGGCCGACCTGGACCTGGGCGTCTTTGAGGAGTTGTTGCAGGAGGGCTGGCGCCAGCCCGACACCGTCTAGAGGCGCTTGTACTCCAGGGTCGAGCCGTCATCGAGCTTGCCCCTCAGCGCCAGCCA
>CAZBXO010000031.1:9126-21373 GCA_964495645.1 uncultured Phenylobacterium sp. | reverse complement strand
GTCTGCTCGGTCCAGGTCTCGATCTTGACGAACTCGCCACCGCGCCAGGTCTCGACCGCGCGATGCTTGTACTTGAACACCGGCACCGGTCCGACCTTGACGGTCATGGCCACGTTCGCGGTGGCGGTCATGTTGTCGTCGTCGCCGGCGATGACCACGACGTGCTCGCCGACCTTGGTCCCGTTGCGATAGACCGCGAAGCTCAGCTTGCCCGGGGCCGCGAACAGCGGCTTCGGCGCCAGCACGAGAGCCGTCGCGCCAAGGATCAGCCCTCGCCGGCCCAACTCGAGTTTCCCGCTCATCACAAACTCCCGTTTCGCGCGGTCACGCGAATTGTACGGGCCTAGTTCTAGACAGATGCGATCTCAGCGCTAGTGCCCTGGACGCGGCGAAACGCTGCGTGGCTCGCGCGCCTTCGACGTCTTCATGTCCGCCTTCTGCCCGTGCTGCGGCAAGGGGGTCGGACGCTGGAACGCGGAGCCCAGCGTCTGGTCCTGCTGCTGGAAGCCGTGAGTCATCGCCAGCCCTCCACGCTAAAGGCTGAGTTTGACTCAAGCTGCGGCGGGAAGCGAATCGGCGGCCCGCACGTCTACGTGAACAGTCAAGCTGGTCTCTCCAGGATCGCCATAAATGGCGCCCGAGATCGGCGCGGCTTCCGCGGGGGTCCGGGCCACAGCGACGGGTATCAGTTCAGGGCTCTCGGCGAGGCCGTTGGTGGGGTCGAGCTCCGTCCAGCCGAGCTCAGGCAGAAACGCCTCACACCAGGCGTGGGTCGCGCCCGCGCCGCGCATCTCGGCCTGCTTGGCGCAGTAGAGGTAGCCGGTCACGAACCGGGCGGCGTAACCCAACCGCCGCAGGGCCTCGACCATCAGCCAGGCGAAGTCGCGGCACGTGCCGGAGCCGAGTTTGACGGTGTGGCTCGGCTCCTGGGCGGCGCCGACGTCGCGCGCCTGATACTCGAAGCTGTCGTGAATCTTGTGGTTCAGCCGGATCAGGAAGTCGAGCGCCGGCTCGTGGGGACTGCCGACCTGATCGCGCAACCACCGCAACAGAGCGCCCTCGGCATCCTCGGTGACCGGATCGATGAACGGCGCCAGCACGGCGCGGTCGGCCGGCGCGTAGACGATCGGGGTCGCCGTCTGAGGATCCTGCACCTTCAGGCCCGCCAGTGGGGCCGGGAAGCGCTCGATGGTCAGGTCGCTCACGATCGAGAGCCGCCGCGCGCTGCCTTCCGGCGTGAAGACGCAGACCGAGTTGCCGAGCGCGTCGTACATCCACCGCATCTCGCCCGGCGGGGAGACGGTCAGCACCGCCTCGGCCACGCGGATCGCGTGACTGTCACGGGGCCGGACCAGCAGGCGATGGGCGGCGAAACCTACCGGCTTCTCGTAGGCGTAGGTGGTCGCATGTCGGATGGTCAGGCGCGGCATGGCTTCGTGAACAGGCTGGGCCGCGGCTGGTTCCCTGCAGGCCAGGCGTCGCCTATCATTGCAAGGGAACCGGGGAGCCCACCATGCCGAGCACGCTGTCGAGACTTCTCATCGCCGCCGGCGTCGCCGCGGCTTTCGCCACGCCGGCGCTGGCCCAGGGTCGCACGGTCGCCGGAGCCAACTGCTCGAACGGCGTGCGGATGGACTGCCCGGAGGCCAACTGCCCGGCCGAGGCGCGCACCAACCTGGGCATGGCGGTCGAGCCGAAGACCGGGCGCCGGTTCTTCCTGGAGTTCCCGTGCGACCTGAGACCGAACGAGAAGGTGGTCTTCATCCTGTCGCTGCACGGCGCCGGATCGATCGGCAACTGGCAGCGCCACTACTTCCCGGCGGTCGACTTCAAGGAGAAGTACCGCCTGGTGGTCGCGACCCCCACCGCGGCCACCGACCAGCCGCAGCGCCGCTGGGTCGCCGAGGCCGACGACGCCTACCTGCAGAACATCTCGGAACTGGTGATCAAGGAATTCGGCCAGAAGAACATCAAGGCGTTCTGGCTGGCGGGCCACAGCCAGGGCGGGATCACCTCGCGTAGGATCGTCTGCAGCGACTACTTCAAGGACAAGGTGGACGGCTTCCTGTCGCTCTCGGGCGGGCGGATCAATCCCCCGGGCGCGCCGGCCGGGACCCTGAACGCACGGCCCGCGGGCGCGGCGGCTCCCGCGGCGCCGGCCGGACCCCCGCCGCAGACCGCGGCGCTGCCATCCTGCGACTTCTCGTTCATCTTCGCGATCGGAGAACTGGAGGTGAGGAACGGCCTCGCCGACACCTCGCCCTGGGCCGACAAGTACGCCTGTAAGGCGCGCAGCCCCGCCAGAGAGGTGGTCGACACCCGCGCCGGCTACGTCACCGCCTCCGACCAGAGCCGCGGGCCGAGCTGGGGCCGCTTCGCGCGGCCCGGGACCGCGCGGGTGATGGTCTATCCAGGCTGCAGGGACGGACGCGTCGTGGCCGACGTGGTGCGCATGGACAAGGGACATACCGAGGGCCTGGAGCCCAGGGTGATGGACGAGATGCTGCGGCTGATCACCTCAGCCCGGGGCGGGAAGCTGCAGCGGACCTAGTCCGCGGTCGTGTGCACCCGGCGCCAGAGCTGGGTCTTGCAGGCGATGCCGGCGATCAGGCAGCCGCGCGCCTTCAGCGTGTCGGCGTCGATCATCTCGGCGGTGCCCGAGAAGGTGGCGTTCAGGTCCGGCACGAACACCTTGCCGCGCCAGGCCGAACCGCGCGGGGTGAAGTCGCGCAGCAGCTGCATGCCAACCAGCTTGGGGTTGCCAGCCTTGCGCGTGTCGGCCTCGGCCTTGGCGTTGGCCCAGACCACGTAGCCGCAGACGGCCGCGCCGCAGGGCTTGATGTCTACGTGCACCGAGTTCTTCGGGTTGCGCCAAACGCCGGCGATTTCGCCCACCTGGGGCGGAGCCTGGGCGCGGGCGGCATCGGCGGCCACGAGGCTCGCCATCGCCGCAATCGCGGCCATCAACAGTCGGGAGTTCATCATTGTCCTTGAAGAGTCGCCCAGTCTCGATACGGCGCAGGCTTATCATCCAGATGTGAAAGGCGGGAAAAGGGCGCCTTTAGCCGCGGTTCATCAACCGAGCGCGCTGCCGCCGTCCACTTTCAGCACCTGGCCGGTCGTATAGCCTGCGCGGAGAAGATAGAGATAGGCCTCCGCCACCTCGGATGGCTCGCCGATGCGCGGGATCGGCTGACGGCCGGTCGCCTGCGCGAAGTAACCCTCCTGGCGATCCGCAGAGATCATCGCGTCCCAGACGCCGGTGCGGATCATCGCGGGACATACGCAGTTGACCCGGATCGGGGCGAGCTCCACGGCCAGGGCGCGGGTCAGGTGCTCGACCGCCCCGGCCATGGCCGTGGAGACTGCCGATCCCTTGCGCGGGCGGTGAGCGATCATGCCGTCGGTGAAGGTGATCGACCCGTGCGGCGGCAGCGTCGGCGCTGCGTGCTTGGCCAGCGCCAGCGCACCCCAGAACCGGACCTTGAACACCGAGGCGGCCTCGCCGAGATCGAGGTCGGCGAGGGCCACGCCGCGCGGCCCGCCCCAGTCGCCGGCGGTCGTGATCACGTGGTCGAAGGCGCGCCCGTCGAAGAAGGCGGCCACCGCCGCAGCCTCGGTGAGGTCGAGCGCCTCGCCCTGAGTTCCTTCGCCCAGGCGCTGGGCGGCCGCCTGCACGCGGCTGGCGTCTCGGGATGCGACGGTGACCTTCGCGCCGGCCGCCACCAAACCCTCGGCGACCGCATAGCCGATCCCCGACCCGCCGCCGACCACCAGCACCGACTGTCCCTCAAGCATCGCCGAGGCCTCCATCCGGGCGCATGGAGGGGAGCGGCAGCCGACCGGTCAAGCGCGGCCGATGCAACATTTGGCTGCGTTCGCGGGTTGCTGGCCGACTCTGCCGGAGGAGAACCATGTTTCGGACCACCCTGATCACGTCCCTTCTCGCCTCGGCCGCGGTGTCGCTGGCCGTGGCCACCCCCGCCGACGCCGGGCAGAAGGATCGCGCGCGCCAGGCGATCGCCGCCGCCGAGGCCAAGCTGCGCACGGCCGAAGGCATCGGCACGGGTGTCGAGATCCCCGGCGCCACGGCCGCCGCGCGATCGGCGCTGGTCGCGGCGCAGCAGAACTATTCGCTCGGCCGCCCGGGTGCGGCGATCACCGATGCGATGCGGGCCTCGGCGCTGGCCGACACAGCCATCGTCGCCCTGCAACGGCGCAAGGACGGCGAGGTCGCCTCGGCTGACGCCGTGGCGGAAGCGACCGCCGAGGCCGCGCGCCGAACCGCACAGGCCGCGGCCCAGGATCGCGCGAACGCCGCGGCGCAGACCGCCGCCGCTCAGGCGCAGGCCAACGCCGCCCAGGCGCAGGCCGCCGCGGCCCAGCAGGAGGCCGCGGACGCGAATGCGCGCGCCTTGGCCGCCGAAGAGGCGGCGCGGGCCGCCTCGGCGCTGCCGCCGACCAGCGGGACGACCGTGAGACGGTCCAGCAGCAGCAGCGTCGTGACGCGCAGCACGAGCACCACGGCGCCCACGTCGTCGAGCGCGAGCGAGGTCACGACCACGACGACGGTCTCACCGCCGCGGTAGTCGAGGACCGGAAGCCCCTCCCCTTGCGGGAGGGGGCGGCTCAGCGGCGCGGGTTGGTGGTCTTGCGGGTGTAGGACGCCACCATGTCCATCGCGCCCAGCAGCAGTCCGGACGTCACGAACGTGCCGTGCAGGACGATCAGCCATGTGAGGCGCTGCTCGTTGACCTCTGCGCCCTCGGTCAGCTCGATGAAGGTGCGGAGCAGCGCGATCGCGCTGATCGCCACGATGGAGGCGATGACCTTCATCTTGATCCCCGCGAAGTCGATGGTGCCCATCCAGTCCGGCCGATCCTCGTGGTCGGCGGTGTCGATCTTCGAGACGAAGTTCTCGTAGCCCGAAAAGACGACGATCAGCAGGAGGTTGCCGACCAGCGACGCGTCGATCAGGGACAGCGCCATCATGATCGTCTCCTGCAGCGTCAGGCTGAACAGGTGCGACAGCTCGTGCCAGGCCTCGCGCACGAAGTTCACCACCAAGGCGCCCAGGGCGATGATGAGGCCAAGGTAGATGGGCGCGACCAGCCAGCGGGATTCGAAGATGCCCCGCTCGATCACCCGCTCTAGGCTCGGTTTCGAAAGTTTCGATCGCGGATCGGCTTGGCTCATCGGACCCCCCACCAGACTCACTGACCGACGTTAGTTCAGCGGCGTTACCTGCGACGAGGCGCATCTGTCCAGCCGCTCGAACGGGAGGTATGCTGCGGTGTCGGGTCAAGGGGCGGCGATGAGGCAGGCGGCGGCCGCGAAGGCAAAGGAGGGCCGGTGAACGCACTGGCCCCGATGGTGGAGAGCCAGCCGGCCCCCGTCTCCAAGGCGAAGGATTCGGGTCGCGCCCTCTTCTGGCAGCTGATCCTGATCTACCACCTGGCCTCTGCGGTGGCGGTGACGGTGACGCTGCTGCTGGCGGCGCTCGGTGTCGAGATCACCATCCAGCAGTGGATCGGCTTCTGGCTGTTCGCGCCGGTGGGGATCGTCTTCTACACTTCCATCGACGTGATGCTGATCCGCCACCATCTCAAGCCGCTCGCTCCGGTGCTGAGCGCGCTGGACAGGGGGGAGCGCGTCGAGCGCGGTGCGGTGGGAACGGCGCTCGTCCGGGCGTTGAATTTCCCGCAGTACTCCGCGGTGCGCGTGACCCTGCTGCACGGACCGGCGGCGACGATCTCGATGGTCGCCGTCCTGTGGCTCAGCAATGTGGTGCTGAACGCGGGCTACGCGGACTGGCAGATGGTCGCGCTGGCTACGGTGGTGCTGCTGTTCGCCTCGCCGGCGCACGCCATGTTCGAGTACTTCGCCGTCAGTCGCGCGGTGGAACCGGTCGTCAAGCGCCTGTCGCGCGTGCTCGACGGGCCTATCCCGAACGAGGCGCTGGCCGACCTGATCTCGGTGCCGCTGAGGAACAAGGTGCTGTTCCTGGCCATCTTCGTCTGCTCGCTGCCGCTGGTCTTCTTCGCCGCGTCGTTCCTGTTCAAGTTCGACCGGATCATGACCAAGCTGGGTCTGCACGTGCCCGCCGCGGACATGCAGTCGATGTACATCTGGACCGTCGGCGTGGTGAGCGTCTGCATCATCGGCGCGCTGATCATGGCCAGTCTCACCGCCAAGGAGGTCAGCCAGTCGGCCGGCCGCGTGATCGAGGCGATGCGCCGCGTCGAGAGCGGCCACCTGGACGACGCCGAACTGCTCGTTCTCTCCACAGACGAGTACGCCGACATCAACCGCGGCTTCGCGCTGATGCTGGAGAGCCTGCGCGAGGAGCAGAAGATCCTCGAGGTCACCCACGACCTGGCCGGCGAGCTGCTGCTGGAGGTTCTGATCGGCCGGATCATGGCCGCCACCACCGACCTGCTCGACGCCGAGCGGGCCTCGCTGTTCGTCTACGACGACAAGAGCGACGAGTTGTTCTCGCTCTACGCCGACGGGCTGGAGACGCGGCAGATCAGGGTCCCGACCTCGGCCGGCATCGCCGGCGCGGTCTTCACCACCGGCAAGACCGAGAACATCGAGGACCCCTATTCCGACCCACGGTTCAACCAGGAGGTCGACCTCAGAACCGGCTTCCGCACGCGTTCGATCCTCTGCGTGCCGATCGTCAACAAGGCCGGCGCCCGCATCGGCGTCGCCCAGGCGCTGAACAAGCGGGAAGGGGTCTTCACCAACAAGGACGAGGCGCGCCTGAAGGCCTTCGCGGCGCAGGTGGCGGTCAGCCTGGAGAACGCCCGGCTGTTCGACGACGTGCTGGCGATCAAGAACTACAATGAGAGCATCCTGCAGAGCACGACGAACGGCATCGTCACCCTCGATGCGGACGGCGGCATCGTCACCGCCAACGACGCAGCGCTGACCATGCTGGGCCTCGCCCGCGAGGCGGTGGTCGGCCACCCGGCGGCCGAGCTGTTCGGGGCGATCAACGGCAAGATCATCGACCTGCTCGTCAAGACGCAGGAGACCGGCGAGACCAGCTACGAGCCCGACGCCGAACTGGCCCGCGGCGGGGCCGATACGGCCACCGTCAACCTGACCACCATGCCGCTGATCGACGCCAACCACGCCCAGATCGGCTCGATGCTGGTGCTCGAGGACGTCACCGAGGAGAAGCGCATCCGCTCCACCATGAGCCGCTACATGTCCAAGGAGGTTGCCGACCAGCTGCTGGCCTCGGGCGAGGCGGAACTCGGCGGCAAGGAGCAGAAGGTCACGGTGATGTTCTCGGACGTGCGCCGGTTCACCACCATCTCCGAACAGATCGGACCGCGCGAGACGGTGCTGCTGCTCAACGAGTACTTCACCGAGATGGTGGACGCGATCTTCCACCACGGCGGCATCCTCGACAAATACATGGGCGACGGGATCATGGCGCTGTTCGGCGCCCCGTTCGTCGGCGAGACCGACGCCGACAACGCCCTGCTGGCCGCCGACGAGATGATGCATCGGCTGGCCGACCTGAACGTCCGGCGCGCCGCCGACGGACGCGAGCCGCTCGCCATCGGCATCGGCTTCTCCACCGGCAACGTGGTCGTCGGCAACATCGGCTCGGTGCGCCGCCTGGACTACACGGTGATCGGCGACACGGTGAATCTTTCCGCCCGCCTGGAAGGGGCGACCAAGCAGTACGGCGCCAAGATCCTGATGTCGGAGATGACGGTCCGCGAGCTGCGCCGCGAGCACACGCTGCGCGAGGTCGACCTCATCCGGGCCAAGGGCAAGGACCGACCGGTCGCGGTCTACGAGAGCCTCGGCTACCGCGCCGGCGAACGGCATCTGCGCGGGCTGCTCGAAGCGCATGCGGAAGGCATGGCCGCCTACCGCGCCCGCGACTGGACGACGGCGGCCAAGGCGTTCGACGCGGCGCTCGCCCTCTATCCCGACGACGGTCCCGCCCGGGTCTACAAGGAGCGCGTCGGCCTGCTCGCCAAGACCCCGCCCCCCGACGACTGGGACGGCGTCTGGAACCTCACCGAGAAGTAACCGCCGGCGGGTCGGGCGCCCCGGACAGCAGCATCGAACGAGAGTGGTTCAGCCCCGCGGCTCCCGCCACAGGGCCCACATCGGCGGCGCGTCCTGGGCGGCCCGGTACTCGCCGGTCACCTCGAAGCCATGGCTCGCATAGAGCGGGATCGTGCGCGGGTTGGCCGTCTCCAGGAAGGCGGGTCGCCCCGCCGCGTCCAGGCGCGCGGTGTGGGTGGCAAGCAGCTGGCCGCCCAATCCATTGCCCTGCAGGTGCGGCCGCACGCCCAGGAACGACAGGTAGTCGTGCGGACGGCCCTTGGGATGGTTGGCTTCCAGCGCCTTCCTCGCCTTGTCGCCCCGCTCGACGCGGGCGCGGCCGCAGGCGTTCAGGAACACGAACGTCGCGCGCGTCTCCAGCCACCACGACGGCTTCGGCGCGGTTTCGTAGGCGACCCAGATCGCCGCGGCGCCGCCCGAGGCAGGCCGTTCGATCCGCGCCCGCTGCGCGACCGCGAAGTCGACGATCAGCCGGAAGAAGGACCGGAGCGCCTGCGGCCGCCGCGCGTCGTCGCGCAGCAGCCAGTCGATCATCGGATCGGCCGCAAAGGCGGCGGCCAGCGTCTCGGCGACTTCGGGACGGTCCGGCCGGCCGGCCTGAACGGGGTCTGGCTGCACGAAATCGGGCCTCCTCGCGCAAGAATTCGGCCTAACCGATTGGTGAAGCTGGAACAACGGGTCGCCGCGCAGGGTTGACCGCCCGATTCTTCAGGGGGCGGAGTGCGCCTCAGTCCCAGTGGTAGCCTTCCCAGGTCGGCCGGTCCTGCAGCCGGCCGACGACGCGGCGCACGCGCGGGCGACTCAGGAGGAATAGGGCGTAGGCAATGGTCGCCGCGACAGCCACCCAGCTGTTTCGAGTGGCCATGAACACGAGCACCGCCATCAGGACGGTCGTCACTGCGCAGAAGGTGATCGCGCGAACGTCTCTTCGTCTCAGTCTCACGTGCCAATCCCGGGAGAGGCGCCCTCGAGCGGGGTCAACGTCCGGGCCATCCCGTTGGCTCCCGCCGCGCGACAACCCCACAGCGCAGCTTGTGTGAACAAACATGGAACTCTAGGGTCCGGCGCATGCCCGCCCTAAGCCTGAAGCGCAAGCTGGAAATCCTGTCCGACGCCGCCAAGTACGACGCCTCGTGCGCATCGTCGGGGACGGTGAACCGCGACTCCCGCGGCGGCAGGGGCGTGGGCTCGACGGACGGCGGCATGGGGATCTGCCACGCCTACGCGCCGGATGGGCGTTGCATCAGCCTGCTGAAGATCCTGCTGACCAACTTCTGCGTCTACGACTGCGCCTACTGCGTGAACCGGGTGTCGTCGAACGTGCCCCGGGCGCGGTTCTCGGTGGAGGAAGTGGTCGACCTCACGCTCAGCTTCTACCGGCGCAACTATATCGAGGGCCTATTCCTGTCCTCGGGCATCATCCAGAGCCCCGACTACACGATGGAGGCAGTGGTCCGGGTGGCGAAGACCCTGCGCGAGGTCCACGACTTCCGCGGCTACATCCACCTCAAGGTCATTCCGGAGGCCGCGCCGGCGCTGGTGGAGGAAGCCGGCCTCTACGCCGACCGGGTGTCGATCAATATCGAACTGCCGCGCGACGAGAGCCTGGCCTCGCTGGCGCCCGAGAAGCACGTCGGCGGTATCAAGAAGGCCATGGGCGCGGTGCGCCTCTCGGTCGACGCCTCGAAGGAGAAGGGCCGGCGCGCCCGGCCCAAGCGGTTCGCCCCGGCCGGCCAATCGACCCAGATGATCGTCGGCGCCGACGCCGCGCCCGACGGCGAGATCCTGAAGCGCAGCGAGACCCTCTACGGCGCCTACCGCCTGAAACGCGTCTACTACTCGGCCTTCTCGCCGATCCCCGACGCGACCTCGAAGCTGCCGCTGATCCGGCCGCCCCTGGTGCGCGAGCATCGGCTCTACCAGGCCGACTGGCTGATGCGCTTCTACGGCTTCGAGCGGTCGGAAATCGTGGGCGAGAACGAGGATCTGGACCTGGCGGTCGACCCGAAGCTCGCCTGGGCGCTACGCAATCGCGGCGACTTCCCCGTGGACCTCAACACCGCAGACCGCGAGCGGCTACTGCGCGTACCGGGGCTGGGGGTGAAGGCGGTGAATCGGCTCCTGGAGGTGCGGCGGTTCAAGCGGGTGACGCTGGAGGACGTGCGGCGGCTCTCCCGCGGCCTGGCCAAGCTGCGCCCCTTCGTCGTCACCGATGACTGGCGGCCCGGCGGCCTCACCGACGCGGCCGACCTGCGCGCTCGCCTGGCGCCGCCCCCCGCGCAGCTCGAGCTCTTCTGATGCAGGTCGTCCGCCTGCGCCACGAGACCGACTTCGCGGGCTGGCGCGAGGCCGCGCGCGCCCTGCGCTCGGCGCACGTCGCCCCCGATGCCACGTTGTGGACGGTGGATGGCGCCGCTCTCCCGATGGGCGACGAGCTTCCCACCGGCGTCGCGAGCCCGTTCAGCGTGCCGCGCGAGTTCATGGAGCTGGCCGACCAGGTGGTGCTGCACCGCTCCGGCGAGCGGTTCGCGCTGCTCTACCGGCTGCTCTGGCGGCTGCAGGGCGAGGCGCATCTGCTGCGCATCGCCAGCGACCCGGACGTGGCCCGCGCCAGATCCTTCGCCCGCGACGTCAGCCGCGCGGCCCACAAGATGAAGGCCTTCGTGCGCTTCCGCCTCACCACGGCCGAGGACGGGGAGGAGGCGTACGTGGCCTGGTTCGAGCCGGCCCACAGGGTCACCGAGGCCACGGCGCCCTTCTTCACCCGACGCTTCGCCAACCAGCGCTTCTCGATCCTGACGCCGGACGCTTGCGCCCACTGGGACAAGCGCCAGCTCCACTTCACGCCCGGCGCCGACGCCGCGGACGCGCCGTCCGAGGACACGCTGGAGGACTACTGGCGCGCCTACTACGCCTCGATCTTCAACCCGGCCCGGCTGAAGGTCGCGGCGATGAAGCGCGAGATGCCGCAGCGCTACTGGCGGAACCTGCCGGAGGCCGGTCTCATTCCAGAACTGATCGCCAGAGCCGAGGCCAAGACCGCCCACATGGTCCGCGCCGCCCCCACCGAGCCCGAACGCCGCGTCGTACGCGCGGCCGTGCGCGCCAGCCGCGACGCGCCTTTCGATGGCGAGGCGCCCGCGACCCTTCAGGAAATCGCCGCCGGGGTGCAGCATTGCCGCCGCTGCGACCTGTGGCGTCATGCGACGCAAGGGGTGCCGGGGGAGGGACCGCGGGCGGCCAAGCTGATGTTCGTCGGCGAGCAGCCCGGCGACCAGGAGGACCTGGCCGGTCATCCGTTCGTCGGCCCGGCCGGCAAGGTGCTGGACCGCGCGCTGGCGGAGGCCGGCGTGCCGCGGGCTGAGACCTTCGTCACCAACGCGGTGAAGCACTTCAAGCACGAGCTGCGGGGCAAGCGCCGCATTCACAAGAACCCGGACGCCGGCGAGGTGACCGCTTGCCGCTGGTGGCTCGACGCCGAGCGGCGGATCGTGCGGCCGCGGGTGATCGTGGCGCTGGGCGGGTCTGCGGCGCTCGGGGTGTTCGGCAAGCCGACCCCCGTCGGAAGATTCCGCCAGCAGGCGATCCAGTTGCCGGAGGCGCAGGGGGTGGTCACCTACCACCCGTCCTACCTCCTGCGCGTGCCGGACGCCGAGGCCAAGGCGAAGGCTTACGCCATGTTTCTCGAGGACCTGCGGTTCGCCTGGAAGCTGGTGGCTTGAGCGGGTCACTTCAGGGAACCCTGGGCGGGCGCGAGGGTTCGCCTGCCATGACCCAGCCCACCCCCACCCATCTCGACACCCGCGATCCGGGCAAGGGCGCCGTTTCGATTCGCGAGGAAGTGGACCGCGAGATCGACGCCTACGACGACCTGGCCAGCCTGGTGCTGCTGGTCCCCGAGGATCGCTGGGCGGAGTTCCTGCGGGCCAGCGACAACGACGACGACGGCGGCGAAACCCACTACCGCGGCGTGATCCTGCGTCGCGCCGCGATCACCGCTGTGGTGGCGCAGGAAGGCTTCTGAGCTAACCTCCCGCCCCATGCGGGCCTTCGTCATCGTCGCGCTGTTCGCGCTGTCCGCCTGCCGCCCCGCGGTCGAGGCGCAGGGGCAGCTCGTGGCGGACCTGCAGGTGAAGGAGGCCGTCAAGGC
>CAZBXO010000031.1:0-9026 GCA_964495645.1 uncultured Phenylobacterium sp. | reverse complement strand
TCGAGGCGCAGGGGCAGCTCGTGGCGGACCTGCAGGTGAAGGAGGCCGTCAAGGCTTATGAGGCGGCCGAGCGCAACGGCGATCCGCTGGATTTGTGCGTCCGTGCAAAGGGCGTGGCCGTCGCTTACGAGGACGCCCGCGAGGCAGCCAACGCCGCCGTCTGGCGGGCGCGGGAGCGGGAAGCCTGCCGCCTCGCCATGGCCACCATGGGCGTTACGCCGCCGGAACCCGCCTCAGGCGGCCGCTGAGCAGCCAATAGCCCCCGCCGACGCCGATCGCGATCACGCCGGCCGCCACGAAGGCCATGCGGTAGGACGATCCCTGCGCCAGAAGTCCGAAGCCGAGCATCAGCAGGGCCGTGCCGCACTGCATGGCGAAGCCCTTCACCGACGCCACGGTCGCCCGGGTCGCGGGCTTCAGGGCGTGCTGGAAGCGCGCGTCGGCGTTGACGTCGACGGTCCAGTAGAGCCCGACGTAGAGCATGATGAGCCCGACCGCCCAGGGCTCGAAGATCGCCGCCGAGGCCACCACGCTGAGCCCGCAAGCCACGATCATCACGTAGAGGGTGCGCATCGACAGGCCCCGCCAGCGCTGGGCCAGGATCGCTGCGAGCGCGCCGGTCGCCGCGATCGCTGCCAGGAAGAGCGCGATGCCGGGCTTGGGCAGACCGACCTCGAGGGCGAACAGCTGCCAGTAGTCGGCGATGGCCCAGACGACCGCCTGCGATCCGGCGATGAACAGGATGAGGCTGGGGACGCCCGGCAGCCGTGCGGCCTGGGCCGCGCCTTCCCGCAGGTGGCGGAAGTAGCCCCAGTCGCCGGTGACCGCCGAACGGGGAGCCCTGGGCAAGGTGAGCGCCGCGACACCGGCGGCGAGGCCGGTCGCGACGCTGGCCAGGTTCAGGGCGTCGTAGCCGAGGTGGGCCATGGCCGCCGCACCCAGCGAGGCGGCGACGAGGCCGGCGGCGCGCGCCGCCTGAGCCCGGCCCATAATGCGGACGTACTCGGCCTCCCGGCCGACCGCCTTGAGGTCGTCGTAGAGCACCGCCTCGAAGCACCCCGACATGGTCGCGCTCTTCAGGCCCCAGAGCATCAGGCCGATCAGGAAGCCCCAGAAGCCTGGGAAGGCGATCCAGACGAAGTAGCCGGCGCAGCGCATGAGTTGGGCCACGGAGAGCAGCCAGCGGCGGGAGACCCGATCGGCGAGCACGCCGCACGGGACCTCCAGCAGAAGGCACATGATCGACCAGGCCGCGAGCACCACCCCGATCTGCGCCGGGTTCAGCCCGTTCTCGGCGAACATCACCGTGTAGAACGGCGCGATCAGCACCAGACTGTCGAGAAACCTGAGCGCACACGCGCTCAGCGTCAGCCGGAGCAAGACGACCTCCCGCTGCTCTCTCCCCCTAGGGGTGAGGAGAGCGAGCCGCAACCGTGGCCGCTAGGCAGCAAACCCGGCTTCGGCGAAGTCCAGCATGCGTCGCAGCAGCGCGTCAGTGTCGCCCTCGCGGGTGGCCCCACCGGAGAGGTGGTGCAGGCGGTCGAACTCAGCGAAGCGATTGTTGTGGACCATGCCCAGCACGAAGTGCAGGCGCCAGTAGACATCCTCCTTCGGCAGGTCCGGCCGTGCCGCCATCAGCGCGTCGGCGAAGCGGGCCAGGTGGGAGACGTCGGTCTTCAGCACCTCGCGCATCTCCGCCGTGCCCTCGGAGCGGGCGCGGATGATGAACTGCACGCTGATGCGCCGGTCGTTGTCCGGCGCGGCCCATCGCAGCGGCGGGGCGAAGTAGGCCTCCAGGATCTCGCGCACCGGCGGCTTGCCGCCATGGCGGGCGGCCGCCTCGTGCAGCATCCGCGCGCGTTCGCGGTTCAGCTCCGACGTGCGCCGCCGGAAGATCTCGAACAGCAGGGCGTCCTTGGAGCCGAAGTGGTAGTTCACGCTCGCCAGATTGACGCCCGCCTCGGCGGTGATGTCGCGCACCGAGACGTTCTGGAATCCGTGCAGGGCGAAGAGCCGCTCGGCGGCGTTGAACACCGCCTGCTTGGTGGCGGCCTGGGCTTCCTCGGTCTCGGCCGCCTCGGCGTGGATCACGGGATCGGTCATGGCAGTCCCATGTCCTACCGCGACAGCTCCTTCATCGCCTTTTCGAGGCCGTCGATGGTCAGCGGGAACATCCGGTCGCCGACCAGCTGTTTCATCACCCCGATGGAGGGCGTGTAGTCCCAGTGCCGTTCGGCAGTGGGGTTCAGCCAGACGATGTGCTCGTAGATCTGGGCCACGCGGTCCATCCAGATCGCGCCGGCTTCCTCGTTCCAGTGCTCCACGGAGCCGCCCGGGTAGGTGATCTCGTAGGGGCTCATCGTCGCGTCGCCGACGAAGATGATCTTGTAGTCGTGGGGGAACTTGTGGAGCACGTCCCAGGTGTTGATCTTCTCGGTGTGCCGACGGCGGTTGTCCTTCCAGACCGTCTCGTAGAGGCAGTTATGGAAGTAGTAGAACTCCATGTTCTTGAACTCGGACCGCGCTGCGGAGAACAGCTCCTCGCAGACCTTGATGTGGCTGTCCATCGAGCCGCCGACGTCGAGGAACAGCAGCACGCTGATCTTGTTGCGCCGCTCGGGGCGCATGTTGATGTCGAGGTAGCCCTTCTCGGCCGTGCCCTTGATCGTGTTGGGCATGTCGATCTCGTCCGGAGTGCCTTCGCGCACCCATTTGCGCAGCCGCCGCAGCGCCATCTTGATGTTGCGGGTGCCCAGTTCGACCTGGTCGTCGAGATTCTTGTACTCGCGCTTGTCCCAGACCTTGATCGCGCGCCCGTGGCGGCCCTTGTCCTGGCCGATGCGGATGCCTTCGGGGTGATAGCCGTTGGCGCCGAAGGGTGAGGTGCCGCCGGTGCCGATCGCCTTGTCGCCCTTCTCGTGGCGCTCCTTCTGCTCGCGGATGCGCTCGGCGAGCGCTTCCATCAGCTTGTCGAAGCCGCCCATGGCCTCGATCTGCGCCTTCTCTTCCTCGGTGAGGAACTTCTCCGACATCTTCTTCAGCCACTCGGCGGGGATGTCGGCCGCCAGGCCCTCCTCCAGCTTCTCGAAGCCCTTGAAAACGTGGCCGAAGACGCGGTCGAACTTGTCGATGTTCTTCTCGTCCTTCACGAGCGCCGCCCGCGAGAGGTAGTAGAACTCGTCGACGTTGCGCTCGATGACCTGCTTGTCGAGCGCCTCCATCAGCGAAAGGTACTCCTTCAGCGTCACGGGCACCTTGGCCTCGCGGAGCTCCGTGAAGAAGCGCATGAACATGGGGCGGTCCCGCCTGCGTCGAACGTTCGTTTGAACGCGGAGGATGGGGCCGTGGGTCCCTGATGTCCAGTTGCTAGGCGGTCGCGGCCTTGAGCTTGCGCCACACCGTCATGCGCGAGACGCCGAGGCGCCGGGCGATCTCGACAGGCCCGATCCCGGCCCGTTGCAGCTCGCGGATGTCCTGAACGGCCGCGGCGCGGCGGCGCCGGGCCTGCGGGGGCTCGAGCCGGGCCACGGCCTCCAGCACCGCCTTCAGCGCGGTTCCGGAGACGCCTTGCGTCGAGAGCTCGGGCTCCAGCACATACAGGCTGGCGCGGCGCTCCTCGAGCCGCTGCACCACGTCGAGCAGCATGCGGGGGGAGGGACCCAGGTGCTCCATGCGGGTCACGACCAGTTCGTCGCCCTCGGCGATGAAGTCGAGGATGGAGGCAAGGACGTTGGGGCCATGCGGCTCTTCGGCCCGCACCACGTGGCATCCGAACGCCTTCAGGAGCGCGGTGTCGTCTCCCGCCTGCGCATCGAAGAGCCGGACGTAACCGATCCTGAGCATGCTACCCGCCCATGCACTGCAACCGCACGAAGCGTCACAGAAGGCAGGCGTAACGCCAAGCCGGCACGGGGTTAAATCTCCGCAATGAAGTGCCGTTCGTCGCGGCCAATCAGGCGGAAATGTGGCGGCCCTCTCCCGATTGTGGCGCTTCCGCGGCAAAGCTTGCCGCGGGACGTTTCAGGATGAATTCGTGGTCGATCTGGCGGCCGACGACAAAGCCGTATTCGCCGACCTTCTCGAACCCTTGGCGGGCGTAGAACCGCTGGGCGCCCAAGTTTTCCGACCAGACGCCGATCCAGACGTCGCGCGGCCCGTCCTTCTGTAGCCAGGCCATGACCTCCTGGAAGAGACGCGCGCCAAGGCCGCCGCCCTGGCGGTCCTTCAGGAAGTAGATCCGCTTCAGCTCGCCGCTGGCGGGGGAGACGTCACAGTGCGGGAGGTCGCAGGGCCCGGCCAGCGCGTAGCCGATCGCCTCCCCGCCGGCCTCCACGAGCCAGAGCGCCTTCTGCGGGTCGGTCAGGTCGGCGCGGGCGCGCTCGATGCTGTGTCCTTCGGCCAGGAAGGCGGCCAGGTCGTCCGGGCGGTAGAGATGGGCGAAGGTCTCGCGGAACGTGCGCTCGCCCAAGGCCGCGATGGTCTCGGCGTCGGCAGGTTCGGCGCGACGGATGTGTGCTTCAGTCATCCGACCGCGGGGAGTTTGCGTTACCATAGGGCATGACTGTCGCGCTCTACACCCATCCGGACATGTCCGACCACCGCCCGGGGCCGCGCCATCCGGAGCGGCCCGAGCGGCTGCAGTCGGTGATCGGAGCCCTCTCGGACGCCAGCGACCTGGACCTGGCGCCCCACGAGGCGCCGCTGGTCGAGGAAGCCGACCTCCTGCGCGTCCACGAGCGCGCCTATGTCGAGGCCCTATTCGCCAAGGCCCCCGGGGAGGGCCGCATCGAGCTCGATCCCGACACCTACATGTCCGCCGGCAGCCTTGTGGCCGCGCGGCGGGCCGCCGGCGCCGTCGTCCAGGCCGTGCGCGACGTGGCCGCCGACAGGGCCGCGCGTGCGTTCTGCGCGGTGCGCCCGCCGGGCCACCATTCCGAGCCCGATCTGCCGATGGGTTTCTGCCTGTTCTCCAACGTGGCGGTGGCCGCGCGCGCGGCCCAGGCCGGCGGGATCGGCCGGGTCGCGGTCGTCGACTTCGACATCCATCACGGCAACGGCACCCAGGCCGCGCTGGGCGGCCAGGACGGCTTCTTCTTCGCCTCCATCCAGCAGTGGCCGATGTGGCCCGGAACTGGCCATCCCTCCGAGCGCGTTCCGGCCAACGTGGCCAACGCGGTCTCGCCGGAGGGCGCGCCCGCCGCCGTCTGGCGCAAGGCCTTCGAGGGTCTGATGGACAGGGTCGACGCCTTCGCGCCGGAGCTGATCCTGATCTCCGCCGGCTTCGACGCCCACGTGCGCGATCCGCTGGGCGGTGGCGGCCAGTCGCTGGAAGAGGCCGACTTCGCGTGGGCCACGCGGGCGATCGTCGACGTCGCCAACCGCCACGCCAAGGGCCGGGTTGTGTCCTCCCTGGAGGGCGGATACGACCTCGAAGCTCTGGGCCGCTCGGCGCTCGCGCACGTTCGAGCCCTCAGCCTTGGGTGAGGGCCTTGCGTTCGACCGGGAAGACCGTTTCGGCCCTGCGATGTCCGCGGTGACCCCGACGGAGGCCGCACGACCGCGCTCCGCCGTCGTCCACGGCGCGATCATCCTCGCCCGCCACGGCGAGCCGGCACTGTCGCGCAAGGTTCGGCTCTCAGCCGCCGAGTACCGCGAGTTCTGGGCCAGCTATGAACTCCTGGGCCTGCTGCCGGGCCAGACGCCGCCGAAGGCCCTGCGCGAGTTCGTCGACAGCTGCGGCACGCTCGTCTCCTCCACCCGCCTGCGCTCGATCGAGAGCGCCCAGGCGCTCGCCGGGGCGCGCGCATTCGACCGCCACGACATGCTGATCGAGGCGCCGCTGCCGCCCCCGCGGCTGCCCTCGTGGATCCGCCTGTCGCCGGCGCTGTGGGGTTTCCTGGCCCGTGTCTGGTGGTGGTTCTTCAATCACCACGAGGGCCAGGAGACCCGCAGCGAGGCCGAGGCCCGGGCGGACCAGGCCGCGGGCTTGCTGATCGGCCTGGCGGCCAGCGGCGAGGACGTCGTCGTCCTGGCGCACGGCTTCTTCAACTTCATGATCGGCCGGAGCCTCAGGAAGCTCGGCTGGAAGCTGGTGAAGAGCGAGGGCTACAAGTACTGGTCGATGCGCCGCTTCGAGCGGGCCTAGCCCTTCCAGGGCCCGGTGATCGCCAGGGTGATGCCCGGCGAATAGATGTTCACGAACAGCGTCGAACCGTCGGGGGAGAAGCAGACCCCGGCCAACTCGGCGTTCGGCGCGCCGGGAAGGGGGCTCGCGGCGTTGCGGCCGAACTCGTAGACCTGTCCGCGCGGCGTAACGCCCTTCAACGCATTCTTGCCCGCGTACTTGTCCTCGCAGATCATCAGGTGGCCGCGCGGCGAGATGCACAGGTTGTCCGGCATCGACATGGTCGCGGCGCTGGGCGACTCCAGGAAGAGCTCGATCTCGCCCGGCGCATCGTGTTCGCCGGGCTGGCCCTCCTGAGGCGACGGGCGATAGCGCAGGATCTGCCCGTCACGGGTCGGCCCGCCATTGGTGCAGGTGATGAAGAGCTCGCGGCTTCCGAACACCAGCCCCTCGCCGCGGGCGAAGCGCGCCGCGCCCTTGGCGTGGCCGCGCTTGCGCAGGTCGCCGCCGGGGCTGTCCACGCCCTCCAGGTCGATCCACAGCGTCTTCAGCCGCTGTCCCTGGCGCCACGCGGGTCGCTCCCAGTTGCGTAGGTCGAGGGTGTTGTCGCGCACGCCGAGCGCCTGCAGCCGCCCGCCGGCCAGCAGCCGGCGCCGGTCGTTGGGCAGGTAGCGGTAGAGCAGGCTGTCGCCCTGGTCCTCGGTCAGGTAGACGACGCCGGTTCGCGGGTCGGTGGCCGTGGCCTCGTGCTTGTAACGGCCCATGCCTGTGATTGGGACCGGATCGGCCAGGCCGCGCAGGTCCGCTGGGACCTCGAACACCCAGCCATGGTCCTTGCCGGCGCCGGAGCCCGCCTTCGTCTCGATCTCCTCGCAGGTCAGCCAGCTCCGTTGCGGCGTCGGTCCGCCGGCGCAGTTCACCAGGGTGCCGATGAGGCTCAGGTGCTGGGTGACCCGTTCGGCCTTTCGCAGATCCCACACCACCGTCGTCGTGCCGCCCGGCATCGCGATGCCGTCGGGCCGGCGATCGTAGGCCCGGTCGGCGCCCAGCCTCGCCGCCAGGACTCCGTCGGCGCCGAAGGGGGATCGGTTCAGGTCCGTCGCGTGGAGTTCGTGGTTGCGCACCAGGATCACGCGGTCGGCGTCCAGGGCGAAGCAGGCCATGCCGTCCATCCGCCCGGGCGTGCGGAACCCGTCGTCCATCGGCTCGCCGGCGCGCGAGACGATGCGGTAGCTGAAGCCGTCCGGCAGGTCGAAAATCCCGGCCGGGTCCTCGCGGATCGGTCCGTAGAGGTTGGCGCGCGGCGGCGTCGGCGCCGTCTGGGCGCGGGCGAGACCGGCGAAAGCGGCGCTGGCGGCGAGGCCGAGGGCATGGCGGCGGGAGAGACTCATCGGCGCTTCTATATCGCGGCCAATCGTTGCAGTGCGATGACGCATCCGCCCATGGACCCGCGTGCCGCCGGGTCTTAGGTTCGGCGCGCTTTCGAGGAGGCGACCTTGTCCGAGCCGGCCGACATTCCCGCCATGAGCTTCGAGCAGGCGCTCGCCGAACTGGAGGGGATCGTCGCGCGCCTGGAGTCCGGCCAGGCGCCGCTTGAGGACTCGATTCGCATGTACGAGCGCGGCGCTGCGCTGAAGGCCCACTGCGAGGCCCGTCTGGAGGCGGCGCGGCTGAAGGTCGAGCAGATCGTCCAGCGCGCCGGCGGCGCCATCGAGAGCCAGCCGGCCGAGTTCGGCTGATGCCATTGGATGCGCGGGTCGCCGAAGCCGCCGACCTCGTCACGGTGGCGCTGGACGAGCTCCTGCCGCGAGCGGACGGGCCGGAGAGCCGGCTGACCGAGGCCATGCGCTACGCGGCGCTCGGGCCCGGCAAGCGGCTGCGGACCTTCTTCGCCCTCGAGACCGGGCGGATGTTCGACCTGGAGGACCGCCCGGTTCTGCGCGCCGCCTGCGCGCTGGAATGCATCCACGCCTATTCCCTGGTGCACGACGACCTGCCGTGCATGGACGACGACGACGTGCGTCGGGGCCGGCCCACGGTGCACAGGGCATACGACGAGGCCACCGCCGTGCTGGCCGGCGACGCCCTTCAGACCGCGGCGTTCGAGATCCTTGCCCATCCGGACACCCACTCCGACGGTTCGATCCGCGCCGAGCTGGTCTCGAAGCTGGCGCAGGCCTCCGGCGCGCGGGGCATGGCCGGCGGCCAGATGATCGACATCCTGGGTGTTCGCGACGACCTCGGCGGCGTGGCCCGCATGCAGCGGCTGAAGACCGGAGCGCTGATCGCCTGCGCCTTCGAGCTTCCGCTGATCCTGGCCCGCGCCAAGGATAGTGAACGCCATGCCATGCTTGGCTTCGCCCACGACCTGGGCCTCGCCTACCAGATCGTCGACGACCTGCTGGACGCCGAGGGCGACCCGGACGCCATGGGCAAGGCCGCCCAGAAGGACGCCGGCAGGGGCAAGGCGAACTTCGTCACCCTGCTGGGTGTTGATGCGGCGAGAGAGCGGCTCGGCCTCCTCAGAATCCAGACGAAATCCCATCTGGATCCCTTCGGATCGCGGGCCGATTTCCTGCGGGCGAGCGTTGATTTCGTGTTAGAGCGCCGCCGCTGATCCAAGAGTCCGTGTGCCCTAAATGCCTTCCACGCCGCTGCTCGACACCATCGCCTCGCCCGCCGACACGCGCGGCCTTTCGGTGGCGGAGCTGAAGCAGCTGGCCGAGGAGCTGCGCGCCGAGACCATCGATGCGGTCTCCCAGACGGGCGGCCACCTCGGCGCGGGCCTGGGCGTCGTCGAACTGACCGTGGCGCTGCACCACGTCTACGAAACGCCTGCCGACATCCTGATCTGGGACGTCGGCCACCAGGCCTATCCGCACAAGATCCTGACCGGCCGGCG
>CAZBXO010000030.1:0-29166 GCA_964495645.1 uncultured Phenylobacterium sp. | reverse complement strand
GGAGATCCTGCAGCGGGTGCGGGTGAAGGACCCGCTGAAGGCCAAGCACCTGAAGCGGGCGCTGGAGAGCCTCGCGGAGGAGGGGGTGACGCAGCTCTTCCGCCCGACGCTGGGCGCCGACTTCATCGTGGGCGCCGTGGGCCAGCTGCAGTTCGAGGTGATGGCCGATCGCCTGCGCGAGGAATACCAGCTGGACGTGGTCTTCGAGCCGGCGCCTTACGCCGAGGCCCGCTGGCTGGCGGCGGACAAGGCCGACCTGGAGGACTTCGCCGGCAAGCACCGTACGGCCATGGCCGCCGACATCGACGACCAGCCGGTGTTCCTGGCCAAGAGCGCATGGGAAATCGGCTACGTCAGCGAACGCTTCCCGAAGGTGACGTTCCACCGCTCCAAGGAACGCGCGTAGTCCTATTCCTTCCCCTTCATGGGGAGGGACAGACCGCCAAAGGCGGGCAAGAGGTGGGGTGACCACGGCCGCCCAGTCCCGCGTCGCACTTCCCCACCCGGTCTCGCTTCGCTCGACCACCCTCCCCATGAAGGGGAGGGAATGCGAACGAAGCATTCGTTAAGATTCGTTAACGGCGGAACTAAGTTTTCCTCCGAGTATTGCTGTGGCTTGCAAGCATCGTTAACCATAACGGTGAAATTAACCACTTGTTAAATCTCTCGGCTCCGCGTTTGCTGGTCTCGTTCAGGGCCCGAGGGGGACGTTCCATGCTGGGACGTCGGCGGCGCCGGAGCGGGTCTATGTTCGAGCTGGGCCGCGAGCTGAAACGCTTCTTCGGGCAGGACCGTCCGCGGCCGCCGGGCGACGGCCTCACGGGCGGCGACTCTTCGCTCCTCGAGCTGCTCGACGCCAAGCTGCTGGCCCAGGAGGCCAAGGCCGCCGACGTGGCCGCCGGCCGCGTGGGGGCCAAGGATCACGCGCGCCTGCGGCTGGAGTCCGCCATCGTCTGGCGCGAGGTGGCCCGCCGCACCGGTGATGCAGCGGCGCTGCGCAAGGCCGCGGCGCTCGCCGACACCGCCGCCGCCGCCTTCGAGACCGCCCGGCGCACCGACGCCTGGGCCCGCGCGCGCTGCGAACAGGCCTATTGCGCCCTCCTGGGCGGCGAGATGTTCGGCGACCCCGGCCTCGATGCGGCCGCCGAGAGCGCCTTCCGCGAGGCTCGCACCCTGGTGCGCGGCGGGCTGGCCGCGCCGCTGGCCGACGTGGGATTGGCGGCCATCGACGCGCGCCGGCAGCTGGACAAGACCGGCTCGGCCGAGGCGCATGCCGCGGCCGAGCGTTTCGCCGCGCCGATCACCGCACTGGACGCCATCGCCCGCCGGGTGACGGCGGCCCGCGCCATGGCCGCCGACGCGCGGCTGATCCGCGCTGACCTGCTGTCGGCCTGGGGCGCGCGGCTGAAGGATGTCGACCTTCTGCAGGAGGCCGCCGACGAGGCCGCCGAGGCCGCCGAGCGGCTGGATCCCGCGTACGAGCCGTTGACTTGGGCGCGGGCCAAGATCGCCCAGGGTCAGGCGCTCTACCTGAAGGGCGAGGCTTGCGGCGACCTCGACGCCCTGGCCGCCGGCGCCGGGGCGCTGGCGACCTCGCTGGACAACCTGACCCGGGACCACAGCCCGCTGGATTGGGCGAGGAGCCAGGTGATCCTGGCGCAGGCGCTGCAGGCGCTGGGCGAGGCCTCGGGCGACGCGCGCGCCTTCGAGCACGCCGTCAGCTGTTTCGATCGGGCGGGCCTGGTGCTGAAGGCGACGCCCACCCTGCCTCTGCGCGGTGTCGCAGCCAGCGCGCGCGCGGTGTGCCTGGCGCGCTGCGCCGAGATCACAGGCGACCAGGCGATCCTGGACGCGGCCGAGGCGGCGATGAAGATCGAGCTCGCCAAGCTGTCGGCCGGCCGCGACCCTGTCGGCTGGGCGATCGCCCAGTTGCACCTGGCCCGCCTCTACGAGGCGCGTCTGGGCATGACCGGCAAGGACCGCGGCGAGCGAGCGGCGGCGGTCATGGCGCTGGACGCCGCCCTGGACGTGTTCGGCGACCATGGACTGCGCTCGCTCTCGGTGCTGGCGGCCGACGGCCTCGAGCGCTTGCGCCACAACCGCGAACGATCCGGTCCTTCGCGCTAGACGCGACACCCCGGAAGCTGCTTTCCTCCGCGTCAGGGGGAACCGCTCATGCGCAAGATTAGCCTTGTCGCCACGTTCATCGCGCTCGCCGCGCCGGCATTCGCCCAGGCGCCCGCGCCCCCGCCTGCGCCGCGGCAGATCACCAACCCGGACTGGCTGAAGAAGCCCACGGCCGAGAGCCTCTTTTCGCTCTGGCCGCCGGAGGCCGCCAAGCGCGGGATCGGCGGACGCGCCGATATTGGCTGCGTCATCACGGCCCAGGGGACCCTGCGGAATTGTCAGATCCTCGCTGAAGACCCGCCGGGAATGGGCTTCGGCGCGGCGGCCATCGCGCTGACGCCGCAGTTCCTGATGAAGCCCATGCTGATCGACGGCAAGCCGGTGGACGGCGGGCAGGTGCGGCTGCCGATCCGCTGGCAGGCCAACGGGATGGGCCCGCTGCAGACGACCAAGTCCGATCGCGTCTACTCGAACATGCCCTATCGCGAGGCGCCGACCCTGGCCGAGGTGCTCGAGGCCTATCCGGCGAAGGCGCGCGACGCGAAGATCGCCGGGGTGGTGACGCTGAACTGCCGGATCGCTGCGGAGGGCAGGCTCAAGACCTGCAATCCGGTGCGCGAGGAACCCAAGGGGTATGGCTTCGGGAGCGCCGCAAAGCGGCTCGCCGACCGCTTCGTGGGACCTGCCGTGGACGGCGCGGGCGAGTCGGTCGTGGGCGCGCAGGCGATGTTGATCGTGGCGTTCCCGGCCAATGCCCTGTCCGAACCCAATCCGGTCATCGGCAAGCCGAAGTGGGTGGCGATCCCGAAGATCAACGACCTCGAGGCCGTGATGCCGGCAGAGGCGAAGGCCGCCAAGGTCTACAAGGCGCGGGTGCTGATGTCGTGCAAGGTCGCCGCCGGCGGCGCCGTCGACGGATGCAAGGCCGAGAGCGAGGAGCCGCCCGGGCTCGGCTACGGTCGCGCTGCGGAAGGGCTCTCCAAGTTCTTCAAGCTGAGCGTGTGGACGGACGAGGGCCTCCCGACCGTCGGCGGAAGCGTGCGCATCCCGCTGCGCTTCGACCTTCCCGAGCCCGCGGCCACGCCGCCGGCCAAGCCCTGACCAGGAAGGCGAACATGCGCACTGTCGCGCTCGCCGCTATCTCCATGGCCGGCGTCCTCTCGGCGCCCGCCGCGGCCCAGGACCGCGAGCCGGACTGGATCCGGCGCCCGTCGGCGGAGGACCTCATGGGGGTCTGGCCGCGCAAGGCGCTGAAGGAGGGGCTGGGCGGACGCGTGGTCCTGGTCTGCATCGCCACGGTGCAGGGGACGCTGCGGGCGTGCCGCGTCGAGAGCCAGGACCCGCCGGACGCCGGCTTCGGGGGCGCAGCCCTGGCGCTGGGGCCGCAGTTCGTCCTGAAGCCGGCGCTGCGCGGCGGCGCGCCGGTGGAGGCGCAGGTGCGCATCCCGATCAACTTCCCGAAACCGACCCGGGATCTGAGCTCGTTCATCGCTCCGAACTCCGACCAGCCGAACTTCCGGGCGAACCGGGTCTACAGCCGCCTACCCTATCGGGAGGCGCCCACCGTGGCCGACGTCGCCGCCGCCTATCCGGCCAAGGCGAGGGCCGCCCAGGTCGGCGGATCGGTCAGCCTGAACTGCCAGATCGGCCGTGACGGCCACCTGGGCTCCTGCACCACCATCCGCGAGGAGCCGATGGGCCAGGGCTTCGCGGGCGCGGCGCGCAAGCTCGCGCCGAAGTTCGTCGTGCCCACCAAGGACGGCCAGGGCCAGGACATGGCCGGCGCACGGACGGTGGTGCTCGTGACCTTCGCGGCCAGTTCGCTAGGCGAGGAGGGCAAGGTGATCGGCCAGCCACGCTGGACGGCGCTGCCGCGTCCGGCCGACATGGCCGCGGTGATCCCCCCGGGCGCACGGGCGGCCGGCGCGTTGCAGGCGCGGGTGGTGATCCGCTGCACAGTCTCGACGATCGGAACGCTGGAGGGCTGCGAGACGGTCAGCGAGGATCCGACCGGCGTGGGTTACGACGCCGCGGCGCTGACGCTGTCGAAGGCGTTCCGAATGGCGATCTGGACCGAGGAGGGATTGCCCACGGTCGGCGGCGTGGTGCGGGTGCCCATCCGCTTCCAGCTGAACCAGAAGCCGGCGCCGCCGGCCCCCTAAGCGCAGAGGGCGCGGACGATGTCTTCGCGGGTGGCGACGTCCAACTTCTGGCCGAGGCGGCGCACGTGGGTGACCACGGTGGAGGGGCCGAGGCCGAGGATCTCGGCGATGCGGGGGTAGCTGAGGCCGGTGGCCAGCAGGCGGGCGATGTCCTGTTCGCGGGCGGTCAGGTCGCGGAACGCTGTCGAGCGGAACATCTTTAGCGCCAGCGGCAGGCGCTTTTCGATCTGGATGCCGAAGGTCCGCGGCGCCTGCTCGCGTGGGGTGTCGAAGGCGTAGGCCCGCAGGATGAAGCGGCCGTAGCGGGTCACCGTCTCCTTGCGCGCGGGAGCGGCGGCCACGCCCTCGTAGCTGGCGGCCACCCGCCGGGCGAGTTCGGCCAGCACCGGCTGGACATCCCCATAGACGCGGTCGCTGAGCTGCGACGGGTCGACCGGCGCGCCCATCGCCGCGTGCACCAGCCGCCAGGCGCCGGGGGTGGCGTGCTGAATGGCGCCGTCGATGTCGACGATCAGCATCTGCACCTCGTCCTCGACGTCCAGGTCGGGCCAGGCCTCGATCTCGCCTGTACGCGCCAAGGCCTGGATGACGTGCGGCCGCGCCTTGGCCAGGAGGCGCATCTCCTCGTCGGAGAAGTCGGGTGCGGTCGGGTCGCGGCCGATGCCCAGGTTGCCGATCGGGCCGCGGGCGTCGCGCAGGGCGATGGCGGCGATCCAGTGGTGCTCGCCGGGCCGATAGATCTCGTCGTAGACCTCGCTCTCGCCGAAGTTGGGGGTGAAGTCGCTGACCCGGATCACGTGGTGGTCGGGGTTCAGCTGCATCTCGAGCTGGCGCGGATAGAAGCGCCCTTCCTCGGCGTCGTACCAGCGCTCCACGTAGCGGGTGATGAAGGCCGGCAGCATGTTCATGTTGGTGTAAGTGTCGATCGGCAGGTGGTCCGGACCAAGCCACAGCATGGCCGCGGTCTGGAACGGCACCAGCTCGTTCATGAGGTTGACCAGCTCCGGGAAGGCCAGCCGGTCGGAAAGGCCGGTGGCGGCGAACCGCTGGAGGGCTGCGAGCGCGGTCTCGGTCATGCGGGCGCCCCGAGCAGCGCGTCGTGCAGGGTCTCGCGGCTCGTCGCTCCCGTGCGCTGGTAGAGGTTGCGAACGTGGCTGACGACCGTGTGCGGCGAGACGCCCATCTCCTTGGCGATCTCGGGCTGGCTGAGTCGCTTGAGCAGAAGGCGCGCCACGCCCTGTTCCTGCGAGGTGAGCGCGCGGAAGGCGTCGGAGCGGAAGAGACGCGCGTCCAGCGGCGTGCGGCGCTGGATCTCGACGGCGATGACGTCGGTGTCTGCGCCGGGCGTGCCGGAGTGCATGGCGTAGGCGCGCAGCACGAACTCGCCGTGCCGGGAAAGGCGGCGCATCATCGGGGGCTCGGTCGGGGCGCCGGCCAGACTGGCTTCGACGCGTCGCGCCAGCTCGACGAGCAGCGGCTTGGACCAGGCGTAGGACTCGTTCCCGGTCGTCGGCTCCGCGAGGCACGCCTTGACCACACTGGGGCCGTACTTGTGGGCCAGCGAGGCCCAGCGCAGCAGGCGGATGGCGTTCGGGGAGAGCTGCTGGACGGCGCCGGTCTTGTCGACGAGGACCAGGGCGGTCTCGATCTCGTCGAGCGAATGGCTCTCGATGACGCTGTCCTCGAGGGGCGCGGCGGAGAGGGCGAGTGTCGTGTAGGTGGCGGCTTCCCTGATGCCGCGCAGGTCGGCGGCGGAGAAGTCCGACGACCCCGACGGGCGGCCGAACGAGATGTTGCCGACCGCGCTTCCGCCCTTGCGGAGCACCAGCGAGGCCATGTGATAGAAGCCGAGCTCGCGGAAGACCTCGTCGTAGAGCTCCGTCTCCCAGAGCTGAGCCTGGTAGTCGGAGAGCCGGATCAGGTCCGGCGTGCAGCCCATCGCCGCGCGCGCGTGGCTGGGGATGTAGCGGGCTTCCTCACGATTGAACCAGCGCTGGAAGTAGCGGTTGGCGATCACCGGCGACAGCTCATGGGTCAGGAAGCTGTCCGTCGCCTCGAGGTTCTCGTCGTAGGTGACCAGGGTCGCCGACTCGAACGGGGTGATCTCGGCTAGGCACCGGGTCACCGCCTCGAACACCATGCCGGGCGGCAGGCGGACGGCGGAGATGTGGCGCAGGGTCGCCAGCGCCCTTCCGACAGCCTTGGTCAACGCGCCCCCCGGCAGCCCCGCTACAATCGAACCACGCCCTGCAAATCGCACGCCGAAGCTCGCCGTTCGTTGAACGGCGCCCGTTCCGGAGGGTCAAGGCGACGCGCCGCCGCCCCTGATTTTCTCCCCTGGCCGGATGATGGGCCTCGGAAACGACCGGCCTTATCCCCACCATCGTGCCCCCCCAGGACCCCCTGGGGTTGGCGGGTCTCCGGGGACGTGCGGATCCACCTCCCGGAGACCCGCCTTGGAGGGGCTCCGTCACCGCCGACGCTGGGAGCCCAGCGGATCGGGCGATCATCCAGGGGGGCAAACCCAGTCATGAGCTTAACCCAAGCCCGGCGTCGCCGGGCCTCGATCCTCTTCGCCACCACGGCGCTGGCCGGAGCCGTCGCCACCTCCGCCCCTGCCGCGCCCGACTGGAACGGCGCGACGTCCACGGACTGGTTCAACGCCGCCAACTGGACGCCGTCCGGAGCGCCGGTGTCCTTCAGCGACACGCACATCAACACCACGACCCCCAACGACACGGTCATCGGCGCGGCCGGCGCGGTCAGCATGAACGTTCACGTCGGCGACATGGCGACGAAGAGCGGCACGCTCACCGTCAGCGGCGGCGGGGGCCTGTCGGTGGGCTCCATGCTGGGGTTCGGCGAGGTCAACGGCTCCACCGGCACGGGCCTCGTCACCGGCGCCGGCTCCACGGTGACGGCGGTGGGCGTCAACGTCGGTCAGAGCGGGACCGGCATGCTGTCGATCCTTGCCGGCGGCAAGGTCAACATGGTGGGCTCCTTCGTGGGCACGTCGGCCGGCGCCAACGGAACGGTGCTCGTCAGCGGCGCCGGCTCCCAGTGGATCGGGACGCAGAACCTGCAGGTCGGCACCTTTGGGACCGGCGTGGTCAACATCACCAACGGCGCTGTGGTGACCGCTGGGGCGACCCTGGTGGGTGTTGGCGCCGGGGGCAACGGCGCCGTCACGGTCACCGGCGTCGGTTCGGTCATGAACGACACCTCGTCCACCACGGTCGGGAATGCGGGGACTGGGACGCTCGACATCCTCGCGGGCGGCGTGGTGAACAGCCAGAACGTCTCGATCGCCTCCGGCAGCGGCTCCGGGTCGGTCACGATCAGCGGCGCCGGATCGGCGCTGAACGCCAGCAACGCGGTCTTCGTCGGCGGCAACGGGACCGGCTCGCTCCTCCTGACGCAGGGGGGCTCGCTGACGGTGGGGCCCACTGGCCTCACCGTCGGCGGGAGCAGCGGCGTCAGCGGCACGTTCAGCATCGGCGCGGCCGCGATGAACGCCGCGACAGCGCCCGGGACCCTAAACGCCGCCTTTGTCGGGATTACAGCCGGGAAGGGGACCTTCGTCCTCAACCACACCAGCAACAACTACACCGTCGCCGCGCCCATCCAGGGCGGGGGACCGCTCAACCACATGGCGGGGGTCACTCACCTCACCGGCGTCTCGAACTTCTACACCGGCACGGCCAACGTCAGCGGTGGCACGCTGTTCGTGGACAACATCTACGGCGGCAGCTTCTTCGGGCCGGCCAACGTGTCGGTGGCCACGGGTGCGTCCTTCGGCGGCGTCGGCGTCGTCAACGGCACGACCACGATCGCCAATGGCGCGACCTTGCTGGGCGTGCAGGGTCAGGTGCTGACCACCGTAGACCTGATCCTCAACCCCACATCGAACGTGGACGTCACCCTCGGGGCGCCCGGCGCGAACCGCCTGTTCCAGGTGGCCGGCAACCTGACGCTGGACGGGGTGCTGAACGTCGCGGCCGCCATGGGCTTCGGCCAGGGGACCTACCGGCTGATCAACTATACCGGGATGCTGACCGACAACGGCCTCTCCATCGGGACCACGCCGATAGGGACGATGGGCGCGGACTTCACCGTCCAGACCTCGGTCGCGAACCAGGTGAACCTGATCTACACGGTGATGGCGCCCCCTCCGCCGCCGCCTCCCCCTCCGCCTCCGCCTCCGCCACCGCCGCCGCCTCCGCCGCCACCGCCGCCGATGGGGCCGTTCATCTTCTGGGACGGCGGCGGGCAGCCGGACGACGGCAAGATCTCCGGCGGCTCGGGGATCTGGAGCACGACCTCGGCCAACTTCGCGAACGGCGACGGCAGCGGCGACGCGGCCCTGGACCAGGCCTTCCCGATCTTCACGGGCGCTCCGGGCACGGTGCGGGTCGACAACAGCGCAGGCGCGGTCACCGTCGCCGGCCTGCAGATGGCGGTGACCGGCTACACGATCACCGGCGAAGCGATCACCCTGGCGGAAGGGACCAACACCATCCGTGTCGGCGACGGGACGCTCGACGGCGCCGGCTACGTCGGCACGATCGCAGCGCCGCTGGCGGGATTGGGCGGGCTCGACAAGAACGACCTCGGGACCCTGATCCTGACCGGCGCCAACCCATACAAGGGCGCGACCATGGTCAGCGCCGGGACGCTCGCGCTCTCCGGCGCGGGGTCCATCGCCAGCTCAGCCGGCCTGACCAACAACGCCACGTTCGACATCTCAGCCACCGCGGCCGGGGCAACCGTGAAGGCGCTGACCGGCAAGGGCGCGGTGGTGCTGGGCGGCAAGACGCTGACGATCAGCGCGGCTGCAGGATCGTTCGACGGGACGATCTCCGGGACCGGCGGGCTCGCCGTCACCGGCGGCGCGCAGACCCTGACCGGGACCAATACCTACGCGGGCGTCACCAGCATCGCGACCGGGGCCAGGCTGACGCTGGGCGCAGGCGGAGCGACCGGCTCGGTCACCGGACCGATCGCCAACGACGGCGGGCTGACGTTCAACCGCTCGGGCGATGTCACATTCGCGGGCGTGGTCTCCGGCAAGGGCAGCGTCACCCAGGCCGGCGGCGGCACGCTGCGCCTGACCGGGGCCAACACCTATGCCGGCGGCACGGTGCTGTCGGCCGGCAAAGCGTTCGGGACCTCCGCCAGCTTCGGGACCGGGACGATCACCGACAACGCGTCGCTCTTCCTCGATGCGGCCGCCGACACGGTGATGGCCAACCGCATCGACGGGACCGGGAGCTTCACCAAGACGGGACTCGCCTCGCTGTCGCTGACCGGCGGCGGGTCGTTCAGCGGCGGGTTCCTGATCGACCAGGGGCGTCTCGCCATCAACAGCGACTTCCGGTTCGCCAGCGCCACGGTCGCGTCGGGGGCGATCCTGGGCGGTACGGGGCAGGTGGGCTCGGTGACCGTCCAGCCGGGCGGCATCGTCTCGCCGGGCAACTCGCCGGGCTTGCTGACCGTCAACGGGGACTACGGCGCCGCGGCGGGCTCGATCCTGCGCATCGAGATCGAGAACGGGATCAACGACCAGGTGGTGGTCACCGGCAAGGCGACGTTGGCGCAGGGCGCGATCCTGCAGCTGGTCTCGACCGGCGGGAGCTTCTCGCTGGGCTCGACGCTGAGCGTGTTCACGGCGGCGGGCGGGATCACCGGCAACTTCACCCTGGACGGCGCGCCGCAGCTCTCGCCGTTCCTCGGCTTCACCCTGGTGAACAGCGGCAACGGCCTGTCGCTGCAGGTGGCCCAGGTGCGCGCCTTCATGGCGACAGGCGGGACGTTCAACCAGATGGCGGTCGCCAAGGCCGCCGACACCCTGCCTTCGACCTCGCCGGTGGCCCAGGCGCTCTCCGCTCTGACCTCGGACGCGGCCGCGCAGGCGGCCTTCGACGGGCTCTCGGGCGAGGTGCACGCCTCGACCGTCACCGCGCTTTTGGAGGACAGCCGCATCGTCCGCGACGCCGCCGCCGATCGGCTGGCCGACGGGGACGAGGGCGGCGCCTGGGGCCGCGTCTTCGGCGCCTGGGGCTCATCCGACGCGGACGGCAACACCGCCCGGCTGAAGCGCTCCACGGAGGGCGTGCTGGTGGGCGCCGACCGGGCGTTCGGCGGCGTGCGGGTGGGGGTGCTCGGCGGGTACGCGCAGTCGGACTTCGATGTGACGGCGCGCGGGTCCTCGTCGGACGCGGAGACCTGGCACCTGGGCGTCTACGCCGGCGGCGGGTCGGGGCCGCTGCGGCTCAGCGCCGGGCTGGCCCAGGCCTGGGTGTCGCTGGATGCGTCGCGCTCGGTGGCGATCGGCGGGCAGTCCGGCAGCCTGACCGGCAGCCCCAACGCGACGGTGAAGCAGGCCTTCGCGGAGGCCGGCTACCGCATCGGGCTAGGCGACCATCAGCTCGAGCCGTTCGCCAACCTCGCCTACGCCGAGGTGCGCCGTAAGGCGGGCGCCGAGACGGGCGGTCCGCCGGCCCTGACCCTGCGCAGCCAGGACCACGACGTGACCTTCACCACGCTCGGCGTCCGCGACAGCTTCGCGCTGAGCCCGGGCCTGACCGCCAAGGCGCTGGTCGCCTGGCGACATGCCAGTGGCGACCGGTTGCCGACCTCGCTGCAGGCCTTCACGGGCGGCGCGACCTTCGCGGTGCGCGGCGCAGCCGTCACGGACGATGCGTTCGTGGTCCGCGCCGGCGTCGAGGGCGAAGTGCGGCCGGGGCTGACGGTGGGGATGGGCTACGCCGGTCAGCTCTCCGGCGATGCGCGGGACCACGATGCCCGGCTGGACGTCAGGCTCCGGTTCTAGCGGCCGCGCCACCACTTGAGGCCCGCCCGTTCGAGGGCCTCGAGGGCGGCGTAGAGGGCCACGCCCAGGGCGCCGAGGACGGCGAGCGCGGCGATCATGCGCGCCGTCTGAAGCTTGTTGCCGGCGTCGAGGATCTGCCAGGCGAGGCCGCGGATCTCGCCGGAGCCGGCCACGAACTCGGCGACCACCGCGCCGATCAGGGCGAGGCCCGCGCCCACCTTGTGGCCTTCCAGCAGGAAGGGCACGGCGGCGGGCAGGCGCAGGCGCACGGCGCGCTGCCAGCGGGTCGCGCCGTAGAGGTCGAACAGGCGCTCGAGGTCAGGGTCGGCGGAGCGCAGGCCGGCCGCTGCGCCGGAGAATATCGGGAAGAAGGCGACCAGCACCGCCAGCGTCACGAGCGCGCGTTCAGGGTGGTCGAGGCCGGCCCAGATCAGCACGAGGGGCGCGATGGCGACCACGGGCGTCACCTGGATCACGGAGGCGAGCGGGCGGATCGCCTTGTCGGCTAACGGACTCAGCGCCGTCAGGACTGCCAGGGCCTGGGCGATCAGGCTGGCGATCACGAGGGCGATCAGCGCCGTGGCGAGGGTGCGGGTCGCCGAGGCGGTGAGGACGGGCAGGTTCTCGGCAATCGCCACGCCGACGGCCGAGGGGGCGGGGAGGAAATAGGCTGGGACGCCGAGCGCGCGGCAGGCGACCTCCCAGGCGGCCAGCAGGAGGGCGGTGAGCAGTAGCGGGGCCAGGACGCGGCTCATGCGGCGAGCCCCTGCGCCAGCGCGCCGGACACCGCCTCGGCGGTGGTGCGGAACGCGGCGGTGGTGCGGAAGTGCTCGGGCCGGGGGAGCGGACCGTCGACGGCGAATTCCGCCTGGGTCCGGCCAGGACCGCGGCTCAGCACCACGACGCGCGAGGCCATGTACACGGCCTCCTCGACGTTGTGGGTCACGAAGACAATGGCGGGCCGGGCGGCGTCCCAGAGGCGCAGGACGTCGTCGGCCAGCGCGCGGCGGGTGATCTCGTCGAGGGCGGCGAAGGGCTCGTCGAGCAGCAGCAGCTTCGGCTCGGTGACGAGGGCGCGGGCGAGGGAGACGCGCATGGCCATGCCGCCGGAGAGGGTCGCTGGGCGCGCAGCCTCGGCGCCGGCGAGGCCGACGCGGGCCAGAGCCGCGACCGCGCGGCGGCGGGCCTCCGCGGCAGGGACGCCAGCAAGCTCGAGGGGGAGCGCCGCGTTGGCGCGGGCCGAGAGCCAGGGCGCAAGGGTGGGAGCCTGGAACACGACGGCCGTCTCGCCGCGGCCAGGCGTGCGGGCCACCTCGCCGCGGGAGGGCGTTTCGAGCCCGGCGAGCAGGCGCAGCGCCGTGGATTTGCCGCACCCGGAGGGACCGACGAGCGCCACGGTTTCGCCAGCGCCAATCTCCAGCGAGAAAGGCCCGAGCGCGCGGCCGCGTGCGTAGTCGACCTCGACGTCGCAGAGTGCGGCGACCGTCACTTCGCCGCGACAAACTGGAGCGTGTAGGCGGCTCTCCAGTCCATGGTCTTCGGATAGACGCCCTGGCTGGCGGCAGCGTCGAAGAAGGTCTGCCAGCGGGCGTCGGTCATCGTTCCGAGCGGCAGGTCTTCGTCACCCTCCACGATCCTCGCGGCCTTCATCTTGGCGCGGGACTGGTCGAGGACGTCCTGGGTCATCTCCGGGTTGTCCTTCCTGATCAAGACGTCGGCGGCGGTGGGGTCGCCGTTCAGGTAGTTCTGCCAGCCCTTGGCGGTCGCCTCGATGAAGGCCTTCACCGCGGCGGGGTTCTTGGCGATCAGTTCGTTCCTGGCCAGCACCATCGTCGCGTAACCGGGGTAGCCGTCGTCGGCGAGCAGGAAGACCTTGGGCTTCATCCCGGTCTCCTTCTCGATCGTGTAGGGCTCGGAGGTCAGATAACCCTGCTGGGCGGCGCGCTTGTCGGCCAGGAAGGGCGCCGAGTTGAAGGTGTACTTGCGCACTTGGTCGTCGGTGAAGCCGTGCTTGGCCTTCAGCCACGTCCAGAAGGCGGTGACCGAGGCGTCGGACAGCAGGATCGGGTGGCCCTTGAGGTCGGCGATCGAGTTCACGCCGGTGTCCGGATGGGCGATGAGAACCTGGGGGTCCTTCTGCATGAAGGCGGCGACGGCCTTCACCGGGGCGCCCTCGCGGGCCAGGTTCATGACGATAAAGCTGTTGGAGCCCATTCCTAGGTCGACTGCGCCGGCGGCCAGCAGCTGCGGCACGTTCACCCCCGGCCCGCCCTGCACGATCTTCACGTCGAGCCCGCGGCGGGCGTACTCGCCGGAGGCCAGCGCCTGGTAGAAGCCGCCGTGCTCCGCCTGGGCCTTCCAGTCGGTGGCGAAGCGGATGGTCGTCTGGCCGGCCGGCGCGTCGGCCTTCTTCGGCGAACAGGCGGCCAGCAGGACGGCGCAGGCGAGCGCCAGCCAACGCAGCGATGTCATGGGATCCCTCGGACTCGTCGGAGGGAGCGTAGGACGGCGGGACGCGGCTTCCAAGCGGGCGCCCCAAAATGCAAGAGGGCGGCGCTCCGGTCGCCCGGTGCGTCGCCCTCTCATCCAGATCCGTTGGGGGATCTGTGCCTCTAGGCCAACTTCGAGTTCCGTGCGGGTTGCCCCGCCTTTCCCTCGCCGCCGATGTCGCTCCGGGCGGTTTTCCGGTCCCGGGTCGCCCCGGTTCCTTCAACCTCGAAGGACACTCCGCTCGCTTGGTTTCCGGGTCCGCGGTCGCCCGCCTCTCCGTCCGCCCGCGCCGCAGTTCCTGTCGGCAAGAGGACGGTGCGCCCGATGCCGGACCGGCGCAAGCGGGGCTTTTCACGGAACCGACGCGGCGGCGTCAACAAGCTGTGACAGAGTTGTTAGCAACCGTGCTGGAGCAGTCTCAAAAGTTCGCTGAATCAACGGTTTCAGGTTATCCACAGGAAACGGGTCAGCGGCCTGAATCCAGCGCCTCGCGTCGCTCCTCCAGGGTCAGCCACTCCTCCTCGGCCGACGCCAGCTTGGCCCGCGCCTCCGCCAGCGCACGGGACAGGCGATCGAAGCCGGTGGGGTCGCGGGCATACAGGTCCGGATCGGCCAGCCCGGCCTCGATCGCGGCGATCTTTGCGGGCAGGTCGTGGATCAGGCCATCCAGCTCCCCAAGGCGTCTTTGATCCTTGAAGGACAACTTGGTGGCGACCTTCGGCGCAGCCGGACGAGCGGGCGCCGGCGCGGGCCGGGCGGCCTCCACCACGGGTGGCGGGCCAAAGAAGCCGGGGTTCTGGCTGACGAAGTCCTGCCAGCCGCCGGGCGTCTCGACGGCGCGGCCGGTCCCGTCGAGGCCGATGGTCGAGGTCGCGAGACGGTCGATGAAGTCGCGGTCGTGGCTGACCAGGATCAGCGTGCCCTCGTAGTCGGCCAGCAGGTCCTCGAGCAGGTCGAGGGTGTCCATGTCGAGGTCGTTGGTGGGCTCGTCGAGCACCATGACATTGGCCGGCTTCGCCAGCGCCTGGGCCAGAAGCAGGCGGTTGCGTTCGCCGCCGGACAGGCTGGCCACCGGCTGGCGCAGCTGGCTGTCGCGGAACAGGAAGTCCTTGGCGTAGGCGTTCACGTGTTTGGGCCGCCCGCGCACCATCACCTGATCGCCGCCCAGCGGCGTCAGCACGTCGCGCAGGGTCATGTCGGGCTGCAGGGCGCCGCGGGCCTGGTCGATGTAGTTGACCTCCAGGTTGGTCCCGAGCTGTACGGTACCCGCGTCGGGGGCCAGTTCGCCCAACAGCAGCTTGACGAGCGTGGTCTTGCCGGCCCCGTTCGGGCCCACGATCGCCAACCGGTCGCCCCGCAGGATGCGGGTGGAGAACGGCTTCAGCAGGGTTCGTTCGCCGAACGCCTTGGCGATCCCCTTGACCTCGGCGACGCGCTTGCCGGCGATTCCGGAACTGGCGAGGCCCATGTTCAGGTTGCCGCGCAGCTCCTTCAGGCGGTCGACCTTGTCTTGTCGCATGGCGTCCAGGCGCCGCCGGCGGCCCTCGTTGCGGGCGCGGCGCCCGGTGACGCCGCGGGCCAGCCAGTGCTGCTCGCGCTCGATCGCGCGGTCGAGCCGCCGCGCCTCCTCGACCTCGGCGGCTTCCATCTTCTCTGCCCAGTCGTCGAAGGCGGCGAACCCGCGGTCCAGCCGCTTCACCTGGCGGTGCTCGAGCCAGAAGCACTGGGCGGTCACCCGCTCCAGAAAGGCGCGGTCGTGGCTGACGATGAGCATCGCGGCCCGGCTGGCGGCGATCTCGGCCTCCAGGGTCTCGATGGCCAGGATGTCGAGGTGGTTGGTCGGCTCGTCCAGCAGGATCACGTCCGGATCCTCGGCGAAGGCGCGGGCGAGCGCGGCGCGGCGAGTCTCGCCGCCGGAGAGCCCTTGCGTGCCCTTGGCCGGATCGAGGCCGAAGTCGCGCAGCACCGCCTGGGCCCGGTGCTCGGGCGCCCCACCGCCGACGGCGTGGTCAAGCACGGTCGCCCCCTCCACCGCCGGCTCCTGAGAGACGTAGGCAATGGAGGTCCCGGGCGGGACGCTGCGCTCGCCGCCATCGCCCTCGATCTGGCCGGCCAGGATGCGCAGGAGCGTCGACTTGCCGGCGCCGTTGCGCCCGACCAGGCAGGCGCGGGCCTTCGGCTCGAGCGCCAGGTCGACGCCGTCGAACAGCATCAGCGGACCATCCGCCAGGCGGACACCCTTCAGGGCCAGGATCGGCGCTCTCATGGGGGGCGGGACATAGAGGGTCGGAAAGTCTCGCGCTATGGCCTAAGTGTCCGCCATGCCCGGCGAACCGTTCTGGCGGCGCAAGACCCTGGCCGAGATGACGGTCGCGGAGTGGGAGAGCCTCTGCGACGGCTGCGGGCTCTGCTGCCTGGTGCGCTTCGAGGACGAGGAGACCGGCGAGGTCATCCCGACGCGGGTGCACTGCAAGCTGTTCGACGCCGACCGCTGCCGCTGCTCCAACTACGCCAGCCGGCACAAGTACGTGCCCGACTGCATCAAGCTGACGCCGCACAACATCGAGGCGCTGGAGTGGATGCCGAAAAGCTGCGCCTACCGCCGCCTGCACGAAGGGCGCGAGCTGGCGGAATGGCACCCGCTGGTCTCCGGCGACCCGGAGAGCGTGCACCGGGCCGGGATTTCGGTGCGCGGGCAGACGATCAGCGAGACGGTGCTGTCGGACCCTGAGGACGCGCTGGACTTCGCCGCCTGGGACCTGCTGGTCGAGCGCGGCGACGACTAGCCGCCGCGGGCGCGCCAGGCGGCCACGACCTCGTCCATGACGCCCCGCCAGTCGCCATGGGCTCGCTGGCGGAAGACGCGCATCGAGCCGTACCAGGGGCTGTCGGAGCGGCCCTGCATCCAGCGCCAGTCGTTGTTCAACCAAGGCAGCAGCACCCAGCAGGGCTTGCCCAGCGCGCCGGCCAGGTGGGCGGCGGCGGTGTCGACGGTGACGATCAGATCGAGCTGCTCCATCACCGCGGCGAGGTCGGCGAAGTCGCGGCCGGGGGGCGGGTGCAGGTCGACGAGGCGGGCGCCGGCGTCCGCCAGAGGCTGGAGCACGGCGCGGGACGGCATCGAGCGGTGGGGGTTAGGCGTCGGGCGGCCGGCCCAGACCACGCCGACCCCACCCGCGCCCGGATAGCCGGCCCAGCGGGCGCGACGGTCGGCGGGGGCGGTGAGGTAGGGGCCATGGGACAGCGTCTCCAGTCGCACGCCCAGGTGCTGTGGCAGCGACTGCAGCGGGGCCCAACGGTCGGGGACGGGCAGCTCCATCTGCGGGGCGCGCTCGACGACGCGGACCCCGAGGCCGCCGAAGAGGGCCGTCAGCTCCGGCGGGGTGACGAGGGTGACGTCCGCGCCGCGGGCGGCGAGCTCGGGGACGAAGCGGGCGAACTGGACCTGGTCGCCGAAGCCCTGTTCCGGCCAGACCAGGATCGAGGCGCCGTTCAGGGGCTCGCCCTGCCACTCGTTCGGCAACGGCGGGCTGTCGATGTGGGCGTCGCCCAGTGCGCGCCGGGCTTCGAACAGGGTCCAGCCTTTGGAGAAGTTGCCGCGGCCGAGGTGCAGGTGGGCGAGGTCGAGGCGCGCCCGCCACATCTCCGGGTCGCCTGCGAGCGCGGCCTCGTAGTGCGGCTGGGCGGCGTCCCAGCGGCCGGTGGCGTGCAGGAGGTTGCCGAGCCGGTGCTGCAGTTGCGGCGACTGCGGCGCGAGGCGAAGGGCCCGGCGGTAGGCCTGTTCGGCCTCGGCGAAGCGCTCGGCGCCCAGGAGGCTGGCGCCCCAGTTGACCAACGCCTCGGCGCTGGCCGGCGCGGCATGGGCGATACGACCCCAGAGTTCGGCGGCCGCGCCGAATCGCCCGGAGCGCAGCAGCGCGGCCGCGTGCGAGCAAGCGTCCGAAATGTTCGCCTGCGACAGGACGAGGAAAGGGTCCAGCTGCAAAAGGTTCGAGAGGCCGATTCAGGTGAAGACTTCGAATCCGGAGTCGAACCGAGCTTGAAACGGAGTCGAATTAAATAACGGCAATGAACGGGCGGAGTCGGAGACTCGACATGGTAAGATGTGGCGCCTGTTTCGTCTTATGTGACGGCAGTCTGTTACGTGTTACAGCTGACAGACACACGACGCGTGATAGCGCCTGCGCGTAGCCCCACCCCCGCGGCGGCTGTGTCGCGAATGTCACACCTTGGCTTGCGTGACGGAACGGCGGCTCCAATCTAGAAGCGGCACATTCATCAGGGTCTTTTGAGAGGCGTTCCCCGACTTGGCCACGCGCGATCCCTACCAGGAGCTGGGCGTATCCCGCACGGCGACGGCGGACGAAATCCGCAAGGCGTTCCGCAAGCTCGCCAAGGAGAACCATCCGGACACCAACCCCGGCAACAAGACCGCCGAGGAGCGGTTCAAGCGGGTCTCGGCAGCCTTCGACATCCTGGGCGATGCCGACAAACGCAAGAAGTTCGACGCCGGCGAGATCGACGCCGACGGCCGCGAGATCAATCGCGGCTTCGGCGGCCAGGGCCCGTGGGGCCCGCCGCCCGGCGGGGGATTCCGCGGCGGGGCGCGCAGCGGCGGCTTTCGCACCGAGCATTTCGAGAATGCCGACCTCGGCGACATCCTGGGCGAGATGTTCGGCGGCCGCGGCGGCGGTGGCCGGGGCGGCGGTTTCGGCGGCTTCTCCCAGCGCGGCGCCGACGTGCGGGCCAAGCTGGAGATCGACCTCACCGATGCGATCCGCGGCGGCAAGCAGCGTGTGGCCTTCTCCGACGGCCGCACCATCGATGTCACCATCCCGAAGGGTGCGCAGGATGGCCAGACGCTGCGCCTGAAGGGCCTGGGCCAGCCTGGGCGCACGGCCCCGGGCGACGCCCTGATCGAGCTCTCGATCGCGCCACACCCGGTGTTCCGGCGGGAGGGCGAGACCCTGGTGATGGACCTGCCCGTGACGCTCTACGACGCGGTGCTGGGCGGCAAGGTGGAGGCGCAGACACCGGACGGCCCAGTGACCCTGACGATCCCGCCGGGGTCCAATTCCGGCGCCAAGCTGCGCCTGAAGGGCCGAGGCCTGGCCGAAGGCGGCAAGCGCGGGGACCTGTTCGCGCGCCTGGTGGTCACCCTGCCGGACAGCCCCGACGAAGCGCTGCGTCTCCTCGCGCAGGACATGAAGGCCAAGCGTCCGTATTCGCCCCGCCGTCGGTCCTGACCGGCGGTTTGGCTGCGAACTTCTGCGAACGTGGTCTAAGAGCGGTGTTCAGCGGCGGTTCAGTCCGCCGCGGGCACAAGGGGTCGAATGAAACGTCTCTTCGCCATCGCCGTGCTGGTCGCGGCCGCCGCGGGCGCGCCCGCCATGGCGTCGCAGGACGGCCGTCCGGTGTTCGGCGCCGGGCGTGGCGATCAGGACGAGGCGCGCGAGCGGGTGAAGGCGGGACGCCAGGTTCCGCTTTCGCGCGTTCTGTCGATGCTGGGCGGGCGTTATCCGGGCCGGCAGCTCAACACGACGATGGGTGAGGCCGGCGGCCGGGCCGCCTATTTCGTCCAGTGGCAGATGCAGGACGGCCGCGTGGTGACCTTCGTCGTGGACGCCGAATCCGGTCGCGAGATCGGCCGGCAGGGCGGCTGAGGCGTATTGACGAGAACAGAGAGACGAAAGGGACGCGGACGTGCGCATCCTGCTTGTGGAAGACGATCCGGACCTGTCGCGCCAGTTGAAGCAGGCGCTGGCGGACGCCGGCTACGCCGTGGACCATGCGCCCGACGGCGAAGAGGCCCAGTTCCTCGGCGAGACCGAGCCCTACGACGCCGTGATCCTGGACCTGGGCCTGCCCAAGGTGGATGGGGTCTCGGTGCTGGAGCGCTGGCGGCGGGACAACATGACGACGCCGGTGCTGATCCTGACGGCTCGCGGCGCTTGGAGCGAGAAGGTGGCGGGCTTCGACGCCGGGGCCGACGACTATCTGACCAAGCCGTTCCATACCGAGGAGCTGCTGGCGCGGTTGCGGGCGCTGCTGCGCCGCTCGGCCGGCCACGCGACGCCGAACCTGTCCTGCGGCGGCCTCCGGCTCGATCCACGGGCGGCGCGGGCCAGCGTCAACGGCGAGCCCCTGCGCCTCACCAGCCTGGAGTACCGCCTGCTGCACTACCTCATGATGCACCAGGGCCGGGTGATCAGCCGAACCGAGCTGGTCGAGCACCTCTACGACCAGGACTTTGACCGCGACTCGAACACCATCGAGGTGTTCATCGGCAGGGTCCGCAAGAAGATCGGGCCCGACCGTATCGAGACCGTGCGCGGCCTCGGCTACCGCCTGATCTGCCCCGCGGAAGAGGTGGACGCCGCGGACGCGCGTCCATAGCGCCCGCGCGATGATCGGGGCGCCGGCGATCCGGGAGGCCTTGATGCGGCCGTCTCTGGCCCGGCGGCTTGTGCTGCTCGCGGTCGGCTGGAGCTTTGCGGCCCTGGTGATCGTGGCGGTCGTGCTGGCGCTGCTCTACCAGCGCGCGGCGCTGAAGCGGTCGGAGACCGACCTTGCCTTCCTGCTCGACAACCTGATCGCAGGATCCACCGTCGAGGACGGCCAGTTGGTCGCCCCGGCGTTCACCGACCCGCGCACACTGACCAGCTATTCGGGGCTCTACTGGACAATCGCCGAGCCGAAGAAGGACGGCGATCTCGACACCGCCACGCCGTCACGCTCACGCTCCCTGTGGGATGGGGAGTTGAAGACGCCGCCGGACCTGCTGCAGCGGTTGAAGGCCAAGCCGCGGAAGCTGGTCGCCTTCAGCACCGCAGGTCCCCAGCCGGGCGAGCGGGTGCGCGCGGTTGCCCGCATCGCCACCATAGAAGGCCACCAGGCGGTGTTCATCGCCGCGGAGGATCGCTCGCAGATCGACCGCGACGTACGCACCTTCGTCGCGGCCACCGCGGTGGCCTTCATGCTGTTGGCGGGACTGCTGATCGCTGCGGTGGTGCTGCAGGTGCGGGTGGGCCTGCGCCCCTTGTTCAACCTCGAGTCCGAGGTGGCGCAGGTGCGCCGCGGCAAGGCCGAGCGCCTGCAGGGCGACTATCCGACCGAGCTGAAGCCGCTGACCGACGAGTTGAACGCCCTGGTCGCGCACAACCAGGAGACCGTCGAGCGCCAGCGCACGCACGTGGGCAATCTGGCGCACGCGCTGAAGACCCCGATCTCGGTGATGCTGACGGAGGCCGCCCAGCGGCCCGGTGCGCTGGCCGAGGTGGTCACCCGCCAGGCCGACGTCATGCGCCAGCAGGTGGACCACCACCTGCGCCGCGCCCGCGCCGCGGCCCGCGCTCAGGGCCCAGGCGAGCGCACATCGGTCGCCGAGGTGCTGGACGAGCTCTCGCGCACCCTCGAGCGGATCTTCCGCGACAAGGGCGTCTCGATCGACTGGGACGCCGCCGAGGACCTCTATTTCCTGGGCGAACGGCAGGATCTGCTGGAGATCGCGGGCAACGCGATGGAGAACGCCGGCAAGTGGTGCAAGGGGCGCGTGCGGGTGCGCGCCGAAGCTTTGGGGCCCGAGCGCCTGCTGGTCACCGTCGACGACGACGGGCCAGGCCTGCCGCCCGAGCGGCGCGAGGAAGTGATCCGCCGCGGCGCTCGCCTCGACGAGAATGCGCCGGGCTCGGGCCTCGGCCTGTCGATCGTCGACGAACTGGCCCGCGCGTACCGCGGGACGCTGCGCCTGGACGGCTCGCCGCTCGGCGGGTTGCGTATCGAGGTCGAGCTGCCTCGTGCGGGAGCCTAGTTGCAGGTGACCAACCGACAGTTGAATATCGTAGCTAACACGTCTGAAACGCTACGGTTTTCGCTTCGGAAAACCTTAACCCCGGTCATGCAAGGTGACGCTGCGGGAACGGTCGCAGGGAGCGAATTCGTCCATGGGTGCGCTGAGCGAGCGCAAGATCGAAATCGTCCGCTCCCTCGTGGAGGCGGCGCCTGACCGCATTGTGGGCGGCCTGCAGGCCGCGTTGGCCGAGACCACCTCCGAAAGCGCCCTCGCCGGCGTGCGCAAGCTCGTGGACGCCGAAGCCGCCGAGCGGCGACTGCGCAACATCGTGCTGCAGCCGCTGGCCCCCATGTGCGTCGGCGACGGCAAGGCGGCCGACGCCCTGACCTTCCCTGTCCGCGTCCTGCCGACGATCTGGAGGGGCCTGCGCGCCCTGGAGCCGCAAGCGGTGCGCGACGCCGAGGTCGCGTTCCGTGACTACTCTCCCCAGGAGCCGCCGCCGGAGGTGTTCGACCTGCTCCTGCGCCGCACGGCCGAGTGCCTGCGCGCGGGCGCGCCCGACGAGTTCGCCCGCGCCCGCCAGATGGCCGATGATGCGCGCCCGAGGGGCGCCGAGCTCCTGACGGCCTGCGCCGACATGGGACCGGTGGTGCGCCTGGCGACCCAGCGCCTGCCGGAATGGCTTTCGCGCTTCGACGAGGCTTCGGCCGCGGCCGCGCGCCTGGCCTACAAGGACGCCGTGGCCGTCGCCGAGGACGGTGGACCGCAGTTCTTCGAGATGCTGGCCGCCCAGATGGCTCACCCCTGGATGGTCCTGCGGATCATCTGCGAGGTGATGGACAAGCCCACCGAGCGCTACCTCGCCGACAGCGAGATGGCCTTCTTCGGCGAGCGGGTGATGGCGGAGGTGGACGCCTCGCTGAAGGCGATCGCCAAGCTCGACCTCGATGGCGGCCCCGCCGCCGGGCGCGCCGCCGCCAAGCTCGCCGACCTCGTCACCCAGCAGACCCATGAGCTGGAGACCTGCGTCGATCTGACCAAGGAGCAAGGCTGGGGCAAGCGCATCGCCCAGCAGCGCCTGTCGCTCGCCTCGACGGTGGAAGGCCGCCTGCGCGACGCCGAGAAGCAGACCAAGGAGGCGCTGCCCACCCAGCCCTCGAAGGTGGCGCGCGTCCGCCGCTCGATCCCGCGCCTGACCACCCCGCCCGATGCGCGCCAGGTCGGCCGCGCGCTCACCCTGCTCACCTTCGCCCACGAGGTGCGCTCGAGCGCAAACTACGGCGGCTTCGCCTCGGCGCGATCCAAGCTGCTGGAGACGCTTGCGGCGCACGTGGACAACTACGTGGAGGAGGTTCTTGACCTCCTGAAGACCGGCGACGCGGAGAGCGAGGAGGCTGGCTATGACTTCCTCGAGACCTGCGCCCAGTTCAACCAGTTGATCCAGGGGGAGAAGGCCGCCGAGCTGGTCCGCCGCCGCGCGAACGCGCTCTCCCAACCCGAACCGCCGATGGCGGCGGAGGCCTAGAGTCCCCCCGACTGGCCTGAACAGGCGCGTCGCTTTCTTGCTGGAGCGCATCGCGATCGCCTGTGGAAGGCTCATCCTCGGCGGGGTGCGCCCCTGACGCCTCTCGCGCCCCTGGGCGCTTTCGGCTACACGCGCTCCCCATGCTGGTGTTCTGGGTCGTGGCAGGCGCCCTTGCCGCTGCGGCGGCGGGACTCATCCTCCTTCGGGCGGCCGGCGCGGCGCGCGAGGACGCGGCCGCGGCCGATCCAGCCTCCGGCCTCTACCGCCGCCAGCTCTCCGAGATCGACGAACTCGCCGAGCGCGGCCTGATCGGCGAGGCCGAGCGCAAGCAGGCGCACGCCGAGGCCGGCCGACGGCTGCTGGCCGCCACCGACGCCACCGTCCAGCCCTGGATCGGCGGCGGGCGCGTCGGCGCGCTGGCCGCCGCCGCCGGAAGCGCCGCCCTGGCGCTGGGGCTCTATCTGGCGGTGGGCGCACCGGGGATGGCGGACAAGCCGTACGCCGAGCGGGTGAAGGCCTGGCGCTCAGCCGACCTGCAGACGCTGACCGCGCCGGAGATCGCCGCGGTGCTGCGGCAGGTGACGTCCGAACGGCCCACGGAGGCCGAAGGCTTTCGGATGCTGGCCATGGCCGACGCGGCGTCCGAGGATTGGCCGGCGGCGGTGCGCGACCTGCGCCGCGCGGTGAAGCTGTCGCCCCAGCGAGCCGACCTGTGGCGTCTGCTGGGCGAGGCGCAGGTCTTCGCGGCGGGCGGCAAGGTGGCTGCCGATGCGCAAGGCTCGTTCCGCCAAACCCTGGCGCTGGCGCCGGGCGACCCGACCGCGAGGTTCTACCTGGCCACGGCGCTGGACCAGGCCGGCGAGGGGCAGGCGGCGGCGCAAGCGTTCCGCGAGGTCCTTGCGGCCTTGCCGGCGAGCGACGAGCGGCGCGGCGCGGTCGAGGCGGCGATCGCGCGCGCCGAGGGCCGGCCCGTGCTGCGCGCCGACCCCGGCCAGATGCAGATGATCCGCGGCATGGTCGACGGCCTGGCCGCGCGCCTGAGGACCAACCCCGACGATTCCGACGGCTGGGTGCGGCTGGTCCGCGCCTACGCCGTGCTGGGCGACACGAAGAACCGGGATAACGCCTACGCCACGGCCAGAGCGCGCTATGCTGGCGCGCCCAAAGTGTTGGCTGACCTCGACGAGGCGGCCCGAGCGGAGCCGATGCGATGAGTTTCTGGCCGAAATCCCCCCGGGCGCGCCGTCGCCTGACCCTGATCCTGGCGATCGCGCCGGTGCTGGCGCTCGCCGTCGGCCTGACTCTCTGGGGCCTGCGGGGCTCGATCTCGCTGTTCTACACCCCCTCGCAGGCCGACGCCGCCAAGCCCGCGCCCGGAAAGCCGATCCAGCTGGGCGGCCTGGTGCAGGCCGGCTCGGTGAAGAAGCATCCGGACGGCAGCGTCGAGTTCACCATCGCCGACAAGATCGCCGCCGACCATGTCGTCTACCAGGGCGACCTGCCGGACCTGTTCCGCGAGGGCCAGGGTATCGTCGCCAGCGGGACCTACCGCGCCGACGGCGTCTTCGAGGCCAAGCAGGTGCTGGCCAAGCACGACGAGAAGTACATGCCGCGCGAGGTGGCCGAGGCGCTGAAGGAGCAGGGCGAATGGCGCGGAGACGGCGCCCCGCCGCCAGCCTATGGGGCGCCGAAGACGGGACGCGGGCCCACGTGATCGCCGAGATCGGGTCCTTCGCGCTCGTCCTGGCGCTGGCCCTCTCGGTCGCCCAGGTGGGGCTCTCGGTCGCTGCGCGCCTGCGCCGCTCCGCCGTGCTGGCCGCGGCCGGGGAGGGGGCGGCGCTGGCCGCGTTCCTGGGCGTGGCGGCCGCTTTCGCGGCGCTGATGCACGCCTTCGTCACGTCGGACTTCTCGGTGGCCAACGTGGCGGCCAACTCCCACTCGGAGAAGCCGCTGCTCTACCGGGTGGCCGGGACCTGGGGCAGCCACGAGGGCTCGATGCTGCTCTGGTGCCTGGCGCTGACCGGCTTCGGCGCGGCGGCCGCCGGGCTCGGGCGCAACCTGCCGCGGGGCCTCAGGGCCCTGACCGTGGCGACCCAGGGGCTGCTGGGCGTGGTGTTCCTGGCCTACACGGTCTTCGCTTCCAACCCGCTCTCCCGCCTGGCGCAGCCGCCTGTCGAGGGCCGCTCGCTCAATCCGTTGCTGCAGGACCCGGCGCTGGCCGTGCATCCGCCGTTCCTCTACGCGGGCTACGTCGGGCTCTCGGTGGTGTTCTCCTTCGCCGTGGCGGCGCTGATCGAAGGCCGCGTGGACGCCGCGTGGGCGCGCTGGGTGCGTCCGTGGGCGCTGGCCGCCTGGAGCCTGCTGACTGTCGGCATCATGCTGGGCTCGTTCTGGGCCTATTACGAGCTGGGCTGGGGCGGCTGGTGGTTCTGGGACCCGGTGGAGAACGCCAGCTTCATGCCTTGGCTGATGGCCGCGGCCCTGCTCCACTCGGCCGTGGTCACGGAGAAGCGCGGCGCGCTGCCGGGCTGGACCCTGTTCCTGGCGCTGGGCGGCTTCACCTTCTCGATGCTGGGCGCGTTCCTCGTGCGCTCGGGCGTGCTGACCTCGGTGCACGCCTTTGCTGTCGACCCGACGCGCGGCGTGCTGCTGCTGATCATCCTCGGCGTCACCGCGGGCCTCGCCTTCGCGCTCTTCGCCTGGCGCGCGCCGGGACTTAGCCAGGGGGGTATGTTCTCGGCGGTCAGTCGCGAGAGCGCGCTGGTGCTCAACAACATCCTCCTCGCCGCGGCGACCGCGACGGTGCTGCTCGGCACCCTCTACCCCCTGATCCGGGAGGCGATCACCTCCGAGGCGATCTCGGTGGGACCCCCCTACTTCAACCTGACCTTCGTGCCGCTGATGGCCTTGTTGATTCTGGTGCTGCCGGTCGGGCCTCTGCTGGCCTGGAAGCGCGGCGACGCCAAGGCGGCGATGCGCCGACTATGGTCCGCGGGCCTGGCGGCGCTGGCGTTCGGCCTGCTGGCTCTGGCGGTCATCAGTCCCGCCAAGGTGCTGGGCGCGGCGGGCCTCGTCATGGGCGCCTGGCTGGTCGCCGGCGCAGTGGCGGAGATCGCCGAGCGTACGCGGGCGTTCCGGGCGCCGGCAGGCGAGAGCTGGCGGCGGCTGGTGCGCCTGCCGCGCGGAGCCTGGGGCATGACGCTGGCGCACATGGGCCTTGGCATCTTCGTGCTGGGCGCCGTGTACGAGACCGCCTGGAAGGTCGAGGCGGCCGAAACACTGCGCATCGGCCAGTCGCTGGACGTCGGCGGCTACCACGTCACGCTGACAGACGTGCAGCTGGTGGAAGGCCCGAACTACGACGCCGACCAAGGGACGCTCACGGTCTCACGCAGCGGAAAGCCGATCTGCACGACCAAGCCGGAGCGCCGCACCTATTCCACCGGCGGCCAGACCACCTCCGAGGTCGGACTCTGCTACCGTGGCCCCAGCCACATCTATCTGGTGCTCGGCGAGCGGCGCGCGACGGGGCCGGAGCCCGCCTGGCTGGTCCGGGGCTACTGGAATCCGTGGGCGACGCTGATCTTCCTTGGCCCGGTGATCATGGCGCTGGGCGGGGTGGTGTCGCTCTCCGACCGGCGGCTTCGGCTCGGCGTGGCGCGCCGACGCGAGGAAACGGCATGAGGCTGCGCACGCTGCTCGCGGCGCTGGCCGGCGTCCTGATGGTGGCCGCCGCCTCGGACCCGAACGAGCGCCTGCCGGATGCGGCGCAGGAGGCTCGGGCGCGGGAAATCTTCAAGGACGTCAGGTGTCTGGTCTGCCAGAACGAGTCGATCGACGACTCCGAGGCCGAGCTCGCCCGCGACCTGCGCCTCGTTGTGCGCGAGCAGGTGAAAGCCGGCCGCAGCGAAGCCGAAATCAAGCGGTTCCTTACCGATCGCTACGGAGAGTTCGTGCTGCTGACGCCTGGCATGAACGTCGGCAACGTCATCCTCTGGGTCGGACCGTTCGCCGTGGCTCTGGGAGGTTTGGCGCTTCTCCTGCTGCGCCTCCGGAACCGAACGCCGGACGCCGAATTGACCCCAGAGGAAGCGGATCGAGTGTCACGCTTGTCTGCCGATGAAACAGGCTGACAAGATTGCGCCCAATATCCGACGCGAAGCCGCGCGGAGAGTGGACTACAAGTAACTTGAGGGGCGTTGCACTTCCGTGCATCGAACCTAGGTTTGTCGGGCGCAACTCCCGGGTCCTTGCCGGGCGCCCGCACAGGGAACTGAGAGACGGATGACTTCGAAGAGAACCGGGTATCTCCTGGGCGCCGTGGCTGGCGCCGGTATCATGGCCGCGGCCGTCGCGGGCGCCGGCGTGCGCCTGCCGTCCGCGCAGGCGGGCCAACCCCTCGGCGTGACCAAGGTCGCGACCGCGCCCATCTTCGCTCCGCCCCCGGGCGCGCCGATGTCGTTCGCCGACATCTTCGAGCGCGTCTCCCCGGCGGTCGTGTCGATCAACGTCACCAGTCGGGTCGACCCGAACACCCTGCGCCAGTTCCGCGGCCTGCCGTTCGTCCTGCCCGGTCCGCGCGGCGGCCAGGGCGGTCCGGGCGGAGACAGCGACGGCGACGAAGGCGGGCGCACCGAGCGCGGGCAGCCGCGCCTGCCGACCCAGCAGTCGTCCGGCTCGGGCTTCTTCATCTCGGCCGACGGTTACGTCGTCACCAACAACCACGTGGTCGAGAACGCCGAAACCATCAAGGTCGTGCTCAAGGACGAGACCGAGCTCGAGGCCGAGGTCGTCGGCCGCGACGAGGCTACGGACCTGGCGGTCATCAAGGTCAAGGGCGGCCGCCGCGGCGGCTTCGCCTTCGTGAACTTCGAGAACGCCGGCAAGCCGCGGGTGGGCGACTGGGTGATCACGGTCGGCAATCCGTTCGGCCTGGGCGGCACGGCCACCGCCGGCATCGTCTCGGCCTACGGCCGCGACATCGGGGAGACCTTCCTCGACTACATCCAGATCGACGCGCCCATCAACCGGGGCAACTCGGGCGGCCCGACGTTCGACGTCTACGGCCGCGTGATCGGGGTCAATACGGCGATCTTCTCGCCCTCCGGCGGCTCCGTCGGCATCGGATTTGCGATCCCAGCCGAGATCGCCGATTCGATCACCAAGCAGCTGATCGGCGGCGGCAAGATCGAGCGCGGCTACATCGGCGCGACGATCCAGAACTTCACCACCGAAATGGCGGAGGCCGCCGGCCTCGGCCAGCAGAAGGGCGCGATCGTCGCCGACCTCTCTCCGGGCGGCCCCTCGGCCCGCGCCGGCCTGCAGGTGGGCGACATCGTCATGTCGGTGAACGGCCAGCAGGTGCGCACGTCCGCCGAACTGACCCGCCAGGTCGCCCGCGCCCGCGCCGGTGACGTGCTGAAGCTGGACGTGGTCCGAGACGGACGCCACCGCAACGTTGAAATCCGGTCGGGCGTGCGTCCCTCCGAGCGGGAACTCGCGGCCAACGACAACAACGCCCGTCCGGGCGGCGGGTCCCAGGGCGCGCCCGGCGCGACGCCACCCAGCGCGCCGCCGGTGCTGGGGCTGTCGCTGGGGGCGCTCGACGAGCAGTCCCGTTCGCGGCTGAACCTTCCGGCCGAGGTGCGCGGCGCGGTCGTCAATTCGGTCGACCAGGACTCCGACGCCGGCCAGAAGGGGCTGCGCCGCGGCGACGTGATCACCCGGGCCGGCAACCAGGCGGTGAACGGCCCCGCCGACGTCTCCGCCGTGGTCGAGGCGGCCAAGAAGCGTGGGCAGGTCGCCGTGCTGGTCGGCGTCTACCGCGCCGGCCGCACCAACTTCCTGCCGCTGAAGATTTCCGGGTAGACTCCCGACTCGGAGCCGGGGGCGGAGCGACATGCGGATCCTGATCGTCGAGGACGACCTGCAGGCGGCCGACGCCATGAACCGCGGCCTCACCGAGGCCGGTCATGACTGCATCCAGGCCGCGGACGGCCGCGAGGGCCTGAAGGCGGCCCACGACGGCGAGTTCGACGTGATGATCGTCGATCGCATGATGCCGAACATGAACGGCGTGGAGCTGGTGGAATCCCTGCGCCGGGAGGGCGACCGCACGCCGGTGCTGTTCCTGTCGGCCCTCGGCGAGGTCGGCGACCGCGTGGACGGCCTGCAGGCCGGGGCCGACGACTACCTCGTCAAGCCCTATGCCTTCGCCGAACTGATCGCCCGCATCGAG
>CAZBXO010000029.1:0-30463 GCA_964495645.1 uncultured Phenylobacterium sp. | reverse complement strand
CTAGCCTAGCGGCGCATCGCGGCGCCCTTTTTCAGCTCGGTGCCCGTGGTGAGGAGCATGGTCGAACGAACCTTGGCCTCGTCGCCGCAGCGCTGCATTTCGTGCCGCAGGTCGGACTGCCGCATCTTGGTCGTCTCCAGCTTGACCGCGGCGCTCACGTCGAACTTTGGGTCGCGACCCTCGAGCCGGCCCGTGAAGAAGGCCGCCGCCCAGAAGGCGTTGGCCGCGAGCTTGTCGTCGTTCATCAGGCCGTACATCGCTACGATGCATCGCACATCGGCGCGCACATCTTCTTCGTCCGCACGCGCGGCGGCCGGAATGGACGCCAGCGCCGCCAGGGCCAACAGGACCGGAAGCTTCATGACGGGTCGCCTCCCCAGGGTGTTCCCGGGGTGAGCATGGACCTCAATGGCCGTGTTGCAAGACTGTCGTTGTCGACGGGGTGCGGCGAGTTCACCCCGGGTGATCGAATCCGGAAGCCGATCGGCGCATTCCTGCGTCTTCGCTTACGCAAGTCCGGCGAATGGCCGAGCCAGCCCTAGACGAGCGTCGCCAGGCGGCTCAGGACCTGTTCCGCCGCCGCCAGGCGCTGCTGCGGTGTCTCCCATTCACCCTTCACCACGACCTTGTGGTCGGGACGCAGACGCCAGAGGGCAGACTGGCGCTGGACCAGTTCGACCAGGCCCGCCGGGTTCGAGAATTGATCGTCACGGAAGGTCACCACAGCGCCCTTCGGCCCGACGTCGATTTTGGCGACGTTCGCCTCCCGGCAGAGACCCTTGATGGCCACGACCTTGAGGAGTTGGTCGGCCTCGAGAGGCAGCGGGCCAAACCGGTCGATCAGCTCAGCGGCCAGCGCTTCGCGATCCTGCGCCTTCTCGGCGTCTGAGATCCGTCGGTATATGGCCAGGCGGACGTTGAGGTCCGGCACATAGGCCTCGGGGATCAGCACCGCCGCGCCGGTATTGATCTGCGGCGACCAGCCCCGGTCTGCGACGGCCTCGGCCCCGGCGCGGGCCTTCAGCTCGTTCACGGCATCCTCCAGCATCTGCTGGTAGAGCTCGACGCCGATCTCGCGAATGTGGCCGGACTGCTCTTCGCCCAGGAGGTTGCCGCCGCCGCGGATGTCCAGGTCGTGGCTGGCCAGCTGGAAGCCGGCGCCCAGACTGTCCAGAGACTGCAGCACCTTCAGCCGCTTTTCGGCGGAGAGCGTGATCTGCTTCTCCGCCGGCGTCGTCAGGTAGGCGTACGCGCGGGCTTTCGAGCGCCCGACCCGGCCCCGCAACTGGTAGAGCTGCGCCAGGCCGAACATGTCGGCCCGGTGGATGATGAGCGTATTCGCCGTCGGGATATCGAGGCCGCTCTCCACGATCGTCGTCGAGAGCAGCACGTCATACTGGCCGTCGTAGAAGGCGCTCATCACCTCCTCGAGCTGCGTCGGCGCCATCTGTCCGTGGCCGACCACGAATTTCACTTCCGGGACCTGCTCGCGCAGGAAGCGCTCCAATTCCGGCAGGTCGGAGATGCGCGGGGCGACGAAGTAGGCCTGACCGCCGCGGTACTTCTCACGCAGGAGCGCTTCGCGGATCACGACCGGATCCCACGGGGTGATGTAGGTGCGGACCGCTAGCCGGTCGACCGGCGGCGTGGCGATGATCGACATCTCGCGGATGCCGGAGAGCGACATCTGCAGGGTCCGCGGGATCGGCGTTGCGGTCAGCGTCAGCATATGGACGTCGGCGCGCAGCTCCTTGAGCTTCTCCTTATGCTTGACGCCGAAGTGCTGCTCCTCGTCGACGATCACCAGGCCCAGCGCCTTGAACGAAACCTGCTTGGACAGCACCGCGTGGGTGCCGATGACGATCTCGACCTCGCCCCCGGCCAGGCCCTCACGGGCCTCGGCGGCCTCCTTGGCCGGCACCAGGCGGGAAAGACGACGAACGCGGACGGGCCACCCCTCGAACCGCTCGGTGAACGTCTTGAAGTGCTGTCGGGCGAGCAGCGTGGTCGGAGCCACGACCGCCACCTGCTGCCCGCTCATGGCGACCACGAAGGCCGCGCGCAGCGCCACCTCGGTCTTGCCGAAGCCCACGTCGCCGCAGATCAGGCGATCCATCGGTCGGCCCGCGCCCAGATCCTCCAGCACATCGCCGATGGCGGCCAGCTGGTCGTCGGTCTCCTCGTAGGGGAAGCGGGCGCAGAATTCGTCGAACAGGCCGCTCGGCGGCGCGACGGGGTCCGTCTCCTTGGTGGCGCGTTCGGCGGCGATGCGGATGAGGCCGTCGGCCATCTCGCGCAGCCGCTCCTTCGCGCGCGCCTTGCGCGCTTGCCACGCCGCCCCGCCCAGGCGGTCCAGCTGCACGCCCTCGGAGTCGGCGCCATAGCGGGTGAGGAGGTCGATGTTCTCGACCGGCAGGTAGAGCTTGGCCTCGCCGCCGTACTGCAGTTCCAGGGTATCGTGCGGCGCGCCCTGGACATCCAGGGTCTTCAAGCCCTCGTAGCGGGCGATGCCGTGGTCGATGTGGACGACGAGGTCGCCGGGAGTCAGCGCCGACGCTTCGGCAAGGAAGTTGGACGCTCGCCGCCGCTTGCGCGGCCGCGCAAGCCGGTCGCCCAGGATGTCCGTCTCGGCGATGACCGCCAGGGTCGCGGTCTCGAAGCCGTGGTCGAGCGGCAGGACGACGCGCTGGGGGATCTTCGGATCGGCGGCCCGGGCGGCGTCCCAGTAGGGCGCCAGCTTCAGGCCCTTCAGCCCGTGATCGCCCAGCATGTGAGACAGGCGGTCCGATGAGCCTTCAGACCAGGAAGCGAACAGCACCCGCTTGCCCGCCGACGAGAGCTTCTTCGCGTGGTCGACCGTGGCTTCGAAGAGATTGACGCTGTCGAGCTTCCGCTCCGGCCCGAAGTCGCGGCTTTGCCGCGCGCCCATGTCGACCACGGCCTCGCCCCCGGCCTCGTTGAAGGCGGAAAACCGGCGCGTGGGACGCTTCGCCAGCCGATCGTTCCACTCGTCCTTGTCGAGATAGAGTCGGGTGGGCTCCAGCGGGTGGTAATGAACCCGCCGTTCGGTCTGGGCGCGGGCGTCGTAGGCGTCTTCCACCACCGCGAGGCGCTCATCGCGGGCGTCCCGCGCCAGGTGATCGAGGGCGATCAGGCTATCCTTGGGCAGGTAGTCGAAGAGGGTCGCCAGCTCGCCGTAGAAGAGTGGCAGGTAGTGCTCCATGCCGGCCCGGCGACCGCCCTCGGAAATGGTGGCGTAGAGCGGATCGTCTCCCGGCGCGCCGAACGCCTCGAGATAGCCGGCGCGGAAGCGCTTGACGGCATCGGCATCGAGCAAGGCCTCGCTGACCGGCAGCAGCGCCACCTCCTTCAGCTGCCGGGTCGAGCGCTGGGTCTCCGGATCGAAGCCGCGGATCGACTCGAGCGTGTCGCCGAACAGATCCAGGCGCACCGGCTCCTCGGCGGCCGGCGGGAAGACGTCGATCACCCCGCCGCGGATGGCGAACTCGCCACGCTCGGATACTGTAGACGCCCGGCTGTAGCCGTTGACGGCGAAGTAGCGTTCGAGATCGGCTATCTCGACGGCGTTGCCCGGCTTGGCGCCGTAGCCGGCGCGCTTCACGGCCGCAATGGGCGGAACCCGCTGGACGAGGGCCGGGACGGTGGTGACCAGGAGCTTCGGCTTGTCGTCGAGCCCACCGGCCAGCCGCGAGAGGGTCGCCATGCGCTGTGCGGCGACGCCGGCCGAGGGACCGACCCGGTCGTATGGCAGGCAATCCCAGGCCGGGAACTGCAGGACCTCGAAACCCTGGGCGAAGAAGCGGAAGGCGTCGACGAACGCCGATAACCGCGCGCCGTCCCGGGCGACGAAGACCGAGAGGCCCTTCCGCGCCTTGACCACATCGGCCATGACCAGCGCGTCGAACCCTTCCGGCGCGCCGACCAGGTCAAGACGGCCGGGATCGTCGGACACGCGGCGTAGCTGGGCCGCCGACGTCGGCCGCGCGGCGTCATCCGCCATGGGGCGGACCTCCTGAATAAACTTCGTCCCGGAACGCCTTGAGACGATTCATCAATTCGCCGTCGAATTGCGCCGGCGTGGGGACCCGCTCGAGGATCCAGCCATAGAGATCCTGGTCGGGCTGTTCGAGCAGCCGCTCGAACCAGTCGAGCTCGGATTCGCTGAATGTCGGGACGTGCTTGTCCGCAAACGGGCCCAGGATCAGGTCCGCCTCCCGGAAGCCGCGCCGCCAGGCGCGCAGCTTCAGCTTCTTCAGCCGAGCATCGTCCGCAGTCATGGAGGCTTGGCGATATAGAGCGACCCCGGCGGGGGCGCCAGTCAGCCGCCAGCGATTTTCTGGCTCAGGTCGCCGGCTTCGGCGGCGCGAAGCCTGCGCCGTAGGTGATCTTCGACTCCGCCGCCTTCATGAGGCCCTTCAGCCGATCGTCGGCAGCCTTGTTCCGGCGCTGGTTGGTCAGGATCTGCCGGGCCACCTGCAGCGCCTGGGGGCCGACGAGCGGCTGCACGCGCGAGGCCTGGATTCGCGCGACCGCGACCGTGGGCGGCGTCGGCAGCACGAAGGCCTGGTTCGGCTTCAGGGCCCCGATCTGGGCCGTGAGCTTCGGATCCATCTGCAGAGTGTCGAGCTGCGTCTGCCCCCGCTTGTAGGTGGCCTTTCGATCGTCCAGCACCTTGAGCACATCGCCGTAGTCGTCGACCGGCTTGAGCGCTTCCTCCAGGGCCGCGTCCGGGGCTTTGTCCAAGGTGACGGCCTCGACCAGGTAGATCGTCCGCTTGGCGAACATCTCAGGATGCTCGGTCACGAACGCGCTGACTTCCGCGTCGGTGGGCGCCGCGATCTTGTCGACGGCGTCACGCTGCGCAAGCGTGGCGGCCAGGGTCTCCAGCGCGGCGGCCTCCATCACCTTTGCCTCTGCCGTGTCGCTCAGCCCCTTCTCCTTGGCGTACTTGGCCAGGAGCTTGCGTGCGATGACGCGCTGCAGCGCCAGCTTCTGAACCTCAGGATTGTCCGGCTGGGCGGCCCCGTTGGCCTTCAATTCCGTCTGGAGGTCGCTGACCGTGATCTTCTCGCCGTCGACGGTGGCCGCAACAGGCCCCTTCGCGCCCGCATCCCCCTTCAGCCGATCGCATCCGCTCGCGAGGAAGACCGCCGCGGTCACAGCCAATATCGGCATGGCATGGCGCATCGCGCTCTCCGTTCGTGTCGTCGCCCGGCGACTCATCGCCCCTTGGCGGCACCATAACGCTCACCGCGACGGGAGGCGATGCGCCGGCTTATTCTTGCCGCATGCGGCCGGAGATTCTGTTCCCGTTGTTCGCCCCGGTGACCACGCTGAAGGGCGTGGGCGGCCGTCTTGCGCCTCTGCTCGAGAAGGTGGCGGGCCCGAAGGTCCGCGACGTCGTTTGGCTGCAGCCGCATTCGCTGGTGCGGCGCACGCCCGGCGTGCTGTCGGCGGCGCGCGACGGCGAGATCATGACCTTCGAGGTCTCGATCCTCGAGCATCAGCGGCCGCGCAGCCAGGCGCAGCCCTGGCGGATCCGCGCGTCGGACGCGACCGGCCTGATCAGCCTCGTCTTCTTCGGCCGCTTCGCCGACGCCCTGGAGAAGCGCCACCCCGTGGGAGCCAAGCGCATCGTCTCCGGCCGGGTCGGCGACGACAAGTTCGGCCGCCAAATGGTCCACCCGGACTATCTCATCGCACCGGCCGAAGCGGCCAGCATTCCCGAGCTGGAGCCCATCTATCCTGCGACCGAGGGCCTGCCGGCGCGTCGGGTGCGGACCTTTGTGCTCGACGCGCTCGAGCGCACGCCCGAGATGCCCGAATGGCAGGATCCCCATTTCCTGCAACGGCAGGGGTTCCCGAGTTGGCGCACGGCGTTGTCGCGCATGCACGAGCCCGAGGCCGAGGCGGATCTTGGCCCACTCAGCCCGCACAAGCGCCGGCTGGCCTACGACGAACTGCTGGCGCATCAGCTCGCCATGGCGCAGCGCAAGGCCGCCCGGCGACGCGAGCCGGCCGCCAAAGTCCACGCCAGCGATATCTCGGAGAAACTCCGCGCCGACCTGCCGTTCGCCTTCACCGGAGCCCAGGTGCGTGCGCTGGCCGAGATCGGCGGCGACCTCCGCTCGGGCGAACGGATGAGCCGGCTGGTGCAGGGCGACGTGGGCTCCGGCAAGACGGTGGTCGCCATGTGCGCCATGGCCGACGTCGCCGCGGCCGGCGGCCAGAGCGCGCTGATGGCGCCGACCGAAATCCTGGCGCGGCAGCACTTCGAGACCATCGCGGGCCCGCTGGGGGCGCACGGCGTCGAGGTGGTCCTGCTCACCGGCCGCGACAAGGGCGCGGGCCGGGCCGAGAAGCTGCGGGCGCTGGCGTCGGGGTCGGTGAAGGTGGCCGTCGGCACGCACGCGCTCTTCCAGGACGAGGTGGCCTTCCATCGCCTGGAGTTGGCGGTGATCGACGAGCAGCACCGGTTCGGGGTCTCCGAGCGCCAGCGGCTGCAGGCCAAAGGCCACGGCGTCCACCTGTTGGCCATGTCGGCGACGCCGATCCCGCGGACCCTCGAGCTGACGATGTACGGCGATCTGGACGTCAGCCGCATCGACGAGAAGCCGCCCGGCCGCACGCCGGTGGCGACGCGCGCCGTGCCGATGACGCGCCTGCCGGAAGTCGAGGCGAGGCTACGCGAGGTCGCGGCGTCGGGCGCCCAGGCCTTCTGGATCTGCCCACTGGTCTCGGAGTCGGAAGTGAGCGATCTGGCGGCGGCCGAGAAGCGCGCCGCCGAGCTGAAGAAGGTGCTCGGCGCCAGCGTCGGCCTCGTCCATGGCCAGATGGCGGGGGCCGAGAAGGACGCGGTGATGGCGGACTTCGCCGACGGGCGGCTGTCGGTGCTGGTGGCCACCACGGTCGTCGAGGTGGGCGTCAACGTCCCCACCGCGACGATCATGGTGATCGAGCAGGCCGAGCGCTTCGGCCTGGCCCAGCTGCATCAGCTCCGCGGCCGGGTGGGGCGCGGACGGCGAGAGAGCGCATGCGTGCTGCTCTACGACCCGCCGCTCTCCGAAACGGCGCAGCAGCGGCTCGACATCCTACGCCGCACCGACGATGGCTTCGCCATCGCCGAGCGGGACCTGGAGCTGCGCGGCGGGGGCGACGCCCTGGGCCTGCGGCAGTCGGGCTTCCCGGATTATGTCTTCGTCGATCCCTTCGCCCACCGCGACCTGATCGCCGCGGCTGGCGACGACGCGCGCCTGATCATGACGCGCGACCCGGAGCTGAAGTCCGAGCGCGGCAAGGCGCTGCAAGTCCTGCAGGAGCTGTTCGACTGGAAGGCCGGAATGGCCCTGAAGGACGCGGGTTAGACCCGCACCATCCGCTTGCCGCGGTTACCCCCCGCCAGGAGATCGATGAGTGCGTTCGGGAGGTTCTCCAGGCCGTCGACGATGTCTTCGGTGACCTTGAGCTGGCCCGAGGCGACCCAGCCCTGGAGGTCGGCCAGCGCCTTCTCGTTCTGGGCGGCGAAGTCCATCACCACGAAGCCCCTCAGCGTCAGGCGCTTGGTGACGATCAGGCCCGGAATGCCGCGCGGCCCGTGCGGCGGCGGGGCTCCGTCGTACTGCGAGAGCGCCCCACAGCAGGCGATGCGGCCATGGTTCTTCATCGCGAAGAGGCAGGCCTCGAAGATGTCGCCGCCGGTGTTGTCGAAATAGACGTCGATTCCGTCCGGGACCTCGGCGCGCAGGCGGCGCTTGAAGTCGGGGGTCTTGTAGTCGACGGCGGCGTCGAACCCGAGCTCCTCGGTCAGCCACCGGCCCTTGTCCTCGCCGCCGGCGATGCCGATCACGCGGCAGCCTTTGATCTTGGCGATCTGGCCCACGATCGTGCCGACCGAACCCGCGGCGGCCGAGATCACGACAGTTTCCCCGGCCCTGGGCTGGCCGCACTCGAGCAGGCCGAAGTACGCCGTCAGGCCGGCGATGCCGTAGACGCTGGCCAGATGCGTCTCGGGCTCGAGGTTCGGCAACTTCGAGAGCCGCTTGCCGGAGAGCACTGCGTAGTCCTGCCAGCCGGTCTCTCCCCAGACCTTGTCGCCCGGCGCCAGGTGCGGGACGTTCGACTGCACCACCTCGGCCAGCGCGCCGCCGGCCATCACCTGCCCCGACTCCAGCGCCGAGCGATAGGTCGCGCCCTGCATCCAGGCTCGGTTTGCGGCATCCAGCGAGACATAGCGGGTCTTCACCAGCACCTCGCCCTCGCCGGGCGAGGGCCGCTCGATGGTCTGCATCCCGAAATGGGCGGGCGACAGTTTCTCCCCGCCGGGCAGGCGTTCCAGCAGGATCTGGCGGTTGTCGGCGGGCATGGGCGTTTGTCTCCTCAGGACGGTTGAGCTTGGCGCCGCGCGCGCCACGCCGCCAGACGCGCTTTCGCGTCGGCTTCCTCGTCGGCGTAGAACAGGTTGAAGCCGGCCGCCTTGCGCCGCTGCGCCCAACCGCCCGTGACCTGCAAGGAGGCGGACTTCGGCCGGCTCACCTTCAGCACCCCGCCTTCACACTTCGCCGAGACCTGCCGCGGCAGGAAAGCCGGCCGCGCGCCCCACTCCAGGCCGGTGGCGTTGGCGGCGCCCAGGTGGGCCCGGACTGGCGCGGTCTGCTCGGTGACGGCCCCCAGGATCGGGTTGAAGCAGAGGGCAGGCCTGGGATGGAGGTTCACGAGCTCGCCGCGGTCGTTCCAGACCAGCGCGCGTGCCAGCAGCTGCTGGGCGAACTCGAAGTCGTCCTCCCGGGCCCGCGCCCAGGCCGCCAGGCAGCCCGCCTGTGCGCGTTGCATGCAGGGCGGGATCGGCGGCGTGTCGGCCGGAGCCACCGCGCCGATCAGGTAGGCCGCCACCAGGCGGTCGCGCAGCGCCGGGTACTGGGCCACCTCCTCGCTGAGCAGCCGTAGCGCCAGCGTGCCGCCCTGCTCGACGCCGACGATGAAGAATGGGCGCCCGCCGTTGTCACGCTGAACATAGGCGCGGAAAGCCTCCCGGACGTCGCGGTAGGCGAACTGGCGGGCCTCGCGGGCGTCCTCTCGCAGGGTGAGCTGGGTGTAGAGGCTGGCCTGCCGGTACTTCGGCGCGAAGATCCGCCCCACGCTGACGAACGGGCCAACGTAGTTGGGGGCCATCACCTCGCGGAACAGCCGGCCGGCTTTGGGATCGTCCAGAGGTGCGTTCCAGTTCTCGCCGCCGTCGTAGGTGGTCGGGGCCAGGAAGAAGATGTCCGCCGGCGCTGTCTCGCCAGGCCGCGGGCGCAGCGCCCACGCGGCGTCCTGCGCATAGTCGGGCCCGGCCGGCGGGCGGTAGGTCTGGAACGGCACCTTTGGGTCCAGCGCCGTCGACATCACATCGTCCCAGAAGATGACGATGGCTGCCGCCAGCACCAGCACTGCGCCGCCGATGGCCCATGGCATCCATCGCCTGAGGCGCTTGGGCGGCTCACTCATCTCAGCGGTAGGGGTCCGGCCTGGAAAGGTACCGAGTGACGTACTCTCCGATCCCCTCCTCCAGCGAGGTCATCGGCTTCGGATACCCGGCGGCCGCGAGCCGATCCATCCGGGCCTCTGTGAAGTACTGGTACTTGTCGCGGATCGCCGGCGGCATCGGCGTGTAGTCGATCCGGGCGTTCTTGCCGGCCGCCTGGAAGACCAGCCGCGCCATCTCCTCGAAGGTGCGCGCCTGGCCGGAACCCAGGTTGTAGATGCCGTTCACCTGCGGGTTCTCGAGCAGCCAGCGCGTCACGTCGGCGGCGTCGCGGACATAGACGAAGTCGCGCTTCTGGCCCCCGTCCGGCACGTCGGGCCGGTAGCTCTTGAACAGCTGGATGCCGTGTCCCTCGCGCACGTGCGGCCAGATCTGGGCGGCCACCGACTTCATCTCGTGCTTGTGCGCCTCGTTGGGGCCGTAGACGTTGAAGAACTTGAGACCCACCCACTGGGGCGGGGCATAGTCGCGAGCGGCCTGGCGCGCGGCGAAGACGTCGAACAGCGCTTTAGACCAGCCGTAGGTGTTGAGCGGCCGCAACGCAGCCAACGCCTCGTAGCCGTTGTCGTCGTCGAAGCCGTGTTCGCCGGAGCCGTAGGTGGCTGCCGACGAGGCGTAGATGAGCCTGCGCTGGCGGTCGGCGCACCAGCGGAAGAGGTCGCGGGAGAGCGTGAAGTTGGAGTGGATGATCTTGTCGGCGTCCGGCTCCGTGGTCGACGAGATGGCCGCCATGTGGACCACCAGCTCCACGTCGCGCCAGCGCTTCTCCAGCCAATCAAACATGTCGTCCGGGGCCACGAAGTCGCCGATCGGGTGCTTGGAGAGGTTGCGCCACTTGCCGAGTTCGGCCGCGCGCAGGCGGTCGCAGACGACGATGTCGAGCGCGCGGTCCTCGGCAAGCTTCGCGACGATGTTGGAGCCGATGAAGCCCGCGCCGCCGGTGACGAAGACGATGCGGCGGGTCATGTGGGTTCCTTCGCCGTCAGCCGGGCGATCGCGGCAGTGGTGGAGTAGCCGTCCACGAGGTCGGCCAGCCGCACCTCGCCGCCCCAGGACTTGACGAGATCGCCGCCCACGACCTGGTCCTCTGTGTAGTCCGCGCCCTTGATCAGGACGTCGGGCCGCGCGGCTTCGATCAGCTTGACCGGTGTCGCCTCGTCGAAAGGCGCGACCAGGTCGACGCTGCGCAGACCGGCGAGCACAAGGGCGCGGGACTCCAGGTCGTTGACCGGTCGCCCCTCCCCCTTCAGCGCCCGCACCGAGGCGTCGGAGTTGAGGCCGACGATCAGGCGGTCGCACCAGCCCTTCGCCTGGGCGAGGTAGGCCACATGGCCGCGGTGCAGCACGTCGAAGCAGCCGTTGGTGAAGCCGATCCGCAGCCCTTGGCCGCGCCAGCGGGCCACCTCCTCAGCCATCCGCTGCGGCGTGGCGATCTTGGCCTCGGCGGGCGTCCTGTGGGCCAGAAGCTGGGCCTCCAACACTTCGTCGGCGGAGACCGTGGCGGTGCCGGCCTTGCCGACCGCCACGCCGGAGGCCAGCTGGGCAAAGGCGATGGCGTCGTCCATCGAGGCGCCGGCCGCCAGCGCCAGGCCCAGCGCTGCGAGCGTGGTGTCGCCCGCGCCTGAACTGTCGAAAACCTCGCGCGCCTCGGTCGGGAAATGACGCACCGACTGGCCGCGGAGCGCCAGCGACAGGCCCTTCCCGGCCCGCGTCGCCAGCACGCCTTTCGCGGCCCAGAGCTCCAGCGCGCGGGCGAGCGCCGCCTCGATCTCCGCGTCGGTCTCGGTAGGCAGCTCGGTGGCGTAGGCGAGCTCGGCGGCGTTGGGTTTCACGAGGTCGATGTCGCCGTAGCGGGCAAAGGATCGGGCCTTGGAGTCCACGATCACCCGGGCGGCGCTTTCGCGCGCCGCTGCGATCACCGCGTCGGTGACAACGCCCTTGCCGTAGTCGGAAATCAGGATGACCCCCGCGCCGCGCGCGGCGTCCTTAAGCGTGCGGATCAGCCGCTGCTCAACCTCGCCCTCGACCGGGCGACTCTCCTCGAGATCGACACGCAACAGCTGCTGGCCGCCGGAGACGAAACGGGTCTTGAGCGTCGTGGGCCGCGAGGGATCGGTGACCAGATAACCCTCGATCGCGGGCTCCTCGGCGCCGACCAGGCCGGAGGCCTCGTGGGCGATGCCGTCGCCGCCGACCAGGCCGACGAGGGCCGCCGAGCCCCCGAGGGCCGCGACGTTGCGGGCCACGTTGCCGGCGCCGCCCAGCATCATCAGCGTGCGCTGCCGCTTGAGCACCGGGATGGGCGCCTCGGGCGACACCCGGCTGACCGAACCGTAGACGAAGCGGTCGACCATCAGGTCGCCAACGCAGGCGACCCGCTTGCCGGGGACGTCGCCGAGCAGGCGCTGGAGGGCGGCCAGGTCCATGGGCGCGGGTGTGGGACGCGGGCGCGCCGGGGTCAAGCTGGGGCGTGTCGAGCCTTGGCCAGCTTGTCGAACGCCAGGAGCTCGGCCACCAGCGGCTCGAGTTGCGCCAGGGGGACCATGTTTGGCCCGTCGGACGGCGCCCGATCCGGATCCGGATGGGTCTCGATGAACACCGCGGCCACGCCGACGGCCACGGCCGCCCGCGCGAGCACCGGGACGAACTCGCGTTGACCTCCAGAAGTGGTCCCCTGCCCGCCCGGCTGTTGCACCGAATGGGTGGCGTCGAAGACGATCGGACAGCCGATTTGCGCCATGATCGGCAATGCGCGCATGTCGGAAACAAGGGTGTTGTAGCCGAACGAGGCGCCCCGTTCGCAAGCCATCGCGTTCGGATTGCCGGTGCTCAGCACCTTGTCGATGACGTTGCGCATGTCCCACGGGGCAAGGAACTGTCCCTTCTTCACGTTGACCGCCTTGCCGGTGCGGCCCGCCGCCAGCAGCAGATCCGTCTGCCGACAGAGAAAGGCGGGGATCTGCAGGACATCGACCGCATCGGCGGCCTGCGCACATTGTTCCTCCGTATGGACGTCGGTCAGCGTCGGGAGGCCCGTCACGTCGCGAATCTCGGCGAAGATCGGCAATGCGTCGGCCAGTCCGATTCCGCGCGCCGTGTTGACCGACGTCCGGTTCGCCTTGTCGAAGGAGGTCTTGTAGATCAGCCCTATGCCAAGCCGCGTCGCGATTTCCCTCAACGCGTGGGCGGTTTCCAGCGCGTGCTGCCGGCTCTCCATCTGGCAGGGGCCGGCGATCAGGCTCAGGCGCTCGGAGTTGCCTATGCGCAGGGCGCGGCCTTCGCCCGTAGCGATCTCGATGGTGGCGTTCGGCTCGATCACGGCTCACCTGTCGCGCGGCTCGCGGCCGTTCTCAAGCCGATTCAGAGGTGTGGCGGCGCCTCCGCCCACGTTGCTTTGCCCGTATGTGGGTGGAGTGTCCCGATTCTTGGGTGTTATGATGAGGCCAACGTTTCGGGGGAAGCGCATATGAGCCTGCCGGACCTCCGGGGCACGCCGCTGGCGTTCAGGACCGCCGCGCGGACGATGATCCGAAACTGGAACACCGGCGCGATGACATTCGTGCTGCCCGACGGGCGGGAAATCCGGCTCCAAGGCGCGAATCCCGGCCTCGAGACCCGCCTGATCGTCCACGACTACAAGTTCATGAACCGTACGCTGCGCTCCGGCACGATCGGGTTCGGCGAAGCCTACATGGCGGGCGAGTGGGACTCTCCGGACCTGTCGGCGGTGCTCGAGGTCCTGGCGTCCAACTTCGCCCGCTTCGAGCGTGTCGCCTTCGGGAGCCCATTGGTCGCTTTCTTCAACGCCCTGCAGCACGTGCTTCTGCGCGCCAACAGCCGTTCGGGCTCCAAGAAGAACATCATGGCCCACTATGACCTGGGCAACGCCTTCTACTCGCGCTGGCTCGACCCTACGATGACCTATTCGGCCGCGACCTTCGGCCACCCAGGCGAGCCGCTGTTCGACGCCCAGACGCGCAAATACCGCAACCTCGCGGAGGGCATGGCGCTGCACCCGGATCACCACGTGCTGGAGATCGGCTGCGGCTGGGGCGGGTTCGCGGAGTTCGCGGCCAAGGAGGTGGGCGCCAAGGTCACCGCCATCACCATCTCCGAGGAGCAGTACAGGTTCGCCAAGCAGCGGATGTTCGAGAACGGACTGAACGAGCGGGCGGACATCCGCCTCGTCGACTACCGCGACCTCGAGGGCAAGTTCGACCGCGTGGCCTCGATCGAAATGTTCGAGGCAGTGGGCGAGCGCTACTGGCCCACCTACTTCAACAAGGTGCGCGAAAGCCTGACCCATGGCGGACGCGCCGGCCTGCAGATCATCACCATCCGCGACGAGTTGTTCGACCACTACCGGGCCAATCCGGACTTCATCCAGAAGTACATCTTCCCGGGCGGCATGCTGCCCTCCGAGAAGCGACTGCGCGCCGAGACCGACGCGGCGGGCTTGGCCTGGTCCGGCATCAACCGCTTTGGCCACCACTACGCCGACACACTGGCCGAATGGGCCCGGCGCTTCGAGGCGGCTTGGGAGGAAATCCGCAAGCTCGGCTTCGACGAGCGCTTCCGCAAGCTGTGGCGCTTCTACCTCTCCTATTGCGAGGCCGGCTTCCGCACGGAGCGCACCGACGTCGTTCAACTCAGCCTGGCCAAGGCTTGAGGGTTCGCGCCGCGCCGCCTAGGTAGGCGAGGCATGGAAGTTGCGCGAAGCGTCCTGGACGCGATCGGAAACACGCCCCTGATCCGTCTGCGCCGCGCAAGCGAGCTCACGGGCTGCGAGGTCCTTGCCAAGGCGGAGTTCATGAACCCCGGCCAGTCCGTGAAGGACCGGGCCGCCCTGTGGATCGTCCGCGACGCGGAAGCGAGAGGGCTTCTGCGGCCCGGCGGCCGGATCGTCGAGGGCACAGCCGGCAACACCGGCATCGGCCTGGCGATGGTCGGCAAGGCGCTCGGCTACAAGTGCACCATCGTCATCCCGCGCACCCAGAGCCAGGAAAAGAAGGACGCCATCCGGCTGTACGGCGCGGAGTTGGTGGAGGTGGACGCTGTGCCCTACGCCAACGAAATGAACTACGTGAAGTATTCCGGTCGCTTGGCGGCGGAACTTGACGCGAGCGAGCCAAACGGGGCGGTCTGGGCCAACCAGTTCGACAACGTCGCCAACCGTCAGGCGCATGTGGACGCCACCGGTCCGGAGATCTGGCGGCAGACCGACGGGAAGGTGGACGCCTTCATTTCCGCGATCGGGTCCGGCGGAACGCTGGCGGGGGTCGCCGAGGCGCTCAGGGCCCGCAAGGCCGGCGTGCAGATCGGTCTGGCCGATCCCCACGGCGCGGCGCTCTACAGTTACTACACGGACGGCGAGCTGAAGGCCGAGGGGTCCTCGATCAGCGAGGGTATCGGCCAGGGCCGGATAACCGCGAACATCGAGGGCCTGAAGATCGACCGGGCCTACCGCATCTCCGACGAGGAGATGCTGCTGGCGATCTTCGACCTGATGGAGCACGAGGGCCTGGTGATGGGGGGCTCCACCGGGATCAACGTCGCCGGCGCGATCAGGATGGCCAAGGACATGGGGCCCGGCCACACTGTCGTGACGATCCTCGCCGACCATGGCCAGAGATATCAGTCGAAGATCTTCAACCCGCCCTTCCTGAGCGAGAAGGGCCTGCCGGTCCCCACATGGCTGGCGTGACCGACCCCGTCGTCACTACCGCCTGGCTCGCCGAACGCTTGGGCGACGCCGACATCCGCGTGCTCGACGCCACCCTGCCGATGGTGGGCCAGCCCGGCCACGGCCGCGACAGCTACGACGCCGGCCACATCGCAGGCGCGGTCTTCTTCGACATCAACGCCATCGCCGATTCGACCAGCGACCTGCCGCATATGCTGCCGACGCCCGAAGCCTTCGCGGAAGCCGCCGGAGCGCTGGGACTCTCACGCGACGCCACGATCGTCGTCTACGACGCGCACGGCATCTATTCCGCCCCGCGAGTGTGGTGGACGCTGCGCCAGATGGGCTACGGCAGCGTCTTCGTGCTCGATGGCGGCCTGCCGAAGTGGCGCGCCGAAGGGCGGCCGGTCGAGACGGACGCGCCCACCCCCACGCCGGTGGTTGTGGCCGCCACGTCAGGCCAGGCGCTCGTCGCCGACCGGCAGACCGTCTCAGAGGCCCTGACGTCCGGCTCGGCGCAGGTCATCGACGCCCGCCCGGTCGCCCGGTTCCGCGGCGAAGTCGCCGAGCCGCGTGCCGGTCTGCGTTCGGGACACATGCCCGGCGCGCTGAACGTACCGTTTCCGGATGTCACGGCGCCCGACGGCACGCTCAAGTCACCAGCGGATCTCGCGAAGGCCTTCGCCGACGTCGACCTAACGCGGCCGATCATCACCAGCTGCGGCTCGGGCGTGACGGCCGCCACCCTCGCCTTGGCGCTGGCCCGCCTCGGCCGCGACGACGTCGCGGTCTACGATGGCTCTTGGTCGGAGTGGGGTGCGCTGCACGACACCCCCATCGTCACCGGAGCCTGATCCACGCGCATCCGTACCGCCACCTACGACGATCTCGCCCACCTGCCGGAGATCGAGCGCTCGTCGGCTGAACGCTTCCGCGGATCGTCGCAGGACGCCGTCGTGGGCGACGAGCCGAGCGCGCCGGAGGTCCACTTCCCGTTCCAGACCGACGGCTTGGTGCTGGTCGCCGAGGACGATGGCGGCCTGATCGGCTTCGCCACCTGCCAGGCCTGCGCCGATGCACTGCACCTCTGGGAGCTGGCCGTCCGCCACGACCGCCAGGGCCAGGGCGTGGGACGCGCGCTCCTCAACGGCGTCTTCGAGCTGGCCGCTGCCCGCGGCCTCGGCGCCGTCACCCTGACGACCTTTGCGGCGCTGGCGTGGAACGCGCCCTTCTATGAGCGGATGGGCTTCCGGAAGCTCCGGGAGCTGGAGCTCAACGGCCGGCTGCACACGATCCGCATCCGCGAAGCCGAGCTTGGCCTGGACGTCGCCGCGCGTTGCGTCATGCGCCGCTAGCGCATCGGCGGGGCGTAGAGCAGACCCGGCTTCGGGGCGTTCCAAAGCGCGTTGAGACCGCGGTCGAGGCGAAGCGCCGATTCGGCGCCCAGGTTCCGTCGGAACACCTCCTCGTACGATCCCACCTGGCGGATCACCTGGAACGCCCAGTCCGGCGAGAGACCCAGGAGCACACCCAGGTCACCCTCTCGACCCAACAAGCGACGCGTCTCCGGATCGTTGGTGGTGTCGGCGACGTCGGCGACGTTGCGGGTCGTCAGGTGGAGATCCTCGGCCAGGATCATCGCCGCGACGCTCCAGCGCACGATCTCGGCCCAGACCGGATCGTCCCGGCGCACGACCGGCCCCAGCGGCTCGCGGGAGATCACGTCGGCGAGGATCGCGTGTGCGTTTGGGCTCTGGAGCAGAGAACGCGAGGCCGCGAGTGCAGAGACGTCGGCCGTGAACACGTCGCAGGCCTCGGTCTCATACATCCGTCGCGCCTCCGCCTCGGACCCGGCCAGCACGGGTTGGATCTTCAGGCCGCGGACCCGAAACCAGTCGCTCAGGTTGTCGGCCGACACCGTGCCGCCCTGGACGCACACCTTCGCCCCCTCCAACTCTTGGGCGCTGCTGAGACCAAGGGACCGCGGCGCAAGGAACCCCTGCCCGTCATAGTAGGTCGTGACCGGAAAGGTGACGCCGAGCCCCGCTGTCCTGGCAAAGGTCTGCGACGTGTTGCGCGACAGGATATCGACGTCGCCTTCTTGCAAGGGGGCGAAGCGGGCTTCGGCGCTCACCTTCGTGAAGCGCACCTTGCTCGCATCGCCCAGGACGGCTGCGGCCACGGCGCGGCAGATGTCGACGTCGAAGCCCCGCCAGGTTCCGCGCGCGTCCGGGAAGGCGAACCCGGGCAGTCCCGGATTGACCCCGCAGGCCAGATAGCCGCGCTTGCGCACGGCCACGAGCGTCGGGCTGACGGCGGGCTTGTAGCCGGGCGGAGCGGCCGTGAGGATCTTGGCGGGAGGACCGGCTGGAGCAGCCGGCGCCGGCGGTTTGGCCTCGCAGGCCGCGAGCCCTGCGCAGACGGCCAGCATGACGGCGGTTCGGCGGTCCATGGCGCGTCCTTGAACTCGCGGGTCAGGTGAGGCTCTAACTGGCGAAGGCGCTTTCCGCCAGCTTGAGCCCTGCATGTCCGACGAGACCCGCTTGATCCATGCCGGCAGCACGCCCAGGCCGTTGGCGCGCACGGTGGGCCCGCCGGTGCAGAAGGGCTCCACGGTGCTGCTGCCGAGCGCAGACGCGCTCTACGACGACGATGCGATCCTGACCTATGGCCGCGCGGGCCTCGCCGCCCAGACCGCTCTGCAGGAGGCGCTGGCGGTGCTGGAGGGCGCTGTCGGCGTCACCCTCTACCCCTCGGGCATCGGCGCTATCGCCGGCGTCCTGACGGCCGTGCTGAAGGCGGGCGACCGTATTCTGGTGGCGGACAACTGCTACAAGCCCATCCGCCGGTTCTGCGATCACGTGTTGAAGCGTTTCGGGGTCGACGTGGCCTACTTCGCCCCGCGTACGCCGCCGGAGCAATTGGTCGGTGAGGCGGCGGCCGCCACCCGACTGATTTTCATGGAAAGCCCGGGGTCACTGTCGTTCGAGATGCAGGACGCGGCGCGCATCGCCGAACTGGCGCGCGCCAAGGACATCCTGACCGCGCTCGACAACACCTGGGGAGCGGGGCTGCTCTACCGCCCGCTGGAACATGGTGTCGACCTGTCGCTGCAGGCGCTCACCAAGTATGTCGGAGGCCACTCCGACGTGTTCATGGGTTCAGTGGCGGCGCGCGACCCGGCGCTGGTGCGCCAGCTGATCGACGGCGTGCACAACATGGGCTGGGCCGTCTCCGGTGAGGACGCCTACCAGATGCTGCGCGGCTTGCGCACGCTGCCGGTGCGGCTTGCCCGGCACGGCGAGAGCGGGCTTGCGGTTTCCGCCTGGCTCAGGGACCAGCCGGAGGTGGCGCAGGTGCTGAACCCCGCCCTCCCCGGCTGTCCGGATCACGAGCTCTGGAGGCGCGACTACGCCGGCGGCAACGGTCTCTTCGGCTTCGTGCTCCAGCCCGGGCCCGACGCTGCGGCCAAGGCTTTTCTCGACGCGCTGGAGGTGTTCGGCCTCGGCTTCTCCTGGGGCGGCTTCGAGAGCCTGGCGATCTGGTGCGACCCTCAGCTGAAGGTGCGTCGCCACCGCGTGAACTACGGCGGCCCCCTGATGCGCCTCTCCATCGGCCTCGAGGACCCCGGCGACCTCATCGCCGACCTGCGCAAAGGTCTCGACGCCTACGCCGCCCTTGCCTGACTGGCGTCGTTCCCGACCCGCCGCTACACAGATCCGAGTCCTGCCGATCACGAGCGGGCCTGACTCTCATGGGCCGGGGCGAGTGGACGACTGGCTGGCGGAGTTCATCGCCGAGGAGCGGCTGCCGGAGACGTTCCGGCAGACGTTTGCGATCGTCTGCCGGCGACTGGCCGTGCGGGTCCAGGTCTGGCGCACGCGGGCCCGCGGACCGATCGTCGTCGGACTTTGCGGCGCGCAGGGCTCGGGCAAGACGACCATCGCCGCCGCCACGGCGCGGCTGCTGCAGGACTGGGGCCAGAACGCCGTCGCGGTCTCGCTGGACGACTTCTACTTCGGCCGTGGCGCGAGGGCGCGGCTGGCCGAGCGCATACATCCCCTGTTGCGCACCCGCGGACCGCCCGCCACCCACGACGTTGCGCTGGCCTGCCGGGTGCTCGACGATCTGCAGAGGCCGACGACCACCCGTATCCCCCGGTTCGACAAGGCCGAGGACGAGCCGCGACGAGAGTCGGCCTGGCGGACGGTGGAAGGCCCTGTCGACGTGGTTCTGTTCGAGGGATGGTGTGTCGGGGCGCAGGCCGAACCCGATGAGCGGCTCGCGGCGCCTGTCAACGACCTCGAACGCACCGAGGACCCGCGCGAGATCTGGCGCCGCTTCGTGAACCGCCAGTTGGCGGGGCCCTATCAGGAGCTGTTCGGACGGATCGACCGGCTGGTCCTGCTCCAGGCGCCCGGGTTCGAGGTGGTCCACGCCTGGCGCGCCGAGCAGGAAGCGAAGCTGCGCGAGCGGACCGGACACGGGATGAGCGAAGCGGACGTCGGCCGCTTCACACAGCACTACGAGCGCATCACCCGCTGGATCCTCGAGGAAATGCCGGCCCGCGCCGATTGGACCCTACGGCTCAGCGGCGACCGGACGCCGCTCTGATCAGAGCCTCGCGCTCGGCCGGCTGCAGCGGCCGCCAGCGGCCCTCCGGCAGGTCGCCCAGCTCGAGCGGCCCGAGCCGGGTGCGAAGCAGGTCGACGACGCGCAAGCCCACCAGTTCGCACATGCGCCGGATCTGGCGGTTGCGGCCCTCCGTCAGCACGAACCGCAGCATCTGCGTACCCACCACGGTGACGTCCGCCGGCTTCAGCTGACGGCCGTCGAGCGAGAGGCCGTGCCGAAGTTGGCGAAGGGTGTCCGCGCCGATGTGGCCGGTCACCCGCACGCGGTAGTCCTTGTCCAGCTGCGACTCCGGTCCGATCACGGCCTTGGCCAGCACGCCGTCGCTGGAGAGCAGCAGCAGGCCGCGTGATTCCAGGTCGAGGCGACCCAACGGCGGCAGGCTCGCACCCGCCGGCGGGGGTTCGCCAGGACCCTGCAACGCCCCGCGGGTGAGCAGCGTCGAGGCCGCGACCTGGCCAGCCTGCGGATGGGCGGAGATGTAGCCGACCGGCTTGTTCAGCATCGCGGTGAACGGGGCCTCGCTGCGGTCGGCCAGGGTCAGCGTCTGGCCCGGCTGGATCTTGCGCCCGGCGTCCTCCACCCGCTCCCCGTCGATGCTGATGAGGCCGTCTGCGATCGCGGCCTCTGCTTCGCGTCGCGAGCACACGCCGCTCTGCGCCAGCCAGCGGTTCACCCGCTGGGGGTGCGGCTCCTCATAGCGGCGGGTCCAGGGCATTACTGTTCCTCGTCCGCGCTCAGCAGCCACCGCGCGATACTGCGGGACGTGTGGACCAGCCGCAGGACCTCGATGCGCTCGTCAGCCTCCACGTAGAAGACAAGGTAGGGGAACCCGCGAACTCTGCGAGACCGCAGTCCCGGGAAACGCAGTACATGAGCGTAGCGCGGCGAACCCAGCGCGGGGTGCTGGCCGACGATGGCCAGCACATTGTCGAGCGAGTCGACGAAGCGGAGAGCGACGTCATCGCCCGCCTCGACGATGTACCAATCTGTTGCAGCCTCCACATCCGCACGAGCGGCGCTTCGCAGGAAAACCCGCTTGGACGTCATCTGCCGGCCTTGGGGCGGATCCTCTCTCTCAATGCATCGAAGTACGCCTCGTTGGCCTCCGGGCCGAGCTCCGACTGGGCCCCTTCCACGATCATCGCGCGCAGATTCTCGCGTTCCCGCTCGCGGCGGAGCACATCGCGCACGTACTCGCTGCTGGTCATGTAGCCGCCGTTCGCCACGCGCTCCTCGATGAAGTCGCGCAGATCGTCGGAGAGGGAGATGTTCATCGTAGCCATGCCAAGAGACTACCGCGCTTGCCAATTTTTGCCAAGAATGGCGCGCCCGGCAGGACTCGAACCTGCAACCGTCCGCTTAGAAGGCGGATGCTCTATCCGGTTGAGCTACGGGCACTTGTGAACGTTCAGGCGAAGTGGATACCGGTTCGCCGCCCGGAATGCTCGCCAAACATCCCCTCAGTGGGTCCAGGGAAATCTTCGGTTGAAGGCGAAGTTGTCGGCGTAGGCCTTGATGATCCGCTTGGCCGGCTTCGGATCGACCAGCTGAAAGGCGAGTCCGTGGGTCTCGGCATAGCGGACCGCGTCCTCCCGGGTGTCGAAGTTCAGGCGCACCTGGCTCGACTCGGTGTCGGCGGTGACCGTCCAGCCCATCAGCGGGTCGGAGCGGCGCGCGTCCTTCGGCTCGAACTCCAGCACCCACTCGCTGGTCTTGGCGCGGCCCGACTGCATGGCGGTCTTGGACGGACGGAAGATGCGCGCGAGCATTCGAAGCCTCTACAGTTCCCGCCGTCGCTGGTCGGGGCGGCAGGATTTGAACCTGCGACCCTCTGCTCCCAAAGCAGATGCGCTACCAGGCTGCGCTACGCCCCGGAGAGCGACGACGGCCCCCCAATATGGGCGTTTCCGCCAAACAGCAAACTAGCGCCGCCGCTCCATCAGCTTGAACACACCGGAGCAGCGGATGATGTCGACGCCGCGGGCATGCGCCCGGCCCTCGGCGAAGGCGACGTCGCGTGTGGCGCGGATGCAGCGGGCCTCGCCGATCACCCAATCACCCACCCGCGCCATGTGCAGATAGTCGATGGAGAGGTGGATGGTGACGCCCGGCTGCCCCGACTTGCGCCCCACGGCGCCGGCCAGCACCCCATCCATGAAGGCCGACAGCATGCCGCCGTGGACAAGGCCCAGACTGTTCGCATGGCGCGGCAGCGCGAAGAACGCCTGCTCGACCCGTTCGTCTTCGGAGGGCTTGTGGAAATAGGGTCCGTTGTGGGTCGAGAAGACCCCCCTACCCTCGGACACGACGAAGCCCGCCGGCGGCGGCGGGATCTCCTCAGCCACGCTTGAAGGCCGGATGCACGATGCGATCGCCGGGCAGCAGGCCCATCTGGTCGGCGCGGCCCGCCGCCAGCTCGAGCGTGGCCAGCGCCGGCCCGGCCGACGGCAGCGGCGTCTCGTTGAGCGGCTGGGCGCGCTTGACGATCGACACCACCCGGCCGTCGGCCGCGACGTAGATTATGTCGAGGGGTATCAGCGTGTTGCGCATCCAGAAGGCCTGGGGCGTCGCGCGCGGAAAGACGAACAGCATGCCACGGTCAGCCGCCAGCGACTTGCGGCACATCAGGCCGTATTCCTGCTGGATCGCCGTCCTCGCCATCTCGACGTGGAAGCGGAACGTGCCCTTCGGCGTGATCACCTGCAGCGGCTCGAGCGGCTTCAGCTCGGGCTGGCCCTTGCAGTGGGCAGGGTCCATCGGCGGGATGGCCGCCGCCGGCCCCGCGAGCGCCAGGCAGGCGCCCAGCGCCAGCAGGCCGCGCCGGCCGAGGTCGGTTGGTTTCACGAAGCGCTCCGAGGGGTCTGGTCTGTGTCTACAGACTAGACGCTTCGATCTCGGCCACAACAAGACCCTTCGGGCCCTCGGCGAACCGGACCATCACGTTCTCGCCGGGCTGCAGGTCCTCGAGCCCGCCGCGGCGCAGGGTCTCGATATGCACGAATATGTCGCCTGGCTCGGAATCGCGGACCACGAAGCCGTAGCCCTTGGCGCGATTGAACCACTTCACCTTGGCCTTCTCGAGCGGGCCGGTGGCCGCCAGCGGCCGGCGCGTGGGCCGGGCCGTGACAAAGCCTGGTCCATCGGCCCGGCGCAGCGACTCCGTTCCGCGACGCTCGGCCGGCGTGGCCGAACTCTCGTCGAGCTCGACGACCTCCGCGACCTGCCAGCCCTTGGGCCGGCGGACGACGTCGCAGGTGATGGTGGAGCCTTCCAGGCAACTTTCCCGGCCCGAGCTTCTCAGGCTGGTGACGTGCAGCAACACGTCCTTGAGGTCGGTCAGAGATGGGTCATCCGGCACGATGAACCCGTAGCCCTTCCCCGAATCGAACCACTTTACCTTACCGCAGATGCGCACCGGCAACGGTGCTTCCACCTGCTCGAAATCCAAACCAGACATTCGCCCCTCGGCCCGGCTAACCCCCCGAAATATGGTTTTCAGGGCCGACTATAACACTGTTCTCGACACCTGGGGGCGTCAATGAGAATTCGCGTCTCAGGCGTTTTGGCAAGGGGGCGCCACTATCGAAAGATAGTGAGCGCGTGGCAGTCCCTAGGGGAGTCGAACCCCTCTTTTCAGGTTGAAAACCTGACGTCCTAACCGATAGACGAAGGGACCGCGTCGCGCGAGGCGCGCTCTATAGCGGCGTCCCTTTGGGGACGCAAGCGGGGGTCAGACCGAGCGGGGATCGGCGACGTCTTCGATCTCGAATTCAACGCCTTCCCGGCCATTCCAGTCATCCGGCTTGAGGCGGCCGGCCACATGGACCGCGCCACCTTCCACCATCAGCCGCCGGCCGGCCTCGGTATTCTCTACGCGCCAGGCTACGGCCTTCAGCTTGCCCCCGGATCCGTCGGTGAGCGTACAGCGGACATGACCGCCCCGCACCGCCATCGGCCGTTCGATCCGCATGTCCGCGGCGGCGAAGACGGGCTCCGGGTTGCCCGGGCCGAAGGGCGCCAGCCGCTGGAAATCGCTCCACAGGGCGCGGTTGGCGCCGCGGGCCGTGACCAGGGCGTCGATCTCCAGACCGTCCTCCGCCGCGGCGATCGCCTGTTCGCCGGAGAGGCGCTCGCAGAGGAAGGCGGTGAGTTCAGGGATGGTGTCCGGGCGGACCGACAGACCCGCCGCCATGGCATGGCCGCCTCCGGAGAGCAGCAGGCCCTCATCGAACGCCGCCTGCACCGCGCGACCCAAGTTCACGCCAGACTGGGAGCGGCCCGAACCCTTGCCGACGTTGGCGGCGCGGTCGATGCCGATGACGATCACCGGCTTGCGGTAGCGCTCGCGCAGTCGTCCCGCGACGATGCCGATGACGCCCGGATGCCAGTCGTCCTGCGCCACGACGAGGCACGGGGCATCTGCGGCGTTGGACTGCTCGATCGAGCGGATCGCGGCGTCCTGGACCTCCTTCTCCACCTGCTTGCGCGAGGCGTTCAGCGCATCGAGCTCTTCCGCGAGGGCCGCGGCCTCTTCGCGATCTTCGGTGGAGAGCAGCCGCGCCCCCAGGTCGGCGCGGCCGATCCGGCCGCCAGCGTTGATCCGCGGGCCAAGAATGAAGCCCACCTGGAAGACCGTCGACGGTCCGGTGGCCTTCGCCACCTCGACCAGGGCCTTCAGGCCGAGGTTGCGCCAGCCCGACATCACCTTGAGGCCCTGCGCCGCCAGGGCACGGTTGAAGCCAGTGAGCGCCGTGACGTCGCAGATGGCGCCCATGGCGGCGAGGTCGAGCCAGGTGCGCAGGTCCGGCTCGGCCCGGTCGGCGAAGAGCCCCTGCTTGCGCGCCTCGCGGTTGAGCGCCGCCAGCAGCACGAACGTGACCCCGGCGGCGGCCAGATGCCCCTGCCCGGAGCCGCAGTCGGGCCGGTTCGGGTTCACGAGCGCCGCGACGCTGGGGATCGCCTCGCCGCGCATCAGGTGGTGGTCGATCACGACGACCTCGAGGCCGATCTCGGCCGCGCAGGCCAGCGCGTCGTGGGCCGCCGCGCCGCAGTCGACCGTGACCACCAGCTCGGCGCCTCGTTCCTTGAGATGCCGGAAGGCGGCGGGCGATGGGCCATAACCCTCGGTAATCCGGTCAGGCACGTAGATTGGAAGCTCCGCGCCCATCGCGCGGAACCAGCGCACCAGCTGGGCGGCGGACGATGCGCCGTCGACATCGTAGTCGGCGAAGACAAAGGCCGGGCGGCGGCGCACCACGGCGTCCACCAGCACCTCGGCGGCGCGGTCCATGTCCGCGAAGCTGGACGGGTCGGGGAAGAGCGCCTTCAGCGTCGGGTTGAGGTAGTCGGGCGCGGTCCGTTCGCAGATCCCGCGCGAGGCCAGCGCGCGGGCCAGCGGCTCGGAGAGGCCCAGCGCCAGCTGGTGGCGCCGCGTCAATTCCGGGTCGGCCGTCCGCTCGCGCCACAGGCGTCCGGTGAGCGAGCGCGTGACGCCGAGATACCCGAACGCGGCATTGCCGTCCGCCATGTCGTTTGCGCCGCCCACGTGAAGAGATGTAGCCCCCTCGGTATCGCGAGTCGCTGCGTCACGTGCGGACGTAGCTGCTCATCCGGCCTCTTCCCGCCCCGGCCGTCGGGGCGGCTGGGCCGGCGGCCAGGTCTTCACTACGAACTTCGCGACCGCGTCGATCTCCGCGGCGCTCATCGCCCCGCCGAGGGCCGGCATTTCGCCCTGCCCCTGCGCGGAGACCCGGACGATATTGGCGTGGTCGGTCCGGCCGGTGAGCGAGGGTCCCGCGCCGCCGCGACCCTCGGCCCCGTGGCAGACGGCGCACCGCGCGGCGAACTGCGCCTTGCCCAGCGCGAGTTCTTCCGCCGTGGCCGGGATTGCGGCGACCGCGGCCGTCGAGGATGGCGGCGCGGCCGCAGCCAGCACACCGCCGGGCGGCGGGGCCCCGTTCTCGCTCATGCCGTCGAGGGTAAGCGCGATCAACTCAGCCGGCTTGCCGGCGCCGGACACCGCCACGACCACGTACTGGCGGCCCTTGTGCATATAGGTCATCGGCGCGCCCGTGACGAAGGTCGGCAGGTGCATGCCCCACACCACCTTCCCGTTCGCCTTGTCGAAGGCCCGGAACCAGTCGGTCCCCGTTCCGGGAGAGATGTTGCCGGACTCGCCCAGGAAGAAGACCTCCTTGGTCAGGAGCGGGCTCGGCTTGATGTTGAAGGCGCCCATCTTGTCGAAGTCGAGCTTCAGGCCCTTCAGCGCCGGATTGTTGCGCACACTGTCCGGCGCCGCCCCCTGCGGGATGCGCCAGAGGTGGCGACCGGTGTTCATGTCCACCGCGACCACTTCCGAGTACGGCGGCTTGAAGATCGGCAGGCCGCGCGGCCCCTCGACCACGTGGTTGCCCGACTGAACATAGGCCATGTTGGTTCGCGCCGGGTCGCCCTTGACAAGGCCGGCGGCTGTCCAGCGGTAGCGGACCGGCACGTACATGATGTTCGTGGTCGGATCGACAGCGGCTCCGTTCCAATTGGCCCCACCGCCGTAGCCGGGGCTGATGATGGTGCCCCTCAGCCCCGGCTTCAGCTCGACCAGCGGCGTATAGATCGGGCCCTTGTTGTAGGCCTTCATCATCGCGACGGCCTCGGCGCGCAGCTCCGGCGTGAAGTCGAGCAGCATGTCCTCCGAATAGCCCTGCCGAACCAGCGGCTTCGGGTTGGTCGGGAACGGCTGGGTCGGCGACAGCTTCTCGCCGGGCACGCCACCCTGCGGAACGGGGCGCTCCTCGATGGGCCACACCGGCTTGCCGGTCACCCGGTCGAAGGTGAAGACGAAGCCCTGCTTGGTCAGCAACGTCGCGGCCTTGATCCGGCGGCCGTCCTTGACGACGTCGTGCAGGATCGGAGCGGCCGGGTTGTCGTAGTCCCAGATGCCGTGGTGCACGGTCTGAAAGTGCCAGACGCGCTTCCCGGTCTTCGAGTCGAGCACGAGGATGCTCTCGGCGAAGAGGTTGTCGCCCGGCCGCTCGACGCCGCCGAAGTCGTTCGAGGGCGTGTCGGTGGCGAAGTAGACGTATCCGGTGTCGGGGTCCGCCGACATCATCGTCCAGGTCCCGGAGTTCCCGGCGTACTTCCAGCTCTCCTTCTCCCAGGTCTCGTTGCCGTACTCGCCGGCCTGCGGGACGACGTTGAACGACCAGATGAGCTTGCCCGTCCTGACGTCGAAGCCGCGGAAGTTGCCGGGGGTGGCCTCTTTGTTGCGGTTCCCGCCGGGAATGACCTGCGTCACGATCACGTCGCCGACGACGATCGCCGGGGAGACGGACCGCACCTCGGTGACCGCCCTCCCCTCGGTCAGCCCCTTGCGCAGATCGATCCAGCCCCGTCCCCCGAACTTCGGATCCGCCTTGCCCGTCTTCGCGTCCACCGAGATCAGCCGACCATCCAGCGAGTTGTGGATCAGCCGCGTCTCCTTTCCGTCGGTCCAGTACGCAAGCGAACGCGGCGCGAGCGACGCCCCCGGCGCGAGCTCCACCGGCTGCGGTTCGAAGGTCCAGAGCGTCTTGCCGGTCCCCGCGTCGATCGCCGCCATGCCGTTGTTGACCCACGGCACGTAGAGCACCCCGTCCGCCAGCAACGGCGTCGACTTGTAGTTGCTCGAGGCCGGCGAGCCGGAGGTGTCGGCGCTCCAGCGCCAGGCGATCTTCAGGCGCGCGACGGTCCTCAGGTTGATCTGGTCCAGCGGCGCGTAGCGCGTCTGGCCGGCGTCCCCGCCCCAGTAGACCCACTTGCCGGGGTCGTACGCCGTCATCGTCGAGGTGACGCGCGGCCCCGCCGAGGCCCCGACCAGCGCAAGCGACAGCACGGCGACCAGCACGCGCGGCATCGTATTCATCGAGCCCTCCCCGCCCCGCTCTCCCGGCGAGTCCGGGCAGTCTAGCGCCTCGGTCCGGGCGGGCTAGTAGTCGCTCTCGCCCCGTGGGGGCGGACGCCCGCGCGGCGCGGCTGGCGGCCAGGTCTTCACGACGTACTTGGCGACGACGTCGATTTCGGCCGGGCTCATGGACGCCCCCAGCGCCTGCATCTCGCCTTGCCCCTGGCTGACCACGCGCACGATGTTGGCGAAGTCGGTGCGGCCGGTGAGCACCGGCGCGAAGCCGCCGCGGCCGTTCGGTCCGTGGCAGCCGGCGCAGCGCGCAGTGTACTGCGTCTTGCCGAGCGCCAACTCCTCAGGCGTGGCCACGATCTGCGCCGCGGCGGCCGTCGAGGACGGCGGCGCGGCCGCGACCGCGACACCGCCCGCCGGCGCCGGGCCGTTTTCGCTCTGGCCGTCGAGGGTCAGCGCCACGATCTCCGCCGGCTTGCCGGTCCCCGAGACCGCGACCACCACGTACTGGCGGCCTTTGTGCATGTAGGTCATCGGCGCCGCCGAAACGAAGCTCGGAAGGTGGGTTTCCCATACGACCCGCCCGTCACGCTTGTCGTAGGCGCGGAACTTGTCCGTGCCCGTGCCGCCCGCGAGATTGCCGGACTCTCCCAGGAAGAACAGGGACTTCGTCAAGAGCGGGCTGGGCTTCACGTCAAACATGCCCATCCTGTCGAAGTCGAGCTTCAGCCCCTTCAGCGCCGGGTGGTTGCGGATCCGCTCGGACGCCGTGCCGAGCGGGATGCGCCAGAGGTGACGGCCGGTGTTCATGTCCACCGCGACCACCTCGGAGTAAGGCGGCTTGAAGATCGGCAGACCCTGCGGCCCGTTGACCACGTGGTTGCCCGACTGGACGTAGGCCATGTTGGTCCGCGCCGGGTCGCCCTTCTGCAGGCCGGCCGCGTTCGGCTTGTAGCGGATCGGCACGTACATGATGTTGGTGGTCGGATCGAGCGCGGCCCCGTTCCAGTTGGCGCCGCCGCCGTAGCCCGGATTGATCAGTGTGCCGCGCAAGCCTGGCTTCAGCTCGACCAGCGGCGTGTAGATCGGGCCCTTGTTGTACTGCTGCATGATTTTCACCGCCTCGGCGCGGAGCTCGGGCGTGAAGTCGATCAGCATGTCTTCCGAGTAGCCCTGGGGCTGCAGCGGCCTGGGCCAGGTTGGGAAGGGCTGGGTGGGAGACAGCTTCTCGCCCGGCGCGCCGCCCTGCGGAACCGGGCGCTCCTCGATGGGCCACACCGGCTTCCCGGTCAGCCGGTCGAAGGTGAAGACGAAGCCCTGCTTGGTCAGCTGGGTGACGGCCTTGATGCGCTTCCTGTCCTTGACGATGTCATGAAGGATCGGCGCGGCGGGGTTGTCGTAGTCCCAGATGCCGTGGTGCACGGTCTGGAAGTGCCAGACGCGCTTCCCTGTCTTCGAGTCGAGGACGAGGATGCTCTCGGCGAAGAGGTTGTCGCCCGGCCGCTCGACGCCGCCGAAGTCGTTCGAGGGCGTGTCGGTGGCGAAGTAGACGTATCCGGTGTCGGGGTCCGCCGACATCATCGTCCAGGTCCCGGAGTTCCCGGCGTACTTCCAGCTCTCCTTCTCCCAGGTCTCGTTGCCGAACTCCCCGGCCTGAGGAACGACGTTGAAGCTCCACAGCAGCTTGCCCGTCCTGACGTCGAAGCCTCGGAAGTTGCCCGGCGTCGCCTCCTTGTTGCGGTTCCCGCCGGGGATCACCTGGGCCACGATCACGTCGCCCACCACGATCGCCGGAGACACCGAGCGCACCTCGGTGACCGCCCGGCCCTCGGTGAGGTTCTTCCTGAGGTCGATCCAGCCGCGGCCGCCGAACTTCGGGTCGGCCTTTCCGGTCTTCGCGTCCACCGAGATCAGCCGGCCATCCAGCGAGTTGTGGATCAGCCGCGTCTCCTTGCCGTCGGTCCAGTAGGCCAGACTCCGCGGCGCTAGCGACGCCCCCGGCGCGAGCTCCACCGGCTGCGGTTCGAAGGTCCAGAGCGTCTTGCCGGTCCCCGCGTCGATCGCCGCCATGCCGTTGTTGACCCACGGCACGTAGAGCACCCCGTCCGCCAGCAACGGCGTCGACTTGTAGTTGCTCGAGGCCGGCGAGCCGGAGGTGTCGGCGCTCCAGCGCCAGGCGATCTTCAGGCGCGCGACGGTCCTCAGGTTGATCTGGTCCAGCGGCGCGTAGCGGGTCTGGCCGGCGTCCCCGCCCCAGTAGACCCACTTGCCAGGGTCGTAGATCGGCATCGTCGACGTCACTCGCGTGGCGGGCGCAGCGCCGGCCAAGGCGATCGACACCGCAGCAACGAGCGCGCCGGCGGCGCGTGGAAAACGGCTCATGAATCCTCCCCGGGCTCCCGGAGAATCTAGGCCGGCCGTTTCATCCGGATTTCACGCACCGTACGCGTCGCCGAATTCATCACCATCGTGTGGGTGTACACGAACCCGCCTGCGTAGCGGACGCCGTCCAGCATCGCGCCCTTGGTGACTCCGGTCGCCGCGAAGATGGCGTCGGCGCGGACGATCTCGTGCAGGTCGTACTTCTTGTCGAGGTCGGTGATCCCCACCCGCGCCGCCCGCGCTTTCTCGTCGGCGTTGCGGAACACGAGGCGCCCCTGGAACTGGCCGCCCACGCACTTCAACGCCGCGCAGGCGAGCACGCCCTCGG